>NZ_JAFCTT010000014.1:45686-98275 GCF_049896165.1 Brevundimonas sp. TWP3-1-2b1 | reverse complement strand
CCGGCGGGCCGCAGGTCCGCGCGGGCGGCCCGCCCGCCGGCGCCGGCGGCGGCCGGGGCGGCGGCATGCAGCCGGGCCAGGGCCGTTTCAACCTGTCCATCTATCATACGGTCCGGTTCACCGACACGGTGAGCATCCGCGACAGCCTGCCCGAGCTGGACCTGCTGGACGGGGATGCCACCGGCGCCCGCGGCGGCACCTCCCGCAACGAAATCCAGGTCCAGGGCGGTGTCTTCCGCAACGGCTTCGGCTCCTTCCTCAACGCCAACTGGCGTCAGGCGACTCGCGTCGACGGCGGCACGGGCGGCTCGGACCTGGCCTTCAGCGACCAGACCACGGTCAACCTGACCGTCTTCGCCGACCTGACCCAGCGGACCAGCTGGGTCGAGAAATTCCCGATCCTGAAGGGCACCCGCGTCACCTTCGGCATCCAGAACCTGCTCGACAGCCGCACCGAGGTGACCTCCTCGACCGGCACGGTCCCGCTGAACTACCAGCCCGACTTCCTCGACCCGGTGGGCCGCGTCTTCTCGATCAGCCTGCGCAAGATCCTGTTCTAGCGACCCCACCCCACCGTGCACCCTGGCGAAGGCCGGGGTGCACGGTGGGGTGGGGTCCGCCAGCAGACCTTGATCGCCGCTCAATCGAGTGGTTTCTCCATGAAAACCAGATAGGGCATCAAGCGCTCTGGATACGTCTGGTACGGCTCGATGGGCTTGAACCCCATCGATTGATACATGGCGATCGCCTCGGTGAGGCGATTGCCGGTGTCCAACTGCATGGTGGAATAGCCATCGGCGATCGCCGCGCCGATCAGGGCGTCCGACAGTTTTCTGCCCAGACCCAAGCCTCTTGCCCCATCGGTCACGAACAGCCGCTTGAGTTCGCAAACCGTGTCGGACAGACGCCGGTAAGCGCCACCCGCCACGACGCCATCCTTGCCCATGACCAGCAGGGTGCGCCCCGCGGGTTGACCGTATTTGTGCGCCAGCTCCTTCAGCTCTTCTTCCAGAGCCTGATAGCCGAAGACCTCTTCGACGAACCAGGGCATGTCGCCGTAACGCTCGCGGCACCATTCGACATACGCCCGGCAGACGCTTCCAAAAGCCTCGAAGTCCTCAGGGGTTTCCGCCACGACCAGAGTCGGCCCGGTCACAGGTTTTTGCACCATACTGAGGTCCCTCGAACTTCAACCGCGTGATCATACCGTTCGGCGGATCAAAACGGACCGCAATCGCATGCGTCCAATACTGCAGTGGGTGGAGAGCGGACGCCTCACTCATCAGGGTTCCAGCCCATCTCACCTAGCGGTAGCGACGGGCGGCAGCGTCAAGGCGTCGGTCACCGGTCTCCAGGCCCGAAACCGCGCCTGGGACCTGCTGCGACAGATATTGGCACCGGGACTTCAGGCGCGGGTACATGTCGCGCAGTAGGCGACGCGCCTCCTGCGGCGTCACGCCGGCCGCATTCATGACTATACCCACCTCGGCGCGTTCCACCTCGCGGCCCCGGTCATAGGCTGCGGTCTGTCGTTCGTCCGTCCAACCGGCTTCTCGTGAGCGCCGCTCGAAATCGTCGGCGAGGCGGTGCCCGACAGCGATATCGACGGTGTAGTAGGGCTCACACAGCGCGAACAGGGTCGATAGCCGCCCGAGGTGCTCACCCTCCGTTGTAAGGGCATCTGCCGCAGCGTCGGGCGGGTTATCGAGGTGCGGGGGGCAGGTCGGCACGGCATCGTCGGAGCGCTGGAGCCCGCCGATCACGACCTGGATGATGGGCTCCGGCCAGTGCTCATAATTGGCCATTCCTGGCGGCACGGTACAGACCGAAGTCGGGTCGGGACCGCGCGCCTGTCCGCCGACGTAGCGCACGATGAACCCTGAATAGGCGAGTCCCTGGGACTGGCCGTTCTCAACCTTCAGTATGGAACCGACATCCTGGCGACTTTGCAGGGCGAACCTCAGGGTTCCGGCGTCCGCATCGTTGACGGCCGCAGTCGATCGGTCCGTCGGCGGCAAGACGTCTCGCATCTGGATCCGGTCGACCCGGATCAGGTCATAGGTTCCGTCAGCGTTCTGACGCAGGATAGCCCGCTCGCCTGAGGCGACATTGAGCGTTCCCTGGACGTAAGTGGAGCTCCGGTTTCGAAACTGCTGCGGCGTCTCAGGATGGGCGACAGGCGCGTCCTGAAAGACCATCGCGGACAAAAGGGAGATCAACAACATAGCGCGCTCCGGTTGTGGCGGCTTCACTTAGCTCTCGCCAGCCAACCTTCGTCAAGCTGGGCCGCGGGGTGTCTTTCTCCTGGCTGTGGACATGCCGACCGTCTGCAACGGGTCGAAAGCGATCATCCCCCAGGACGGGGTCGCGGCAATGTAAATATGAGTTTATTCCTAATCACGTCTTGCGACCTCGCGACCGGCTCCCCACCTGTCCGTCGGGTCTTTGACAATCATCGCGCCGCGAGCGGGCCAACGCCCGCCTCCCTGTCGACCGGACGAAACAGGGGTCGCGTCAGATTTTTGAATCGAAACGACGTTTCTCTCGTTTCGTCCGTTTCGTCCGTTTCGTCCGCCAGTTTTCGTCCGGACGATCCGGACGTCGGGGATCAGGATTCGTCGGCCGGCGGCGTCTTGCGACTCCATCGCCGCTTCGGCTCCTCGCCGTTGGCCTTGGCCGTGATCTCCTTCAGCTTGCGGCCCTGCATCGACGACAGGGCTTGGCCCGGCGCGCCCTTCTCGGGATCGCCGAAGGCGCGGCCATAGGTCTTGATGCGGTCAGAGACGCCCTCGATGAACTCACCCTCCCAGTCGGACAGGGCGATCCCCGCCTTGTCGGCGGCGCGTTTGGCGCGTTTGAGGGCGTTCAGCGCCTTGCGACGCGCAGCCTCACGCTCGGCCTCGAACGGGCTGGGCGAGGGCTGGTTCTTCGTCTGGAAGCCCGCCCCGGGCTTGATCCCGGTCGAGCGCTTGAGTGACCCTGCCCCCTTGTTTCGGGGTTGGGTCTTCGGACCGCCCGAGAGGGGCGTCCGCTTCAGGATCAGATCTCGCCGAGCGCCGACAGATACAGGTCCAGGATCGCGTCCTCTTCCTGACGCTTGGCCTTGTCCTGTTTGCGGATGCGGATGACCTTGCGAAGGATCTTGACGTCGTAGCCCTCGCCCTTGGCTTCGAGGAAGACCTCCTTCATGTCAGCCATGATCGCGGCCTTGTCCTCTTCGAGACGCTCGATGCGCTCGATGATGGTCCGCAGACGACCCTGGGCCGTGGCGTTCATGACGTCCGGCGAGGCGTCGAAAGTGGCGTCGTCGGCCATGGGAGGTCTCCGTGTATCAGGCTGGCCGCCCTCGGGTCGCCCAGGGGGCGGCAGGGCAACAAAGAAGAGCGGGGACGCTAACCATGCCAGAGGCACAGGCTCAACGCCGGGCACGAAAAAGGTCGCGGACAAAGTCCGCGACCTGTGGGTAGTTCTCAGCTCAAGCAGGCGACGACCGCGTCGTCGCCGTTAGCGAACCGGAATGCCCTTAGCCCTGCTTCGCCTTGAAGCGCGGGTCCGTCTTGTTGATCACGAAGACGACGCCCTTGCGGCGAACGACCTTGCAGTCGCGGTGACGGGTCTTGAGCGACTTGAGCGAGCTGCGGACCTTCATGGTCGGAAATCCTTGGTGGCGCTGACGCTTGCCGCTCGGCGGCTCGCTGCTCAGTGCAGGCTAGGGGCAAATAGAAATAGAAAAGCCGCGCGGAAGCCCGGCGGCGGAGGCGTGCGTATAGCCAGACACCCCCCGGACGTCAACCCGAGTCGGTCCCGGATCAGTCGCCCACGAAGTCCTGGGCGAACTCAGGCGCATCCCCATCCTCGATCGGGTCCTCCTCCTCCGGTCCCGACCGCGACGGGTCCGGAACCTCGAACCCGACGGGCAGGGACAGGTCCAGCAGCCCTGCCGCCTTCATCTCCGCCGCGCCAGGCAGGTCATAGAGGCTGGCGAGGCCGAAATGCTCCAGGAACCGGTCCGCCGTCGCATAGGTCACAGGCCGCCCCGGCGTCCGCCGACGGCCCCTCAGCCGCACGAACCCCATCTCCAGCAGCAGGTCCAGCGTCCCCCGGGAGATCGAAACGCCTCGCACGCTCTCGATCTCGGCCCGGGTGACGGGCTGGTGGTAGGCGATGATGGCCAGGGTCTCCAGCGCCGCCCTGGACAGCCGGCGCGGCTCTTCCCGCTCCTCGGTCATCAGGAAGCCGAGGTCGCCCGCCGTGCGGAAGCTCCAGCGGTCGGCGACGCAGACCAGCTCCACCCCCCGCCCCTCATAGCGCGCCCGCAGGCCAGCGATGGCCCGCCCGACCTCGGCGCCCTCGGGCAGCCTTCGAGCGATATCCGCCGCCGACAACGGCCCGGCCGCCGCGAACAGCAGGGCCTCGACCCGCCGTTCGATCTCGCCTTCGTCGGGCGCGAACTGGACGCCGCTCATGGCGTCAGCTCCAGCGGCTGGCCCTGCCCGCGCCGCTTCAGCCAGACCTCGTCGAAGGCCTTCTCCTGACGCACATCCATCGCGCCCTCCTTGACCAGCTCGAGGCTGGCCGACAGGGTCGATGCGGTTAGACTGGCCTGGCTCGGCCCCTCGCCGTCACGGACAGGCGCGACCCGCTCCAGAGGCGTCCAGTCGGCCATACGCGGCAGGATCTCGCGCAGCCAGTCCCGCGCCGCCTCCAACGCATAGGCCTCGACCCTCTGGCCGGGATTGTAGTGCCGGGCCTGCTCCCGCCGCCGCTGACCGACATAGGCCGCCATCAGCTCGTACAGGCTGGCGTCGATCCGGTCGGACGGCACGATGACCGTCGCCTGCGGGTCCCCCCGCGTGAACACGTCCCGCTTCAGCTGCGGCCGGGCCAGCAGGGCGTCGGAGGCCTTCCGCATCGCCTCCAGCTTCTGCAGCCGGAAGGCCAGGGCGGCGGCCATTTCCTCCGCCGGCGGCTCGTCGCCCTTGCCCTTCTCGGTCCGGGGCAACAGCAGCCGAGACTTCAGATAGGCCAGCCATGACGCCATCACCAGATAGTCGGCGGCCAAGGAGAAGTTCCGCCGCCGGGCCTCATGCACGAAGGCCAGATACTGTTCCGCCAGCCGGGTGATCGACAGCTTCAGCAGATCGACCTTCTGCGTCCGTGCCAGGGCCAGCAGGACATGCAGCGGTCCCTCGTAGCCATCGAGATCGACCACGAAGGCGTCGCGCGCATCGACCTCCTGCGCCGCCGTGAAGTCCAGATTGGGCTGGAAGGCTTCCGACATTCTCTTTGCCTACCGCGCGTTCGCGCGACTTGAGGCGGGGGCCTGCGCCTCGCCCACGTCCGGTCCCTTCGAGGCGTCGAGCCGACCGCCCAGCAGGGCGTCGAACCGGTCGCGCGCCTCGCGGACATCCAGCGGCTCCGGCGTGTGAACGATCCGGGCCAGCGCTACCTCCGCTCGTTTCGCCGCCCCGCCCTTCAGCCGGTGCACGCCCTCGGCCACCTGACGCATCTCGGCCATGTCGCCGGTCCAGTGGATGACGAGGTCGCATCCGGCCTTCAGCGACCGCTCCGCTCGCTCCGTCAGCGTCCCCGAAAGGGCGTTCATGCAGAGATCGTCGGACAGCAGCAGGCCCCCGAAACCCAGATGCTCGCGGATCAGCTTGATCGCCTTCTTCGACTGGGTCGCGGGACGCTTCCGGTCGATGGCCGTGAAGACGATATGGGCCGTCATCCCGATGGGCATGTCCGACAGGGCCTTGAACGGTGCGAAGTCCCAATTGTCGAGCGCATCCAGATCCGCATGAACGGTCGGCAGTTCCTTGTGGCTGTCGGCGAAGGCGCGGCCATGACCGGGCATATGCTTGATCACCGGCAGGACGCCGCCGGCCAGCAGACCTTCCGCCACCGCCCGGCCCAGTTGGGCGACGGTCGCCGGATCCCTGGCGTAGGCGCGGTCGCCGATGATGTCGTGGGCGCCCGGCGTCGGCACGTCCAGCACGGGCGCGCAGTCGATGTTGATGCCCACCGCCTTCAGGTCGTGCGCCATCAGCCGTCCGCCCAGCCGCGCCAGTTCGCGGGCCGCGAGCCAATCGTTGGTCGCCTTCAGATAGGCATCACCCGGCGGGTATTTGCACCAGTACGGCGGCCCCAGACGCTGGACCCGTCCACCCTCCTGATCGACCAGCACAGGCGCGTCCCAGCCGACGGCGTCGCGCAGGTCCGACGTCAGGCGCAGGACCTGCTCCGGGCTGTCGACGTTGCGCCGGAACAGGATGAAACCCCACGGCCGGACGTCAGCGAAGAAGGCGCGCTCCTCCTCCGTCAGCACGGGCCCCGAGCAGCCATAGATGGCGGCGCTGTTCAAATCCCTATCGCACCAGGCAGTCGCCGCCACCGCTTTCGATGGCGGAACAGAAGGCGCGGGCGTCTTCGCGGCTGAGGCCCGTGAAGGTGGTGCGATAGACGGTCGAGCCGTTTGACGCGGTCACTTCCTGCACCCGCTTGGTGGCGTTGCGGGCGAACTGCGGGAAACGGGCGGCGACCGAGGCGTACTCCCGGTCGGCGATGGCCGTCGAGGAGAAGGCGCCGATCTGGACCGCAGCCGCTCCTCCGGCGCCGTTGGCGACCGGAGCCGGGGTCGTGGCGGCCGGGGCCGCAGGGCGCGTGGGCGCGGGCGTCGCGGGACGCGCGGGCGGCAGGGCCTCGGCGGTCTCGATCGGGCGCGGGGCGGGGCGGGGCAGAGGGATTTCGGGCGGCGGCGTGAAGGCCGGGGCGGCCGCATTATCCTCGCCCTGGTCGTAGAGACCGACGCCGGCTTCCGGATCGACAGGCTGGGCCTCCAGCGGGGCCTCGACCTTCAGCTGGGCGATGGGGGTGCCGACAGCCGGCGGCGCATCCGTCGAGGAGCGCAGGCCGGACCGATAAAACAGCACCACCGCGATGATCAGCACCAGCAGGACCCCGGCGCTGACGATCAGGGTCACCGGCGGGGCCTTGGCGGGCGGACCGCGTCGGGCGTCAAAGCCGCCGCGGTTGAACGGCAGGTCGTCATCGGTCGGCGGCGTATAGGCGCCGCGATCGCGGGGGCGTTGGTCGTCGTCATAGGACATGGTCGTCGCCTTCTCGGGGACCAGAGCGCGAATCGACGCTCCAGCCTGACAGTCTAGCCCCTGCAGCGTCTCTTTCGAATCACAGATCGAGGGCGAGGTCGAGGTTGAACAGCTTTCGGTGCTCCTCGATCGCATAGCGGTCGGTCATGCCCGCGATGTAGTCGCAGACGGCGCGCGCGCGCTTCTGCAGGTCCCCGGTTGCGGCCAGCTCGCCCCATTCCGTCGGCATGACCTCCGGCTCGGCCATGAACAGCTGGAACATGTCGGCCAGGATGCGCCGCGCCTGGCTGCGGGTCCGGTTGACACGGTAGTGACGATACATCCGCTCGAACAGGAACCGGCGCAGGACGCCCAGGTCCGCCATCATCGGATCCGAGAACTGGACCAGGGTCCGGCGGGCGGTCCGAACCGCCTCGACGGACCGGATGTTATCGTCGACCAGGCGCCGTTCAGTCTCTGCCAGGACATCCTCGACCATGACCCCGATCATGCGTCGCACGGCCTCCAGCCGGATCATCCGCTCGTTCAGATCGGGCCAGTCGCGGCGGGTCTGGTGCAGCACCGGACCGATCAGGGGCACGTCGGCGAGGTCGGCCAGCGTGAACAGACCTGCCTGAACTCCGTCGTCCACATCGTGGTTGTTGTAGGCGATATCGTCGGCGATGGCGGCGGCCTGGGCTTCCAGGGAGGCGAAGCTGTCCAGGCGCAGGCCCCAACCGGGCGCGAAGTCGGCGATGGCGCGCCAGGCGGGTTCGCCCAGCTTGTGCGAGACCGGCCCATTGTGTTTGACCACCCCCTCAACCGTCTCCCAGCTCAGGTTCAGGCCGTCGAAGGCCGGGTAGCGGGTCTCAAGCCTGGTGACGACGCGGAACGTCTGAACATTGTGATCGAAGCCGCCCCAGGGCTCCATCCGGGCCTGAAGTTCGTCCTCGCCCGCATGGCCGAAGGGGGGGTGACCCAGATCGTGGGCCAGGGCGACGGTTTCGGCCAGTTCGCCGTCCAGCCGCAGGGCGTGGGCCAGGGAACGGGCGATCTGGCTCACCTCCAGCGAGTGGGTCAGGCGGGTGCGGTAGTGGCCACCCTCGTGCGCCACGAAGACCTGCGTCTTTCCCTTCAGGCGGCGGAAGGCGGTGGAATGGATGATCCGGTCGCGGTCGCGGGCGAAGGCGTTGCGCGTGCGGCTCGGCGCCTCCGGAACAAGGCGTCCGCGCGAGTTGGCGGCCAGTTCGGCGTAGGGGGCGCGGGCGTCGGTCTGGCTCAAGCGCAATGTTCTCACGGATGGCCTTTGCGAACGGGCCTGTGCAGCCTCATATAGGCAGGCATGACCAGCGTCCAACCGGCCCCGACTGAACTGAAGATCGCGAAACGCGCGCCGGAGGGCATCGTGCTGGCCGATAGCGCCGCAAGGCGACTGGCCCGGCTGGCGGAGGTCGAGGGCCATCCCGTCCTGCTGCGCGTGGCGGTGGACGGCGGCGGCTGCTCCGGCTTCCAGTACCGGATGGACCTCGTCGAGACGGGCGAGGCGGACGACCTGCGGATCGAGACCGACGGTCAGGCAGCGCTCGTGGACCCGATCTCGGTTCCTTTCCTGAAGGGCTCCGAGATCGCCTGGGTCGATGAACTGGCGGGCGCCCAGTTCGTGATCCGCAATCCGAACGCGGCGACCAGCTGCGGCTGCGGCGTCAGCTTCTCGATCCTCTAGACGTCAGTCCCTGACCAGACCGCCGTCGACGACCAGATTCTGGCCCGTCACGGCCCGGCTCCAGGGCGAGGCGAAGAACAGGACGGCGTCGGCGAATTCCTCCGGGGTTGTCACCGAGCGCAGCGGCGTCATGCCTGCGATCAGGTCGAACACCGCGTCCGGCGTGGCCGCGCTGGCGTCGGTCGTCCGCAGCAATCCCCCTGAGACCATGTTGACGGTGATCCCCAAGGGTCCGAGATCGCCCGCGGCCGTCCGGGTCAGGGAAAGGAGCGCGGCCTTGGCGGCGGTATAGTCATGGTAGGGCACCACCGGGTTCTGGAACAGGTTGGTGCCGATATTCACCACCCGCCCGCAGCCGGCGCGGACCATGCCGGGCACGCAGGCCTGGATCAGGTTGAGGGCGCCGCGCACCACTGTCGAGAACTGGCTTTCCATCTCGGACCAAGCGATGTCGGTCAGCAGCGAGCGGCCATCGCCGTTGAAGCTGTAGTCGAGCGCGTTGTTGATGACGGTACTGACGGGCGCACCGAACGCCGCCTCGGCCGTCGCGACCATGACGTCCACCGCCGGGCGGTCCCTCACATCGGCCTGAATGGCGATCGCACGATCCCCGAGTTCGGCGGCGAGCGCCTCGGCCCTGTCGCCGCTGGCGCGCCAGTTGATGACGACCCGGGCGCCTTGGCCGGCGAAGGCGCGCACGACGGCGGCGCCGACGCCCCTCGCCCCGCCGGTCACCAGAACGACCTGCTCGCTGACCCTCATCCCTGTGCGCCCCGGGCCGGGAGAGTGTCCTGGAAGCGGACAGGACGACCGTGTGGCGCGCCGACCAGTTCGCCATCCGACATGACCACGCGACCGCGCACGATGGTGGCCATGGGCCAGCCAGTCGCCTCGAAGCCGTCGAAGGGTGTCCAGCCGCAGCGGCTGGACATGTGCTCGTGGCGAATGACGCGTCTGGCCTTGAGGTCGATCAGGGTCAGGTCGGCGTCCCAGCGCTCGGCCATCCGGCCCTTGTTCGCCATGTTGAAGATGCGCGGGGCGCCGGCCGAGGTCAGGTCACAGGTCTGGGTCATGGGCGCGGTCCGGTCGTGAAAAACATAGTCCGAAGCGTCCGAAGAGCCCGGATAGAACCGATCAAAAACACCGTCCGAAGCGTCCGGATCATCGGAGCTTTCGCTGCCATTATAGGTCAGGTTTGAGGGGCGCCGGGTTCGGAACCGGATTTTTTTTCGCCAGCAGGCCGCGCGCGGCGCGCAGCACCCGGTCGGCGGGCAGGCCGAGCATGTGGTGGATGGCCTGGTTCAGGCGCGGATCGACGGCCTTGAACTCCTCCAGAGACCGCTCGCCCCGGATCGAGACGCCCTGCCAGGGACCGACGAGGCTGTCGTCCGATGGGCCGAAAACGGCGACCGAGGGCACGCCCGCCGCGACCGCCAGCTGGGTCCAGATCGAGTCGCCGCCGACATAGAGGGAGGCGCGCGACAGGGCGGCGGCCGTCTGCAGCCGCGTCAGCTTGCCCTGGAGCTCGATCACCCGTTTGCGGGGAACCGCGAGGCGGATGGCGTGGGCGGCGTCGCGATCGGCCTCCTCGCCCACGATCATCAGACGGCCGCCCGCGAGCGGGCCGTCATCAGCCAGAAGCGGCGCGGCGACCTTGGCGAACCGTTCGGCCGGCCAGCGCTTGCCGATCCAGTCGGCGCCGGGGCCGATCGCCAGAAGCGGGGCCGTGTCGGGCCCGATCAGGGCGTCGGCAGCGGCATGGGTCGCCTCGCTGAAGAACAGACGCGGCGCGGGGATGTCGTCCAGATGGAGGATGCGAGCGGCCTGTTCGACGGCGTGCAGGCCCGGCAGGTCGGAGCCGCGCACGGCGCGCCTCTGGCGACGCAGGCGTTCCGAGAATCTCGTCCCGCGCATGTCGACGACGAGGCCCCAGCGGGTGTCGCGGACCTGGTTCCACAGGGCGATCCAGTCCCAGCGGCCGGTCCTGTCGAGCACGATCAGGCGGCGCAGGCGCGGGGTGTCGGCGAACAGGGGGGCGGAGGCGGCCGAACCGACGATGGTGAAGTCGGCGTGCGGCACGGCGTCGACGAGATGCGCGAGCGCGCCGGAGGACAGGACGGCGGCTTCCGCGTCGGCCTCGGCGATATAGAGAATGGGGAAACGCACGTTCATAGGCGCACCGTATACGGATTCTCTCGTGGCGGGCGTGAGGCGTCACCCTCCCCTTTTCGCCCGCCTCTCCCTATCTGATGCCCATGACCGATCGCATTGCCCGCCTCGACAGTCGCGCCCTTGTGAAGGTGAGCGGACCGGACGCGAAACCGTTCCTGCACAATCTGCTGACCCAGGACGTGGAGACGCTGGAGCCGGGCGCCCTGCGGTTCGGGGCGATGCTGTCGCCACCGGGGCGGCTGCTGTTCGACCTGTTCCTGTGGGGCGACGAGGATGGGGTGGTGCTGGACGTGGCGGCGGAGAAACGCGACGCCCTGATCCAGCGGCTGTCGATGTACAGGCTGAGAGCGAAGGTCGAGGTCGCAGCCGATCAGCGGCCGGTGTCGGTCAGCTGGCCGGGCGTCGCGGCCGGCTTCACCGCCGATCCGCGCACGGCGGGGCTCGGCGGGCGTGCCGTCGGCGAGTGTGGCGCGAACGCGAGCGAGCATGAATGGCAGGCGCACCGACTGGCGGTCGGGGTCCCCGACCCGACGCGGGACGTCGATGACGGGACCTATCCGATCGAGGCCAATTTCGACCTGCTGAACGGCATAGACTTCGCCAAGGGGTGTTTCGTCGGCCAGGAGACGACCTCGCGCATGAAGCGGCGGGGCGAGATCAAGAAGAGGATGCTGCCGCTGACTTTCGACGGCCCGGCGCCGGCGGCCGGGACAGAGGTGCTGAACGGCGAACTGCGCGCTGGCGAGGTCCTGACCGGTCGCGATGGGGCTGCGATGGCGCTGGTGCGGCTTGACCGTCTGGACGGAAATCTGTCCGTCGATGGGCGTCAGGCAGCGGTCTACCGTCCAGCTTACTTTCCAGTCTGACACGCGTATTCAGCCAAAGCTGAAACGATAAGTCCGGCTAAATGATGGAAAGATTTAGGCAATTGCCCAAGGCCGGACGCAACCAAACGTCACGGTCACGAGTATCTTCCTGCGGAACGGGCTCACAGACGCAGGATTTTCGGCATGTCCAAGACAGACCTCATCATCGACGCCCTCGACCAGCGGGTCGAACGCCGCAACGAGCGGCGGAAATTCTTCAAATGGGGCGGCGGCTTCGCTGTCGGCGCCGTCGGCGGCGCAGTTCTGGGCGCCTGTTCCAGCTCCAGTGACACGGCCGTGGCCCAGAACCCGCCCGCAGGTTCGCCCAACCTGGATGTCGAGATTCTGAACTTCGCGTTGCAGCTCGAGTATCTGGAAGCCCAGTTCTATTCGTTCGCCGCTTTCGGGACCGGCCTGCCGCAGAGCTCGCTGAGCGGCACTGGGACCCAGGGCGCGGTCATCGGCGGCCGTCAGGTCGCCTTCTCCGATCCCCTCGTTCGCCGCTACGCCAACGAGATCGCGGCCGATGAGGTCGCCCACGTCAACTTCCTGCGCACCGCCCTGGGCAGCGCGGCCGTGGCACAACCGGCGATCGACGTCGGCGGGACCGATCCCAACGGCGCCTTCTCCAGCGCGGCCCGCGCCGCTGGCCTCGTCGGGCCGGGTCAGGCCTTCGACCCGTACCTGAACGACAACAACTTCCTGCTGGGCGCCTTCATCTTCGAAGACGTCGGTGTGACTCTCTATAAGGGCGCATCGCCGCTGGTCACCAGCAAGGTGTTTCTGGAAGCTGCAGCCGGCCTGCTGGCCGCCGAAGCCTACCACGCGGGTCTAATCCGCACAGTGTTGTCGGCGAAGGGTGTTGCTGCTCCGACGCTACTGACCAGCGCGGATGCGATCTCGAACGCGCGCGACAGCCTCGACGGCGCTACCGATCTGGATCAGGGCATCAGCCCGACCGGCACGGGCAACGCGCAGGCGTCGAACATCTTCCCGGGCGATGCCAACGCCCTGGCGTTCAGCCGCACCGTGCAACAGGGCCTGAACATCGTCTATCTGAAGTCCGGCACAGGCCAGACCGGCGGCGGCTTCTTCCCCGCAGGCATGAACGGTCCGGCCGGCTTCCGCACAACCTGATCGCTGTAGAGACCCAAGGAGCCCCGCCCGTGGAAACACGGGCGGGGTTTCGCTTGTCCGGGGCGTGGTAAGCTGCGGGCATGACCGAATCCCCCGGACGCTGCGCCTGGTGCGGGACCGACCCGCTGTATGTCGACTACCATGACACCGAATGGGGCGTGCCCGAGTATGATGCGCGGGCGCTGTGGGAGAAACTGGTGCTGGACGGGTTCCAGGCCGGGCTGGCCTGGATCACGATATTGAGGAAGCGCGAGAGCCTGCGGGCCGCCTTCGCCGGGTTCGATCCCGACCTGGTGGCGAAGTTCGACGATGCGGACCGTGAGAGGCTGATGGCCGATCCCGGCATCATCCGCTCGCGCGCCAAGATCGAGGCGGCGATCCGGGGCGCGCAGATTTTCGTCGAGATGCGGGACAACGGCGAGGACTTCTCCGCCTGGCTGTGGTCGTTCGTGGACGGTCACCCGATCCAGACCCGCCCCGCCACCTTCGCCGATGTCCCGACCCAGACCCCCGCGTCGGTCGCCATGGCGAAGGCGCTGAAGAAACGCGGCTTCAACTTCTGCGGCCCGGTGATCGTCTATGCCTTCATGCAGGCGACCGGGATGGTCAACGACCATGTCGCCGGCTGCCTGCGCTGCGAGGAGGTCCGGGCCATGGGCGCGTCGTGACCTTGGTGATCCAACAATCACCCCGTGCACCCCGGCGAAGGCCGGGGGCCAGATCACGATCACGGGCGATCGGGATCGGGCGCCGTTTCCACAGATCGGAAGACCGGGTGTTCCAACTGGACCCCGGCCTTCGCCGGGGTGCACGGTGAGGGGCATGGGCAAGGCGTTCCCGACCCTGACGCTCGAGACCTTGCTGTCGCAGCGGGTCGGCGGGCTCGTGTGCGGCGTGGACGAGGCGGGACGCGGACCATGGGCCGGGCCGGTCTCGGCGGGCGCGGTGATCCTTTCGGCCGACAACATCCCCGAGGGCATCAACGATTCCAAGGCCCTGACGGCTGGACGGCGCGAGGGGCTCGCGGTCGAAATCAAGCGCTGCGCCGTCGCCTGGGGCGTCGGGTTCGCTTCGCCGGAAGAGATCGAGGCGCTGAACATTCTGCAGGCGACGGGCCTGGCCATGCGCCGGGCGATCGAGACGATGAGCGTGCAGCCGAAGGCGGCGCTGGTCGACGGCAACTACCGCTTCAAACTGCCCTGCGAGGTCGAGACGGCGGTGGGCGGCGACGGCCTGTCATTGTCGATCGCGGCGGCCTCGATCCTGGCCAAGACGGCGCGGGACCGGATCATGATCGAGATGGACGCTAAATACCCCGGCTACGGCTTCGCCTCGCACAAGGGCTACAATGCGCCGATCCACCAGGCGGCGCTGAAGGCCATGGGACCCTGCGCCATCCACCGGCGCAGCTGGGCGCCGATCCGGGCGCTGCTTTCCCCGTCGCCCGCTGGCCTTGTCATCCCGGCCGAAGCGAAGTGGAGAGCCGGGACGTGAGTCGCTGATTCTCGGCGGTGGCCCGGAGAGCGAAGCTCATCCGGGGCGATACGCGATCTGGCGACCTTGTCCCGGTTCAGCCCTGCGGGCCGCCCGGGACCGTTGAAGATACGACCTTCCCGTCCCGGCTCTCCGCTTCGCTTCGGCCGGGATGACAAGGTTGTCGGCGGCTATACCGCCATCATGGCGCCGAGCAGAGCGCCCATCAGCGCGGCGGCAACCGCGCCGATTACGACAATGATCCACCGGGGCAGTTCCTCGACCTCGGGTTGGACGCGATAGGTCGTGGGGGCAATGGCGTCGGTGCGGGACAGGAAGTCGTTGGCCGGGCGGCTGTCGAACCGGGTGGCGCCGGGCGCGCGCCAGGCGGCGGTCTGGTAGGCGGTCACGGCGTCGCGAACGGCACACGGACGCATGCGATGGCCTGGGCCCTGGGTCACGATCATCTCTTCCATGCCGACTTAACGACGCAGTGAGACCCTCGTTCCACCAATGGTCAAGCTGCGAGCGCGACGGGCCGTTCGGTGACCACGAACAGGTATTCGACATTGCGCAGACGCCCCACGGCCCCGACCTTTTCGCCCTTGGGATTGTGGATGCCGATGCGGGCGCCGACGTAGCGGGGGCGCGGGATTTCCACGACCTGAACATGGCCGCGCGCCGACAGCATCTCGACCAGCTGATCGCGGCTCAGATAGCCTTCGTCGTTGAAGGAGACGATCAGGTTGGGCGCGCGGATCGCCTCGATCACCGCCTGCAACGCCGGGCCGATGCCGGGGCGGGAGTTGAACGCGCTCTTCCTCGTCTTCACGTCGATCCGCTTGTTGGCGATCCCGTAGGTCTCGGGCCGGTCCCACAGGATCAGGCTTTCCCAGACATGGTAGTTCCCGAGGTAGGAGTGCTGGTTGTAGGGCGGGTCGAGATAGACGAGATCGCCGTCGAAGGCCGAGGCGATCTCGAGCGCATCGGCCTGTGTCGCGTGGCAGGGACCGGCGGCGACGGCGGGCTGAAGCGCCGGCATGCGCAGTTCGAGAGGCTTCAGCGCCCGCGCGGCCCAGGACTTCATATAGGCCATCTGCAGACCGGCGGTGGAATCGACCCGGTCGGCGGCCTCCATCAGGCTGACAAGGGCGATGGCCTTGAGTTCGGGCTCCAGCCCCATGACCTCGATCCGGTCGCGCATGGCGTCGATCCGGGCGCCATTCTCCGGCTTGAAATAGCGGGCGTCCTCGCAGAAGGCCTTGGTGAACCAGCCGGCGGCGGGGGGCGTGGCGGAGAGGTCGGCGAGGACGGCCTCGGCTCTGTCCGCCCAGACGTCGCGGTCGACCTGGACATAGGCGGTTGCGAGGGCGTGGGCATAGGCGTTGTGATCGTTGGACCAGACCCGGAAGCCCGCGCCCTTCAGGGCATGGCCGACGCGGGCCGTGCCGGAGAACAGGTCGCAGACGTGGCCGCCCCCCGGCAGCAGAGTGCGGACGGCGGCGACGATCGGATCCAGCAGGGCCCGCTTGGAGCCGAGGTATTTGATCATTCGCCCTCGCTAATCCTCCCCCGTCGAGGGAGGTGGCGCGGCGCATCTTCGCGCCGTGACGGAGGGGGCTCACCTCAGAGGACGGTGTCCGGGGCTGGCCCCCTCCACCACTTCGTGGTCCCCCTCCCCCGACGGGGGAGGATCAGCGCTTCGCCTTCTTCATCGGAGCATGCGCCAGTCGCAGGAGATTCGCAGCCCCCGGGGCGCCGAAGGGCGTGCCGGCCAGGATCAGGATGCGCTGACCGGGTTCGGCGAGGCCGTATTCCATGGCGGAGTTGACGGCGTCGTCGGTGACATCCTCAAGGCTGGTCGGCTCCTTGCCGAGGCGCGGTTCCAGACCCCAGACCAGCGACAGGCGACGCGCAGTGTCGGGGTTGGGGGTCAGGGCCAGCACCGGCTGGAGCGGGCGTTCGCGCGACATGCGCCGGGCCGTGCCGCCGAGCGTCGTGAAGACGACGATACAGGCGGTGGACTGGGCCTCGCCGGCCTTGCGGGCGGCGGCGACAAGCGCGTCGGCGTCGAAATCGTCCATGCCGGTGTGTTCGGCGTCCATCAGGCTGGGCCACAGGGGGTCGGCCTCGACCCGCTCCATGATCCGGTTCATGATCCCCACCGACTCCAGCGGATAATCGCCTGACGCCGTCTCGGCCGACAGCATCAGGGCGTCGGCGCCTTCATAGACCGCATTGGCGACGTCGGAGGCCTCGGCCCGGGTGGGCGCGGGCGAGGTCGTCATCGATTCCAGCATCTGGGTCGCGACGATGACCGGCACGCCGCGCTGGCGGGCGGCGCGGATGATGCGCTTCTGGGCGACGGGCACCTCTTCCGGCTCCATCTCGACGCCCAGGTCGCCCCGCGCGACCATGACGCCGTCGCAGTAGTCGAGGATGCTTTCGAGGGCATCGAGCGCCTGGGGCTTTTCGATCTTGGCGAGACAGGCGGCGCGGCCCTTCACGATCGACTTCAGCTCGGCCATGTCCTCGGCCTTCTGAACGAAGCTCAGGGCGACCCAGTCGACGCCGATGCGCAGGGCGAAGGCCAGATCCTCGCGATCCTTGGCGGTCAGGGCCGAGACGGGGACCACGGCCTCGGGCACGGCGACGCCCTTGCGATCCGACAGCTTCGAACCGCTCTCGACGGTCACGTCGGCCCATTCGTCGGTGCGCTTGCCCACGCGCAGACGGACCCGACCATCGTCGAGCAGCAGCAGCATGCCTTCGCGGAGGGCCTTGAAGATTTCCGGGTGCGGCATCTGAACCCGCGTCTCGTCGCCGGGCGTCGGATCCAGGTCGAAGCGCATCGTGTGGCCCGGCTTCACCGAGATCTCGACATCGGCGAAGCGGCCGAGGCGCAGCTTGGGGCCTTGCAGGTCGGCGAGGACGCCCAGCGGACGCTTCAGCGCCAGTTCGGCGCCGCGCACGGCCTTCAGGTTGGCGGCGTGATCCTCATGCGAGCCATGGCTGAAGTTCAGCCGGAAGACATCGACCCCGGCCTGGGCCAGGGCCTTGACCATGCCTGGAGCCCGGCTGGCCGGTCCCAGGGTGGCGACGATGCGCGCGCGGCGTGCTCTGTTCATGATGGTCCCGTTGGCCGGTCGCGTTTCCTGAGACGACGTTGTGCCACGAAACGCGCCGGGAGGAAGGACGGCTCCCTCACGGGAAACGAGAAGTGAGTCTCTGTTACCTGGCGCCGAGGCGACGAGCGATCCCGCTGACCGTGCGCTGGAGGGCGGAGGGGCGACGTTCGACCGCCGACGCCGCCGGAGCGACGACAGGGCAAGCGCCGGCCCCGAACAGTCCCAGATCCATGCAGCGACCCTCGACCGTTGTCGGGGCCTCGACGCCGACGACATTGGCCAGGGTCGGGGCGATGTCGATGGTGCGGATGGGGAAGAACCGCTCCTGGCCCTGCATGTTCGGAGACCAGAAGACGATCGGCACGCCGCGATCATAGTCCCAGGGCGTGCCGTGGGTGGACAGGGTGCCGCCGACGCGGCCCGGGACCGTGGTGGTGTTGGGCCATTGGGCCACGACGATGTCGGGCGAGCGGCCTTCGACGGCGCCGAGGCGGTGGCGCTGGAGCAGGGTCAGCTCCTGAGGGCTCAGGTTGCGCGGCGGCAGGGGCGAGGCCAGCACATCCTCGATCGTCCAGGCGCCGGCGACATTGGGCTCGGCGCGCAGCAGGGCGACGGCGGCAGCGGCGATCTGGTCCCGGCGACGGTCGGCCAGTTCGACGTTGCCCGCACCCACGACCATCAGGCCGGAGCCGCCATAGGACAGCGGATCGACGGTCAGGTTGAAGCGCGTCTTCAGCGCCGTGTTGATGCGGCCCAGCAGGGCCGGGTCGCCGCGCACCGCGTCGTCGTAGCCGCGCTCATGCATCCGCTCGGGGAAGTCGGAGCCGCCATGGTCGGCGGTCAGAACGACGACAACGCCGCCCGGCAGCTGGGACAGGCGATCGAGGAAGACGCCCAGGGCGGCGTCGAGCCGGTACATCTGTTCGCACATCTCCGGCCCCTGGGCGCCGAAGGCATGGCCGACGCGATCCGTGGCCGAGAGGCTGACGCCCAGGACGTCGGTGACGCCGCGACGCCCCAGCGACTGGGTGTCCAGCAACTCGGTCGCGGCCTCCAGCGTCAGCTCGTCGAGAATCGGCGAGGTATCCAGCTTGAAGCCCGTGGCGGGCGGCAGGGTGGCGTGGAAGGTCTGGGTTCCGATGGTCCAGTCACCTTCGAGGGCGCGGCACTCGGCGTGGGTGTAGGTCCAGGTCGGCGGAGAGGCGGCCAGACGGGCGTTGATGCGGGCGTTCAGGGCGGCGACGGGCGCCAGCTTCGCCTCGGCCGTCTGGCCCGGTTCGACGTAGGTGGTGAAGCCGAAGCCGTCGGTCATCCAGAAGGCGCCGTCGCCATGGTGGCCGGCCAGGTTGATGGCGCCGCGGTCCTTGCCGGAGACCGCGAAGATGCGGCTGGTCGGGCTCCCGGCCTTGAGCCAGTCACCCAGGGTCGTGGCGAGCAGCTGATCCGGGCCGACCGGGCCGTTGTCGGTGATGCGGCCATGCGCCAGCGTGTTCTGCGGCGCGGCAAGACAATAGACCTCCGCGCCGGTCGCACGGTCGATCCAGTCATTGGCGGGGATACCCGCGCTGGCCGGGTTGACGCCGGTCAGTATCGTGGCGTGACCCGGGCAGGTCTCGGTCATCGCATGCTGCTGGAAGCCATTGGCGTAGACGAGGCCGGTCGAGGCCAGGGTATGCAGGCCGCCGGTGAAGCGGTCGCGGTACTGGTTGAACAGATTCGAACTGAGCTGATCGACGACGATCGTCACGACCAGCGACGGGCGCTCGGGCGGAGGGCCGGCAGTCGCCGATAATGGAGTCTGGGCCATTGCCGCCGGGGCGATCAGGCAGGT
The DNA here is from genome assembly GCF_049896165.1 of Brevundimonas sp. TWP3-1-2b1. Taxonomy (NCBI): domain Bacteria; kingdom Pseudomonadati; phylum Pseudomonadota; class Alphaproteobacteria; order Caulobacterales; family Caulobacteraceae; genus Brevundimonas; species Brevundimonas sp. TWP3-1-2b1. The sequence continues at coordinate 78,857 of NZ_JAFCTT010000014.1, read as the reverse complement.
CGCCAAGGTCAGCAGCAGGGGGGCGGACAGTCGGGACATCAAGGACACCGGAGCAGTTGCGATGGCCCCGCTTAGACCCACATCGTTACGTCTCCAAGACGCGCGTCGCGCCGCGTTGACAGGGTTGTGGGCCACAGCCTAGGTCCGCTGCGAAACGAGGGCGTCCATGAATAGATTTCAAGTCCTGATGCTGCTGGGCGCCAGCCTGCTGGCGGCCTGTTCCGGCGAACCCGCTAGGCCGGACAAGCCTGAGGCGCCCGTCGTTCAGGTCGCCGATGTAACCCGACTGACGGGCGATGCCGAGGCGGGGCGGATCGGCTTCGGCCAATGCCGCAGCTGTCATGCGGTCGAGGCCGGGGTGAACCGGGTCGGGCCGAGCCTGCACGCGATCGTCGGGCGACCGGTCGGGATGGTGGCGGACTATCGCTACAGCACCGCAATGGCCGCAGCGGGCGGAGCCTGGGACGAACAGCGGCTGTACGACTTCCTCCAGAACCCGCGCGAGCATGTGCCAGGCACGAAGATGACCTTCGTCGGCATCAAGGACGGCCAGCGCCGCGCCGACATCATTGCGTATCTGAAGACCCAGGCGGACTAGGTCCGCCTGTCGGGGCCTACATCGTCGCGCCGATGACCTGGCGGTATTTGCGGACCTGGCCGCCGCCGGCGACGGTCAAGGCGCGGGCGGCGACATCGTCGTCGGGATGAAGCCGGAGAACGGACGGGGAGGACATGGTCCTCCCCGCCTAGCATGAGGCAGTAGAAACGTCAGGCCGCAGGTGCGGCTTCGGCTTCAGCAGCGAGCTTCTTCTTCGAACGCCCGCGACCGAACCGGTAGACGGCGAAGGCGATACCGCCGCCGATGGCCAGGATGATGATCGTGGTGATCGGACGGAAGGCCAGCCAGGCCAGGGCGATGGTCACCGTGCCGACGATCAGGCCGAGCACGAAGCCGATCAGGCCCGTGCCCATCCGCACGATCGTTCCGGCCAAGGGCAGGACGTCGGCCAGCACCCCGAACGGCGCCAGGATCAGGCCGAAACCGACCATCAGCAGGACCATGCCGACGACGCGGATGATCCAGGCGATCATGTTGTTGGCGTCCTGGGCCGACTGGAACATGTCGCCGGCGGGCACGTCGCCGTCCGCGACCAGCAGGAATTCCGAGCCGTTGCGGGCGCGGTAGTCGAGGAAGTTGTCACCGTTCTGACGGGCGACGACGCTGATCTCCGACGCCGGGGTGACCTCGTATGAGACGCGGGTGTCGCCGATGCCGGGCGTCTGCGGGGTCTCGCCGAAGAAGATCGTGCCTTGCGACACCGTCAGGGTCGAAGCCTCGCCGGCGGCGGCCTCGATGGCGTCGGTCTGTTCTGTCAGGTCCACGGCCTCGGCGCCGCCGACCTGGCTGAGGACGTTCTCTTCCAGCCGATAATCACCCAGCGTCGCGTCAGTCGCATAGATGTCGGCGCTCTCGACCGACATCTCCGGGTTCTCGTGACCGGCCGGGGTGTTGAAGGCGCTGGAATCGATCGCGGTCGAGGACCAGGCCTTGGTGTAGGTGTAGGTGGTGACGGTCTCTTCGCCGCCGCCCAGCTTGGTGCGGCTCTCGGACTTCGACTCCTCCTGCCACTGGTACATCTCGGCTGTGCGCGACAGCTTCAGGCCTGTCGCGGCGACGCCGTACTGATTGTCCTCCAGCGGCGCGGTGACGACGGTCTGGCCGGTGACGTGGACCAGCTTCTGGTCGTTGGCGGGATCAATCGGAGAGGCAGGCGCCTCGACCACGGCGCCGGCGCCCTCGGTCAGGCCGCGCGCGACCTTGACGGCGTTGCCCTCGTTCCAGGCCAGGCCCCAGACGCAGGCGAAGATCAGGACGATGCCGACGAGAACGCCGGCGAAGGCCGAGCCGATGCGGCTGAACCAGCCCTTCTTGGTGGTGACTGTGACTTGATCCGGCATGTGAGCCCCCCACGAGCTATCCGGCCGAAACCCGGCCGTCAGGCGCGCAGATATAGCACCGCTTCATCGCTGAGATAGCGATGGCGCGCATACGGAAGCTGACAGAGCTTTCGATCCCCGTGAAGGCAGGGAGCACGGTGTTTTTACACGCCGCGCCAGTCCCGCCACCAGGTCACGAACCGGCCCAGCCCCTCGGCCAGGGCGACCCTGGGCGCATAGCCGGTCAGGGCGGTGAGCCTGGACACGTCGGCCCAGGTGGCGGTGACGTCCCCCGCCTGCATCGGGCGCATGACCTTGACCGCCTCGCGACCCAGCGCCGTCTCCAGGGTGGCTATCATCTCCATCAAGCCGACCGGGCTGGAATCGCCGATGTTGTAGATCTCGTGCCCACCCCGGGCAGGCGGCCTGTCCAGCACGCCCATGACGCCGTCGACGATGTCGTCGATGAAGGTGAAGTCGCGCGCCATCCGGCCCTCACCGAAGACCTGGATCGGCTCGCCCGCCATGATCTTCTCGGTGAAGCTGAAATAGGCCATGTCAGGCCGGCCCATCGGCCCATAGACGGTGAAGAACCGCAGGCCCGATTGGGGGAAGCCGTAGAGCGAGGCGTAGCTCTGGCTCATCAGTTCGCAGGAGCGTTTGGTGGCGGCGTAGAGCGAGACGGGGCTGACCGTCGGATCGTCCTCGCGGAAGCCCTGCCCGGCCAGCGGCCGGTCGCCATAGACCGAGCTGGATGAGGCGTAGACCAGGTGCTCGACGCTGTTGTGGCGGCAGGCCTCAAGGATCGACAGGTGCCCCTGCAGGTTCGAGCGCTGGTAGGCGAAGGGGTTCTCGATCGAGTAGCGGACCCCGGCCTGGGCGGCGAGATGGACGACCCGTTTCGCGCCCGATGAGCGGACCAGTTCGGCCATGGCCTCGGCGTCGGCGATATCCGCGCGCACCATGCGGAAGCCCGGATAGGTCGCCAGCCGCCCTGCCCGCAGCTCTTTCAGGGCGACGTCGTAATAGGCGTTGAAGTCGTCCACGCCGACGACGGTCTCTCCGCGTTGCAGCAGGCGTTGCGCCACGTGCATGCCGATGAAGCCGGCCGCTCCGGTGACAACGACAGTCATGAGGCTCAGCCCCGTCCGATGCTGGTGTAGGCGAAGCCGCGGGCGCGCATTTCCGCCGGACGATAGATGTTCCGCAGGTCCACGATGACGGGTGCCCTGGCCATCAGCTTGATCCGGTCGAGATCCAGGGCGCGGAACTGATCCCATTCCGTCAGAATCACGATCGCGTCGGCGTCCTGTGTCGCGCTGTAGGCGTCGTCCCGGTAGTCGACGTCAGGCAGAAGCTTCCGCGCCTCGTGCATGCTCTCGGGGTCATAGGCCTGGACCTTGACCCCGGCGGCGATCAGGGCGGGCACGATGTCGAGGCTGGGGGCGTCGCGCATATCGTCGGTGTTGGGCTTGAACGCCAGGCCCAGGATGCCGACGGTCTTGCCGCGACCGTCTCCGCCCAGGGCCTTGATGACGCGTTCCGCCATGGTCTTCTTGCGGACGTCGTTGACCTCGACCGTCGTCTCCACCAAGCGGACGGGTGCGCCGTATTGCTGGGCCGTGCGGACCAGGGCGACGGTGTCCTTGGGGAAGCAGGAGCCGCCGTAGCCGGGGCCGGCGTTGAGGAATTTCGAGCCGATCCTTCCGTCCAGACCGATGCCCTTGGCGACCTGCTGCACGTCGGCGCCGACCTTTTCGCACAGATCGGCGATCTCGTTGATGAAGGTGATCTTCAAAGCGAGGAAGGCGTTGCCGGCGTATTTGATCAGCTCGGACGTCCGGCGCGAGGTATAGATGACGGGGAAATCGTTGAGGCTCAGCGGACGATAGACCTCGGCCATCACGGCCTTGGCACGATCATCGTCCGTACCGACCACGACGCGGTCCGGGCGTTTGAAATCCTCGATCGCGGCGCCTTCGCGCAGGAACTCGGGGTTCGAGACGACGGCGAAGTCGGCGTTCGGGTTCACCCGGCGGATGATGGCCTCGACCTCGTCGCCGGTGCCCACGGGAACGGTCGACTTGTTGACGATGACGGTAAAGCCCTGGATCAGGCCCGCGATCTCCTCGGCGGCCGCATAGACGTAGGACAGGTCCGCATGGCCGTCGCCGCGCCGCGTCGGCGTGCCCACGGCGATGAAGACGACATCCGCTGAGCGGATCGCCTCGGCGCCGTCCAGGGTGAACTCCAGACGGCCGGCCCTGACGTTGTCGGCCACCAGCTGTTCCAGGCCGGGCTCGAAGATCGGGATCTCGCCCCGATTCAGCCGCTCGATCTTCGAGGGATCCTTGTCGACGCAGACCACGGTGTGGCCGAAGTCGGCGAAACAGGCTCCGGACACCAGGCCGACATAGCCGGTGCCAATCATCGTGACGCGCATCAAAACATTCCCAGCGAGAGCGCGGGCAGCCTTAGCCCAGTCATCCCGGCGGCGCAAAAGGCGGGCGATACGCCCTGTTAAGCCTGTCCCCTTACCCGATCTTGAGCCGGACCCGTCAGGGTAGGCGCATGACCGACGCCTCCCGCTTCTCCCTGCCCGAAGCTGTTGCGACCGATCGCCGCCAGCAGGCGCGGGCACCCTTTCGCAAGGCGCGGCGTGAGCACGAGCGCGTCCGCCTGCTGGGCCAGACTGTCGACCTGGTCAGGCCAGAGGAGGTTCTGCACCACGTCGAGACCTGGGTCGAGGCGCGCCGCAAGGTCCTCATCGCCAATCACAACCTCAACAGCCTCGCCCTGCTTCAGAAGCACCCGAGGCTTCAGCGCTTCTACGACAGGGCCGATCTGGTCGAGGTCGATTCCACGCCCCTGATCCATTTCGCAAGGCTGCTGGGCCTTCAGGGCAAGGCGTTTCACCGCTGCACCTATCTGGACTGGCGCGACCACTTCTGGAGCCTGGTCGACCGCAAGGGCTGGCGCGTGATGTACATCGGCGGTGCGCCGCCGGTGGTCGAGCGGGCGCGCGGCCGTCTGGCTTCGGAGTACCCGAACGCCGACATTCGCGCGCGTGACGGCTTTTTCGTCGCCACCCCGGGCTCGCGCGACAATGCGGTCGTGGTCGCCGAGGTGAAGGCCTTCGATCCGCACATCCTGTTCGTCGGCATGGGCATGCCGCGTCAGGAGCTGTGGATCCTCGACAATCTGGACGCCCTGCCCGACTGCGCCGTTTTCTCGGTCGGCGCCGCGTTCGACTATGAGGCCGGTGAGCAGAAGGCCGCGCCGCGCTGGATGGGTCGGATGGGCCTCGAATGGCTGTTTCGCCTGGTCCATGACCCGAGGCGGCTGGCGCGCCGCTATCTGATCGAGCCGTGGAGCCTGAGCCATCTGATCGTCGCCGATGTCTGGACGGCGATCCGGACGAAACGGTTCGGCCGGGCCTAGACCGCCAGGGGCGAGGTGGTGATCGCGACGCGGCCCGCACGGCCCGTCGCCTGCACCTGGGTCCGCGTCTCGCCCTCGAGCCGGACCGCCGACAGCACATTGGTCGCATAGGCGCCGGTGTCGACGCCGATCCGGCGCGCATCGGAATGGACCGTCTCGGCGGGGCTGTGGCCGTGCACGACCACCTGCTCGAACAGGCCTGCGTGATCCAGGAACGGCTCACGAATCCACATCAGATCTTGGGGCGACTGGACTGCCAGGGCGACGCCAGGCCGGGCGCCGGCATGGGTGAAGAAATAGTCGCCGATCGAGGTCGACATCTCCTGGCTGGCCAGCAGCTCGCGGTGGGAGTCCGGCAACGCCTCGTCGAGCGCTCGCGAGGCATCGGCCCAGGCCAGCGTATCGCCGCGCATCGGGGGCGGACTGACGCCGTAGGACACCAGGGTGTCGCGACCGCCGTCGTCGCACCAGGACGGGCCGACCTGGGGATCGCGCAGGAAGGCCTCCATCCGGTCCTCGTGGGCGCCGCGGATGAAGCGAACCTCCAGCCCCGGATCGGCCGCGAGATTGATCAGCTGATTCAGGACCCCTTTTGAGTCGAGACCGTGATCGACAGAGTCGCCGAGGAAGACGACGACCTTGCGCTTGACCTCGGCCGCATACAGGTCGGCGCGGATGGCCTGGATCAGCCGATCGGCCAGATCGGAACGCCCGTGGATGTCGCCCACCGCCCAGATCACGCAGTCGGGCGGCGTGCGCGACGCCGGCCGTGCAGGCCGATTGGGGAACAGGCGGGAGAGCATGCCGATCACATGCCTCCTCGCTTCCCCACGTTCAAGCCGAACCCGGGGGCGACGACCTTAACGCCGGAGGATCAGTCGTGGATGAAGTGGGGAACGAAGCGCGAGACGTTTCGCGTGATCCGGCCTTCGTCCTCGCGCACCGACATGCCGGCCGGTTCCTCGCCAACCACCCATGAGCCGATGATGGCGTGACGGCCGTCGAACACGGGCGGAGCGTGGACGGCCTGGAGGATGGCGCGGCCGTCGTAGCCGCCGTCCTTTCCCTGTTCCGTACCGCCGGGCTCGATGATCGAGATGTTGTCGCCCTCGCGGGAGAAAAGCGGCTTGCGGACGTGGGCGGAGGACAGGGCCGAGGCCCCGGGATCGTCCTCGAACCAGCTCTCCAGCAGGTTAGGGTGACCGGCGTGGCGTTCCCACAGCAGCGGCAGGATGCCCTTGTTGGACAGGATCGATTTCCACGCCGGCTCCAGCACCGTGATATCGGCGTGGGGCAGAGGCTCGGCGTAGTCGTCGCGCAGCATCTGTTCCCACGGGTAGAGTTTGAACATGGCCTGGATCAGCCAGTTCTGCTCGTCCACAAACCGCCCGTCGGCGTTCAGGCCGATGTCGCCGATGGCCACGAATTTCGGGTCGAGACCGGCCTGTCTGGCGATATCCTCAAGGAAGCGGACGGTCTGGCGATCCTCGACGAAATCGGGGTCCGACGAGAAATGCACGAACCCGCCCATCGGGAAGATGGCGCGGAAGCGGGCGACCAGTTTCTCATGCAGGCTGTTGAACTGGTCGGCGGCGGCCGGGATCGAGCCGTCGGCGATCCGGTCTTCCAGCCACAGCCACTGGAACACCGCGCTCTCATAGATCGAGGTCGGGGTGTCGGCGTTGTACTCATAGAGCTTGGCGGGGCCCTGGCCGTCGTAGGCGAAGTCGAACCGGCCGTAGAGCGACGGGTCGCCCCGCTTCCAGCTGTCGGCGACGTAGTCCCTGAGCTTTTCCGGGATGTCGAGCAGGCCCATCAGCCGTTCGGACTTCACCGCCTCGTCGACGAGATCGAGACACATCTGATGCAGTTCGGCGGTCGGCGCCTCGATCCCCTCCTCCACTTCCTGGAGCGTCAGGGCATAGGCGACCTCGTCGGACCAGTAGGGCTCGCCCGACGTGTGGTGCCAGGTGAAGCCGAGGCTGTCGGCCTTGGCCTGCCAGTCGGGACGTTCGGGGAGGATAAGGCGTTGCATTTTAACTCCAATCCTCCCCCGTCGGGGGAGGTGGCGCGGCGCTACTTCAGCGCCGTGACGGAGGGGGCCAGCCGCGAATGCGGTGTCTGGGGCCAGCCCCCTCCACCGCTTCGCGGTCCCCCTCCCCCAAAGGGGGAGGATTTAGGCTGGGTCTTTATCCGGCGTCGACTGGCCGATGCGCGGCGTGACCACCGTAACGTCCTGTTGCGTCAGCCGCGCCAGCACGTCGTCGGCCGACGAATGACCGGGCAGGATCCCCGCCTCCTTCAGCTTGGCGTCGAGGTCGGCGCCGGTGCGCTTGTCCTCGAACTCCTGACCGACACGGAGACGCTCTTCCTGAACCGCCTGGCGCTGTTTGATGCGCTGCAGGCTGTCGGCGGCGGAGCCGATGCGCGAATGGGCGCCGGCCGATTGCAGGGCGACGGAGGTCTGGGCACGCTGGACGCTTTCGTTGACCTTCACGATATCGATCTCGCGACGCAGGGTCTCGATCTTCTGGTCGGTCGAGGCGATGGCGGTGCGCAGACGCGCCTCGGCGGCCTTCATGTTGTCGATCAGCGGACCGCGCGTGCCGATCTCGGATTCCAGTTCGGCGATCCGGCCTGCGACCTCGCGGGCCAGATCGGTCTTGCCCTGGCCGAGCGCGGCGCGGGTCGAGCTTTCATATTTGCCGATCTGGTCGCGGAACGAGCCCATCTCGCTTTCGGCCATGCGGCGGCGGGCGACGAGGCCGGCAAGGTCGTCGCGGGCCTTGCCCTGGGCCGTGTCGGCGTCGCGGATTTCCTGATCCAGGATCTTCAGGGCGTTGGCGTCAACCACCGACTGGGCGGTATCATGGGCGGTGCCGCGGAACAGGGCGGAGAGTTTGCTGAGCATGGACATGGGTCTGGTCTCCGGTTCAGGCGGCGGCTTCGGTGCCGAAGGTTTCGCGCAGGTCAGTGGCGTCGATGGCGTTCTCGGCCAGGGTGCGCAGTTCGATCAGGATGGTCTGGAGCGTGGTCTTGGACGAGAGTTCGCCCATCAACTCATAGACGTCCTGGTCGCCGACGGTCGTAATGGCAAAGTTCGACAGGGGCACCAGCCGCTGCGCCTTCAGCAGGAATTGGTTGAACCGGGCCGTGTCGGCCTGCTCCGCTACCGGCCACAACAGGACCGAACAAACGATCTGGGCACCGCCGACGCTGAGGTAGACCGGCAGGTCGCCGTACTCATGCATGGTCGCCAGAAGCACGGGGTCGGCCCCCTCCAGCACGCGCAGGGTCATTTCCCCCTCGCGGACCAGGGCGGACTGGTCCAGCGCCGCCTTGATGGCGGGCACGGTCCAGGCGGTTTCGATGACGGCGTCCATGTGAGGTTCGGCTCCGGTTGATGTAGAGGTGGGACGTGGGCGACGCGGCGCAAGCCGCGATTTGAGCAAGGCGGGGCCCCGGGTCGAGTCGGTGACGATGGCGTGCACGGCGGCGCGGACATCGTTCCGGCAGCCCTGGGGCACCCAGAACTCCAGCTTGATCATGCCGGCGTCGCGGCGCGCCTGTCTCCAGGCCCGAATGCGATCGGTCCCGGACGATGCAGTGATATGCGCGGCGTCGGTCATGTTGCATGTAACGCGTAACATGAACACTTGACCTGCGACAAGCAGGATGCGAATTTCGTTCGTGGCCGCGCCGGAGCGGCGTAAAGACCGAACCATGTTCAAGCGTCTCTTCGGCGGACAGCCTGCCTCAGAACCCGCCAATCGGCTGGCGGTCGTGCGCAACATCACCGTGGGACGGACGGTGTCGCTGGACCCGCTGGCCTGGCGCCGGCTGCAGCCCGAGACAGTCTTCAACCTGGACACCGACGCGCTGGAGATCACGGCGCAGGGCACGATCGCCCTTGACAGCGGCCAGCATGTGCACCGCTTCTACACCGACGACCATGTGATGCTGCAGGCCATGAGCGACGACGCCACCGGCGCCGAGGCCTATGATTTCTCCCTGTTCATTCCCTGGACGAGCGCCTATCCGCCCGGTCCGCGGGAGCGCCGAATCTGGACCGACCGGCTGAGCGAGCCCGTGTTCGACGGGACGGCGGAGGAGCTGCCGTCCTACCCCCGTTACTGGTTCGCCGAGAGCGACGCGCGCCAGCCGCCGGTGACGTTGTGGGAATCGATCTGGGACGACCGCACCGCGACCGTCCCTTACGGCCGGATCTTCCAGACCTGCATGCTGTATGCGCGGGACCTGTCGGGCGGACGCGAACTGATGCTGGCGCTGGAGATGGAGCCCGAGAAGGCGCCAGGGAAATCCGCCGACATCAGCCACGAGATCATGGTCGGCATCCCCCTGGAAGTCGGCGAGTTCACGGCGTGAGCCGTCCCACGACAATGGAGCACTGAGACGATGGACTGGTTTGCATTCCAGACGGGGGCCACGGCCTTCGTCATCGCCTTCGCCGCGGCGGGAGCCTTCACCGTGGCATTCAAGCTGATCTATCAGTGGGTCACGCCCTATCACGAGCGGACCCTGATCCGGGACGGCAATCCGGCGGCGGCCATTGCCCTGGGCGGCGCCCTGATCGGCTACGTCCTGCCACTGGCCTCGGCCCTGTCGCATACGGTCAGCCTGATGGAGTTCGCCGCCTGGGCGACGCTGGCGGGCGTGATCCAGATCGGGGTTTTCGTTTTGATCAGCCGCCTGGCGTTCCGAAACCTCGCGACGCGGATCGAGGCGGGCGAGATCGCCGCCGCCATCTATCTGGCCTCAATTTCCATCTGCGTCGGCTTGCTGAACGCCGCCTGCATGACGACGTGAGGGAGACATGAGCGACCTTCCCGAAACCACCACCATCCGCCGCCTCAAGCGATCGCGCACGCTGCAGGTCACCAGTCTGATGGCGACGGCCTCCTTCTCGCTCGCCGCCTGCGGCGCGCCGCAGGTCGCTGTGCCGGAGCCCGTGCCGGCCCTGGCCTATACGTCCCTGGACGAGTGCAAGGCCGCCAATGACATCACCGACACGGAGTGCGACGCCGCCGAGGCCAACGCCCGCACCCAGGCCGAAACGACTGCGCCGCGCTATGCGACCCAGTCGGAATGCGAAGGCCAGTGGGGTCCGGACCAGTGCCGTCCGAACAGCTCCGGCGGCTCGTTCTTCATGCCCCTGCTGACCGGGTTCGTCATCGGCCAGATGCTGAACGGCGGCGGCTATCGCGGCGGCGGCGGCCTGTACCGCGACCGCGACGGCAATTTCCAGAACGGCTACGGCGGCGGCTATCTGAGCAGGGACTATCGCACCGGTCGCCAGGTCGCCAACGGTCGCGACTACGGGACCGACGTCGCGCGTCAGGCGCCGAGCCGCGTGCAGAGCCGCACGACCGTCGTCTCGCGCGGCGGCTTCGGCGGCGGCGGACGGGGTTACGGGGGGTAGGCCCCTCTCCCCTTGCGGGAGAGGGTCTTGTTCTAGAGCTTTCGACGGGTGAGTTGCGGCGCCCTTGGAGCGCGGACCTCCAGGTCCGCTCTTCGGCGGCGACAAGAGCGGACCTGGAGGTCCGCGCTCCTTTGATTCCCCTTGACCGCCGAACCCTCTAGTGCCCGCCGCTCACCGTTGCCGCGACCTCGCCCCGCACCTTGGTCCGGGCCGCTGCGATGGCGAACACCGTCAGCGCCACATAGCCCAGCAGCGGCACCCAGAAGGCCGGGTTCAGCACCCCGCCCGCACCGTCCGCGATCCGCCCCGCCAGGAGCGGCAGGACGGCGCCGCCGATGATGCCGAAGACCAGCAAGCCCGAGGTCGCCGAGGTCGGGGCTGAGGACCGCTCCAGCGTCAGGGTGAAGATGGTCGGGAACATGATCGAGTTGAACAGCCCGATCGACAGGGCTGCATAGGCGGCCGTGGTCCCGCCGGTCTGGATGACGACGAAGCACAGGATGCCTGCGGCCACGGTGCACATCGCCAGCAACCAGCCGGCGGGAATGAAGCGCAGCAGGAGCGTGCCGACGAAACGGCCGACCATGGCGCCGCCCCAGTACAGGGCGACAAGCTTGCCGGCCTCCTCCAGCGGACGGTTGAGGATGCTCTCCGAGGCCAGGAAGTTGGTCATCAGCGAACCGATAGCCACTTCGGACCCGACGTAGATGAAGATGGCCACGGCGCCGAAGATCGCCCAGGGCGAGCGGAAGGCGGTCAGGAAGTTGGAACCGGCCGCGTCGGTCGCCGGAGCCGCCGCATTGATCTGTTTCCGCGCCGAGAAGATGAAGGCGGCGACCAGGGCGAAGAAGCCGCCTAACGCAACAAAGGCCAGGTCGATGGCGCGCATGGACTCGCCGCGGGTGGCGACGGTGACCACCGCGCCGGCCGCGAACACGCCGCCGGTCAGGAGGACGTGCGACCCCAGCCACGGCCCGATCGTCGTGCCGAGCGAGTTGAAGGCCTGCGACAGGGTCAGCCGCAGATGCGAGCTCTTCTTCGCCCCCAGCTCTGCGACCAGCGGATTGGCGGCGACCTGCAGCAGGGTGACGCCCGAGGCGATGACGAACAGGGCGATCAGGATGCCGGGATACCAGTCGGCCATGGTCGAGAGCGGCACAATCAGACAGCCCGCCACCATCGTCGCCAGAGCCGCCAGGATGGCCCGGCTGTAGCCGAGGCGAGCGAGGACCGCGGCCGCCGGCAGGGAGGCGACCCCGTAGGCGATGAACCAGGCGAAGGTGGTCAGGAAGGCCTCGGTGAAGCTGAGATCGAACACCCGCCGCACCGCCGCGACCAACGGATCGATCAACGAGGTCGCGAACCCCCAGGCGAAGAACAGGGTCGTCACATAGGCGAAGGCCAGGCCTGTGCCTTTGGCGGGGGTGGTCGTCGTCTCGGTCATCCTGGCCTCGTTTCCTGTCGGGCGTTGGTCGCCCGTAATCGCTTACATCTCATGGGTCACGCGGATCGCCCGCGCCGTCCAGTGCGAACTTCCGCCCGTAACGAAAAGTGGCCGTGCAGGCGGACCCGCACGGCCAGTTTCACGCCTCAGGAGGCGGCGGCCGCTCTCCCGCCCCTCGGGGCAAAGGGAAGGGGGCGACCAATGATCGGATCAGTATTTGTAGTTCACACCGATCAGGAAGGTCCGGCCGTAGGTCTGATAGTCGATGACCTGACGCTCGTCGCCGTTCTGGAAGGTCTGGAACGGCTCGTCGGTCAGGTTGTTGACCTGGAACAGCACAGAAGCGCCCTCGAGCATGCCCGACTGGAACTCGTAGCCGACCTGGGCGTCGACGACGTTCTCGGCGGCGACGCTGCGCAGGGTGCGGCCGTTGCCGAAGCCAGCGACCTCGCCGAGGAAGTCGGAGCGGTAGCGGTTCGAGACCCGCGCCTGGAAGCCGTTGGCCTCGTAGTAGACCGTCAGGTTGGCGACGGTTTCCGACAGGCCTGGCAGCGCCGTCGCGGCCTGGCCGTCCGGCTTGATCTCGCTGGACGTCTGCGAGACCGAGGCCTGCATGCCGAAGCCTTCCAGCGCCGGGTGGACAATGTCGAACGGCATCGACAGGGCGAACTCGACGCCCGAGATATAGCCGCCCTCGCCGTTGTCCGGGGCCGAGACCACGCCCTGGTTGATCACCGGGACGACGGAGCCCGATGGGTAGCCGCTGAAGTCGAAGATCTGGTTCCGCGTAAAGACGAAGGTCTCCAGGTCCTTGTAGAAGCCGGCGATCGAGACATAGCCCTGACGGTCGGCGAAATATTTCTCGAACGAGATGTCATAGACGTTGGCGATGGTCGGCATCAGGTCCGGATTGCCGCCCGAGCCGCTCCAGGGCGAGTTGAGGTCCGGACGCGCCGCCGGCGTGTTGTTCGTCACGTTGAAGCTGAAGTTCCGCGACGCGCGCATGTCGTCCATGCGAGTCCGCGCCAGGGTCCGGGCCGCGGCGAAGCGCAGGAACATGTCATCCTGAACTTGCAGGATGAAGTTGGTGGAGGGCAGGAACTCCTCGTACTCCCGACCGCCGGACACGGCCCTCGAGACGGTCGATGCGCCGCTGCCCGAGGCAGCGAAGCCGTTCGAGCTCTGATCCGTACCGATGTACTGCAGGCCGATATTGCCGGTCAGAGGCATCGAACCCAGCATGTGGTCGATGTTCAGCTGGACGTAGGCGGTATTGACCTTCTCGGTCACTTGCCAGTTGCCCGAACGCACGTCGGCGTTGGGGTTGCGGACCCGGTTGTAGAAGCCGGAATTCACCAGTCCCAGGGCGTCGTAGCTGATGACACCGCCCAGGCCGAGGTAGGTCAGCTGGGTCGCCGGCAACAGGAAGGCGGTCGGTACGACGGGCGAACCGCCTCCCGGAACGCCGAGGAAGAACTGGTCGTTGACGAAGCTCTTCTCGCGCTCGGAGATATTGACGCCGAACTTGATCGAGGAGAACGGACCCACGTCATTGAACTCGTGGCGGGCCTCCAGGCGCAGGGCCTTCAGCTCGTCGTCGATGGACGGGTTGTTCAGGTAGCCGTCCTGACCACCCGGGATGATGTCGCCGCCCCAGCCCTGCGGGCTGGTCAAACGGATCAGGTTCGGATCGGCGTAGTTCAGCTGGTGCGTGAAGACGGGGACGTTGTTCCCGTCCAGGCGGAAACCGAGGGTGTCGAGCGCGCCCGCCACGTCACGGCCGGTGCCGGCGTAGGTTTCCAGAACCACGTCCTCGCGCTCGACCTTGGAGTAGTTCAGGTCGGCCATGAACGACCAGTCGTCGGTCGCGTCGAAAACGGTATTCCAGCCCAGCGACGTGATGTTGCTGTCGCGGGTGTTCACGTCGTTGCGGATGACGCCCTTCACGTTGCTGACCGTTCCGGCGGTCAGGAAGCCATTGGCCACCGTGGAGCCTGCCTGTAGGGTCGGGCCGGGGCGGCAGGTCGGGGTCTGGACCTGGGGCGTGCCGCAGGCTCCGGACGATCCTCCCCAGGCCAGCGGAAATTCGATGCCGCGCAGGATCTGGGTGTTGGAGAACTCGGAATAGAAGGCGTCGATGGTGGAGTGGAACCGGTCGTTCGGCCGGAACTCGACCGTTCCCATGAAGCCGTCGCGCTCCAGCTCCGACGACATCACATAGGGCTTGACGCCGCCCAGTGCGAAGGACCCGCCGGGCCCAGCGTTCGGATAGCCCCAGGCGTTGTAGCGCTCGGACTGATAGGGGCTGGTGATGTGGGCGTAGCCCAGGGCGATGCCGATCGTGTCGTCCGCGAACTGGTCGATGTAGGACACGCTGTAGCGGACGCCGCTGTCCTCGGTGCCCGAGTTGAGCGCGCCGATGTCGTTCTGCTCGTAGCGGACGTTGGCGGCGATGGCGCGACGGCCGTAGGCCAGCGGGCGGATCGTCTGCAGGTCGACCGTGCCGGCCAGGCCCTGACCGATCAGCTGGGCGTCCGGGGTCTTGTAGATGGTGACGCCGCTGAGCAGTTCCGACGGATACTGGTCGAATTCGACGCCGCGGTTGTCGCCGGTGGTGACCTGCTCGCGACCGTTCAGAAGGGCGGTGGTGAAGTCGGGACCGAGGCCGCGGATCGAGATCAGCTGACCCCGGCCGTCCAGGCGCTGGACCGTCAGGCCCGGCAGGCGCGCCAGGGATTCGGCGATGGAGACGTCCGGCAGCTTGCCGATGTCCTCGGCCGTGATGACCTCGACGATGGAGGTGTTGCGGGCCTTGGCGGCGATCGAACTGGCGATCGAGCCACGGATGCCGGTGACGATGACTTCTTCCACCTGGGTGGCGTCATCGTCCTGTGGAGTGGTCTGGGCCTGCGCGCCGCCGGTGATGACCAGCATTGCCAGGACGCTCGCCGCGCCTCCGGCCATCAGATGCGCACGCGTATTGAAGCGGTTCCTCATCGTCTTCCTCCCTGCGGCCATCTCGCGTTTCTGACGAAGCGATCCCGACCTGTTACGCAAATCTATGCAAACTATGCGCAACCTTGCAAGCCTGTAATGCGAGGGTCCGAAACAAGGCGAACCCGAAATCCAGCGATTCCGCCCAATATTGCGGCGCAACATATGCACAGCCTGAGCGAAGAGGCGTCACCGTTGCTGCATTGACACGGCGAACCGGGCCTGCAAAATCTTGCAAAGAGTTCTGCCGGGCCTTGTATCCGGCGACCAGGAAGGGAGGAGATAGAGCGATGACCACATCATCCCGTCGCGTCCCGAGCGTGGCTCGGGGCCTGACCCTGGGTCTCATGACGACGCTGCTGGCCTCCACCGCGCTTGCGCAGACGCCGGACTATCGGGCGCGCCTGCCGCAGGACGAGGTGATCTATTTCCTGATGCCGGACCGGTTCGACAACAGCGATGTGTCCAACGACACGGGCGGCATTTCCGGCGGGCGGCTGGACCACGGCTTCGACCCGACGCACGAAGGCTTCTATCACGGCGGCGACCTGGCCGGGGTCGAGCGTCGGCTGGACTATATACAGGGCCTCGGCGCGACGGCGATCTGGATGGCTCCGATCTTCAAGAACAAGCCGGTGCAGGGCGAGCCGGGCCGCGAGTTCGCGGGGTCGCACGGCTACTGGATCACCGACTTCACCCGCGTTGATCCGCATTTCGGCGACGAGGCGGCGATGCGCGCCCTGGTCGAGGCCGCCCATGCGCGCGGCATGAAGGTCTATATGGACATCGTCGCCAACCACACGGCCGACGTGATCCGCTACCGCGAATGCCCGGCCAACGACTGCGCCTACCGCAGCCGCGCCGACTATCCGTTCACGCGTCGCGGCGGGGCCGACGGCCCGGCGATCAACGACGGCTTCACCGGCTGGAATTTCGACCGGCTGACCGACACCGACTACGCCTGGACCCCCTACGTCCCCGCGGGCGAGGAGACGGTGAAGGTGCCGGCCTGGCTCAACGACCCGGCCTATTATCACAACCGGGGCGACACGACCTTCCGGGGCGAGAGTTCTCTGGACGGCGATTTCGCCGGCCTCGACGACCTGATGACCGAACACCCGCGCGTGGTCGAGGGTATGATCGAGATCTTTGGCGACTGGATCGACCGCTACCAGATTGACGGCTTCCGCATCGACACGGCCCGGCATGTGAACCCCGAGTTCTGGCAGGCCTTCGTCCCGGCGATGATCGCGCGCGCGGAGGCCAATGGCATTCCGAACTTCCACATCTTCGGCGAGGTCTATGACGTCGATCCTGCGGTGACGGCCCGCTTCACGCGGGTGGACGGCTATCCGGCCGTGCTCGACTTCGGCTTTCAGTACACGGTGACAGACATCGTCGCCCGCGACGTGCCGCCCGATCGCCTGGCCAGGGTGTTCGCCTCGGACGCCCTCTACGAAGGCGGAGAGGTCGGGGCACTGGGCCTGCCGACCTTCCTCGGCAACCACGACATGGGCCGGATCGGCGGCTTCATCCTGAAGGCCAAGCCCGACATCTCGAATGACGAACTGCTCCAGCGCGAGACCCTGGCCCACGCGATGATGATGTTCTCGCGCGGCGCCCCGACCCTCTACTACGGCGACGAACAGGGCTTTTCCGGCGACGGCGGCTATGGCAGCGCGCGTCAGGACATGTTCGAGACCCAGGTGGCCTCCTACCGCGACGACCGCATCGTCGGCGGGAAAAGGCCGGCCTTCTCGACCGAGGCCCCGCTGTACCGTGCGATCTCAGAGATGGCTCGTTTGCGCCAGGCCGATGTTCGCCTGCGCCGGGGTCTGCAGACCGTGCGTTTCGCCGCCGAGGCGCCGGGCCTTCTGGCCGTGTCGCGCCGCATCCCGGACACGGCGGGCGAGACCCTGATCGTCTACAACACCTCGACCACGCCGATCACGGCGAACATCGAGGTGGACGCCGCCTCCGCCGACTGGTCCTCTTCGCGGGGTGATTGCCCCATGTCGGCGACCGCCCCCGCCAGTATCCGGGTCACCGTGCCCGCGCTCGATTATCTGATCTGTAGTTCCGAAGGTGTGCGTTGACTGCTGAACCCCTGAGCCAAGACCTGTACGCCCTCCCCGGGGGCGAGGCCGCGCCGCATCGCGAGTGGTGGCGCGGGGCCGTCATCTATCAGGTCTATCCGCGCAGCTTCGCCGACACCAACGGCGACGGAATCGGCGACCTGCCCGGCATCACCGCGCATCTGGGGCATGTCGCCTCGCTGGGCGTGGACGGGGTCTGGCTGTCGCCCTTCTTCACCTCGCCGATGAAGGACTTCGGCTACGACGTCGCCGACTATGTCGGCATCGATCCGATCTTCGGCACGATGGAGGATTTCGACCGGCTGGTGGCCCGAGCGCACGAACTGGGCCTGAAAGTCATCATCGACCAGGTCTATTCCCACACCTCGGACCTGCATGACTGGTTCCAGGAAAGCCGCCAGGACCGGACCAATCCCAAGGCCGACTGGTTCGTCTGGGCCGACGCCAGGCCGGAAGGCTCGCCACCATCCAACTGGCAGTCGGTGTTCGGCGGCCCGGCCTGGACCTGGGATGCACGCCGGCACCAGTACTACATGCACAACTTCCTCAAGGAGCAGCCGCAACTGAACGTGAGGAACGCCGAGGTCCAGGAGGCTCTGCTGGGCGTGGCCCGCTTCTGGCTGGATCGGGGGGTCGACGGGTTCCGCTGTGACGCCCTGAATTTCTCGATGCACGACCCCGCCCTGACCGACAATCCGCCGGTCCTGACGCCCGGCAAGCGCACCCGATCGTTCGACTTCCAGCACCACGACCACAACCAGTCGCATCCCGACATCCTGACGTTCCTGACCCGGCTGCGTCAGACGACCGATTCCTATGACGGGGACCGGTTCCTGGTGGCCGAGGTCGGGGGCGAGAAGGCCAACGAGGAGATGAAACTCTACACCGAGGGCGCCGACCGGCTGCATTCGGCCTATGGCTTCCTCTATCTGTATGCCGACAAGCTGACGACCGATCTGGTCGATCGCGGCCCGGCAATGTGGCCGGGGACCGAGGGCGAGGGCTGGCCGTCCTGGAGCTTCTCCAATCACGACGCGCCGCGCGCCCTGTCGCGCTGGGCAGAGGGTCGCGACCCCAAGGCCTTCGCCGAGATGGCGCTGCTGCTGCTCATGTGCCTGCGCGGCAACGTCTTCGTCTATCAAGGCGAGGAGCTGGGCCTGCCCCAGGCCGAGGTTCCGTTCGAGCGGCTGGTCGATCCCGAGGCAATCGCCAACTGGCCCGACACCCTGGGCCGCGACGGCGCCCGCACCCCCATGCCGTGGAAGAGCGACAACGGTTTCGCCGGTTTCTCGGAGCACGAGCCCTGGCTGCCGGTCGATCCGCGTCATCGCGCCCTGGCGGTCGAAGTGCAGGAGAAGGATCCCGGATCGACCCTGTATCTGGCGCGTCGCCTGATCGCCCTGCGTCATAGCCATCCGGCGCTGCGCACCGGCGCAATGACGATGCTGAAGGACGCCGGCGAACTCCTGCTGTTCCGGCGCGAGGGCGACGGCGAGACCCTGCTCTGCGCCTTCAACCTGGGGCACGATCCGATCGCCTGGACGCCGCCCGCGGGCTGGTCCGTGGTCGAGGCGGTCAACCAGCCGGACGCACGATCCGGTCAGCTTGCGCCGATGGCGGGGCTGATCTTCTCCGGGCCGACCGGATGACCTCAGCCGCCGCACGTCTCCCTGATGATCAGGTCGGTGGGGATGCGTTCGGAGCGCCCGCCGCCCTCGCCGGCGTGGTCCAGCAGTTTGGAGACCATCAGCCGGCCGGCCTTCATCGTGTCCTGGGAGATGGTCGACAGAGCCGGACGGCTGTAGCGGCTGAAGGGCACATTATCGAAGCCGATCACCGACACGTCCTCGGGCACCCGTTTGCCGGCATGAAGCAGGGCGCGGACGGCCCCAAGCGCGATCAGGTCGGACGCTGCGACTATGCCGTCGAATTCCAGCCCACGACGGATCATGGAATCGACCGAAGCCTCCGCACTCTCGACCTCGAAATGGGCGGGGACGATCAGGTCGGGATCGACGCCCAGACCCGCCGCCTCGCAGGCCTCGGCATAGCCGCGCTGACGCTGCATCGCCTCGGGCGGTTCGAGGTCGCCGAGGAAGACGATGCGCTTCCTGCCCAGCCGCGCCAGATGCGCCGTCGCCCGGCGTCCGCCGTTGATGTTGTCCGAGCCGATCGAGCAATAGTTCTGGTCCGGCAGTTCGGCGCCCCAGACCACGAACCGGCCGTCCGTCTCCGCCATCCGGTTGAAGGCCGAATGCAGGGTCGACTGACCGAGAAAGATCACCCCGTCCGCGCGGCTGGTGTTCATGGCCGCGTTCAGATCATCGATGTTCGCCGGCGAGACGTGGCTCATCACAAGGTCGCAGCCGCGCTCGCGCGCCGCCTCCCCCACCCCGGCCAGAAGCTCCAGGAAGAAGGGATCGCTCAGACGCCCTTCCCGCCCCTGCGGTCGCGGCGTCACCAGGGCGATGGTGCCCGAGGCGCCGATGGGGCCGGCGGGCATATAGCGGCGGAACGGATAGTCGTGCTCGCGCGCCAGCTTCCAGATCGCCTGTTTGGTGCGCGCGTTCACCGCCGGGCTGTCGTTCAGCGCCCGCGAGGCGGTGGAGATCGACACCCCGGCCAGGGTCGCGATGTCTTCCAGACGGGTGGATCGCTTGCTCATGCCTCTTGTCTCCTCCCTGTTCGCCGCTTGGCGAATGGGGAGGTGGCGGCGAGCCCTTGCGGGCCGACGGAGGGGTTCTTCGTGCGGCAAGAGCCCCTCCGTCTCTCCGCTTCGCTGCGAGCCACCTCCCCACGCCTTCGGCGCACGGAGGAGACTGCAAATTTTGCTGCAAACCACGTCATCGCCGCATCTGCATCCGTTGCGCGGCGCTTGGCAAGAGCTTCGATCCAGAAGCTTTAGAGGAGTGAAGCCGATGCGTATTCCGTTGCTTGTGCTGGCGCTGGTCGCCCTCTGTTCGCCGGCCGTGGCGCAGACCCCGCCCCCGGCGCCGGCGACGGTCTCCTCGCCCGACGGGTCGCTGAGGGTCAGTGTCACGACCGACGGCGACGGCCGCCCGAGCTACGCCGTCAGCCGCCTGGGCCGCCCTGTGATCGCCCCCTCGCGCCTCGGCTTCATCCTGACCGATGCGCCGAAGCTGGAGCGTGGTCTGGTCGTTTCGGCCGAACCCGTCACCGATCACGACGATACCTGGGAGCAGCCCTGGGGCGAGCGCCGGTTCATCCGCAATCACTACCGCGAACTGCGCGTCCACCTGCGCGAGCGCACTGCTCTGGCGCGCGTCTTCGACGTGGTTTTCCGCGTCTATGACGACGGTCTGGGCTTCCGCTACGAGTTCCCGCAGCAGGACGCCCTGCCCACCGTCCGCATCGGCTCGGAGCTGACCGAGTTCAACATCGCCGAGGACGGCGAGGCCTGGTGGATCCCCTCGCACGAGTGGAACCGCGAGGAATATCTGTATCACCGCACCTCGATCCAGGAGGCGTCGAACACCCAGACGCCGATGACGATGCGGCTGGACTCGGGTCTGCATGTCTCGATCCACGAAGCGGCCCTGATCGACTATGCCGGCATGAACCTGCGCCGCGCCGAGGCCCGTCGCTTCGTCGCCGACCTGACGCCCGGCTTCACCAACGCGGCGGTGGAGCGCGAGGCGCCGTTCAACACGCCTTGGCGCACCCTGCAGATCACCGACACGGCCGGTGGCCTGGTCGAATCCGCCCTGATCCTGAACCTGAACGAGCCCAATGCGATCGGTGACGTCAGCTGGTTCCGGCCGATGAAATACGTCGGCGTCTGGTGGGAAATGCACCTCGACCTGAAGACCTGGAACGCCGGCCCCCGTCACGGCGCGACCAATGAGAACACCCGCCGCTACATCGACTTCGCCGCCGACAACGGCTTCGGCGGGGTGCTGGTCGAGGGCTGGAACGTCGGCTGGGACGGCGACTGGTTCGGCAACGGCTGGGATTATTCCTTCACCGAAGCCTATCCCGATTTCGACATCGAGGGCCTCGCCGCCTACGCCCGCGAGCGCGGCGTCCAGCTGATCGGGCACCACGAGACCGGCGGCAACGCCTACCACTACGAACAGCAGATGCAGGCCGCCTTCGATCTGGATCAGCGGCTCGGCATCACGACGGTCAAGACCGGCTATGTCGCCGATGCCGGCGGAGCGCGGGTCACCGGCCCGGACGGCCAGCCGACCTTCGCCTGGCATGAAAGCCAGGCCATGAGCCGCCACCATCTGGCCGTCGTGCGCGAGGCCGCCGAGCGCCATGTCGCCATCAACGCCCACGAGCCGTTCAAGGATACGGGCCTGCGTCGCACCTACCCGAACATGATCTCTCGCGAAGGCGCGCGGGGCACGGAGTTCAGCGCCTGGGGCCAGCCGGGCAATCCGCCCGAGCACGAGGTCAACCTGGTCTTCACCCGCCTGCTGGCCGGGCCAATGGACTACACGCCGGGCATCTTCGGCATGGTCACCCGCGCTCCCGACGGCATCGCCACGACCTGGGCGAAACAGCTCGCGCTGTATGTGACGATCTACAGCCCGATCCAGATGGCAGCCGATCTGCTCGACAACTACGAGGCCAATCCGGCCCCGTTCCAGTTCATCAGGGACGTCGCTGTCGACTGGGACGAGACCCGGGTGCTGAACGGCGAGGTCGGCGACTTCGTCACCATCGCGAGGAAGGAACGCGGAACCCGCGAGTGGTTCCTGGGCTCGATCACCGACGAGAACTCGCGCGTGCTGCAGGCGTCACTGAGCTTTCTTGAGCCCGGGGTCCGCTATCGCGCGGAGATCTACCGCGACGGCCCCAACGCCGACTGGCGCGACGGGGACGGCCGAAGCCGAACCGACATCGTCATCGAGCAGCAGGAGGTGACCTCGGCAGGGACCCTGACCCTGAGCCTCGCACCCGGCGGCGGCCAGGCCATCCGGTTCGTGCCGCTCGGGAGCGCGCGCCGGTGACCGCCCCCTCCGCCCTCCTGACGCTCCGCCCGCGTCTGAACGCCCTGGCGATCATGAACATGTGCGTGGGGTTCTTCGGGATCCAGATCGGTTTCGGCCTGCAGAACGCCAACACCAGCCGAATCTTCCAGACCCTGGGCGCCGAGGTCGACAGTCTCGCCATCCTGTGGATCGCCGCGCCCCTGACGGGCCTGCTGGTCCAGCCGATCATCGGCCATCTCAGCGACAAGACCTGGACGCCGCTGGGCCGTCGGCGACCCTATTTCCTGGTCGGCGCGGTGCTGACGTCGCTGGCTCTGGTGGCTATGCCGAACAGCCCGACCCTGTGGTTCGCGGCCGCCATGCTGTGGATCATGGACGCCTCGATCAACATCACCATGGAGCCGTTCCGCGCCTTCGTCGGCGACCTGCTGCCCGACGAGCAGCGGACTGCCGGCTATGCGATGCAGAGCTTCTTCATCGGCACGGGCGCGGTGTTCGCGTCCTGCCTTCCGTGGATCCTGTCAAACCTCGGCGTCGCCTCCGTCGCGCCCGAGGGTATCACCCCCGACAGCGTCCGCTGGGCCTACTATATCGGCGCCGCCTGCCTGTTGTCGGCCGTGCTGTGGACCGTCTTCTCGACGAAGGAATACAGCCCCGAACAGGTCGCCGCCTTCGATGCCCACCGCGCCCTGCCGGGCCAGCTTCCCGACGGTGAACAGGCCCCTGCACGGTCTTCGAAATCCTACATCCTCGGCGGTCTGATCTGGGCGGCCATCGGCTTCGCGGGCTTCATCGGCGTCGCGTTGACCGGGCTGGAGAAGGAACTCTATATCGCCGCCGGAGGCATCGCCGCCTTCGGGGTTTTGCAGATCGCCGTCGGCGCCCTGCATGCGGCGCAGGCCTCGAACGGCGTGACCGAGATCGTCGATGACATCTTCCGCATGCCCGAGGCAATGCGCGGCCTGGCCGTGGTCCAGTTCTTCAGCTGGTTCGCCCTGTTCGCCATGTGGATCTACACCACCGCCGCAGTCACGGCCGTCCACTACGGCACGAGCGACACCACCTCGGCGGCCTACAACACCGGGGCGAACTGGGTCGGAGTCCTGTTCGGCGTCTACAACGGCGTCGCGGCGCTGGCGGCCTTCGTCATCCCGGTGCTGGCCCGGAAGACCGGCCGCCGGGGCGCGCACGCCATCAACCTGGTGTTGGGCGGACTGGGCCTGATCGGCATCGCCGTGATCCGCGACCCGGCCCTGCTGTGGGTTGCGATGATCGGCGTCGGCTTCGCCTGGGCCTCGATCCTGTCGATGCCCTACGCCATCCTGTCGGGCGCGGTGCCGGGGCGAAAGATGGGCGTCTATATGGGCATCTTCAACATCTTCATCGTTGTGCCCCAGCTTCTGGCCGCGACCATCCTGGGCCTGACGCTGAAACACTTCTTCGGCGGCGAGGCGATCTGGGCCCTGGTCATCGGCGGCGGATCCTTCTTCCTCGCGGCCGTGTGCGCCCTGTTCGTCAGGGAGCCGAAGCCGGCATGATGGATCGGCGCGCCCTCCTTTGCGTTCTGGCCGCCTTGCCCTTCGCGGGAGGGGCGCGAGCCGACGCACTCGCCGGAGGGCGGTTGTTCGAATACCCGCAGATGACCTCGGCCCACGCGGCGCCCCGCAACGTCACCGTCTGGCTGCCACCTGGATATGATGAGAGTGCCCGGCGATATCCGGTCCTCTATATGCACGACGGCCAGAACCTGTTCGACGCCACGCGCTCCGCGTTCGGCGAATGGGGCGTGGACGAGCATCTGACGCGGCTGGCCGAGACCGGTCAGGTCCGCCTGCCGATCGTGGTCGGCGTCTGGAACACGCCGCTTCGGCTGCGCGAATACGTCCCGGCCGACCTGATCGCCGCCCTGCCCGCCGAGATCCGCTCCAGCCTGCTCGGCCTGTACGGCGGCGAGCCGCTGTCCGACGGCTATCTGCACTTCCTGGTGGATGATCTGAAGCCGATGATCGACAGCGCCTGGCGTACCCTGCCCGGACGCGACGACACGGTCATCGCCGGCTCCAGCATGGGCGGGCTGATCTCCCTCTATGCGATGATGAAACATCCCGAGGTGTTCGGCTCGGCCGGCTGCCTGTCGACCCACTGGCCGCTGCGGCTGGAGCGGCTGGAAGGCGGCGCATTGGAAACCTGGCGCGAGGCCGTAGTCCAGGCCTGGTCCGATGTGATCCGCGCCGGCCTGCCCGACCCGGCGACGCACCGCCTCTACATGGATCGCGGCGACGAGACGCTGGACCAGTTCTACGCCTTCTTCCAGTCGCGCATCGACACCGTGATTCGCGCCGAGGGCTGGGGCCCTGACCGGTTCCGCTCGCTCGTTTTCCCGACCGCCGAACACAACGAGAAGAGCTGGAACAGCCGTCTCGACGTTCCCCTCACATTCCTGCTTCCGCCCGTCTGAGAGTGACCCCGATGCGTAGCCTGACCACCCTGATGTTGTCCGCCGCCTTCCTGCCGCTGGCCGCCTGCGCCTCGATGCGGGAGCCCGCCGTCATGGCCGACGCGGCCCCCTGGCCTGTCGCGCCCCGCGCCGCTCCGGCAGGCGTAGCCCCCTGCGCGCCCGGCGACACTCCGACCTGGGCCAATGCCGCCAAACAGGGCGTCGGCGCGTCCTACGAGGCCTATGTCGACGGCCACTATCGCGACGGCGGCGCGACCGGAGACGTCTCGCGCGTCTGGTTCTCGATCGCCGACGGTGTCCTGACCGAGACCATGTACGGCCTGATCCACGAGGCCCAGATCAAGCAACTCCGCTTCGCCGTGATGACCGAGACGGGCCTCGCCGTTGAAGGCCGCGACACCACATCTCGCATCGAATATTGGCACACCGACGACGAGGGGCGGCCGCTGTCGCCGATGTATTTCGTCGTCACGCGCGACAACCAGAACCGGTTCGAGATTACCAAGCGCATCTTCACCGACCCCGACAGCCAGAGCCTGATCATCCGCGCCAGCATCCGCGCGATCAAGGGCGCCGTGACCCCCTATGTCCTGCTCGAGCCGCACATGGCCAACACGGGTGTGAACGACCGGGGCGAGGTCGGCCTGCTGGACACGCCGCGCTACGACGACGCCACCGGCCCATATGACGTCCTGCGCGCCTCCGAGGGATCGACCCACCTCGCCCTGGTGTCGCAGCAGCCGTACACGGCGACGAGTGTGGGCTTCGTCGGTGGCTCGGACGGCCTGACCGATCTGGCGGACGGCGATCTGGACTGGACCTGGGCCTCCACCGGCGATGCGGCCGGGAACATCATGCTGACCGCCGCCCTGCCGACCGTCGCGGAGGGGGACACGGACTACGACAACATGGTCATCGGCTTCGGCGCCTCTGCAGAGGCCGCCTCGGACGCCGCGATGGCCAGCTTCCGCACGGGACTGGACACTGTCTCGGTCAACTACAACGGCCAGGGCGGGGCCGTGGGCTGGGAAGACTGGATCGGCTCCCTGAGCGAACTGCCCCGGATGGCGGAGCAGGCCACCGACGGCGGCAAGCTGGCCTATGCCTCGGCACTGATGCTGAAGGTGCAGGAGGATCGCACCTATGCCGGTGCCCTGATCGCGTCGCTGTCCAATCCGTGGGGCGACACGGTCGATGCGACCAATGCCTCGACCGGCTACAAGGCCGTCTGGCCGCGCGACTTCTATCAGGTGGCCATGGCCCTGATGGCGCTGGGCGATGCGGAGACCCCCGTCGCCGCCTTCCGCTACCTGCCCCAGGTTCAGGTGACGGCCGGGACGCCGGGCAATACCGGCGCGACCGGCTGGTTCCTGCAGAAGACCCATGTCGACGGCCAGATCGAATGGGTCGGGGTCCAGCTGGACCAGACCGCCATGCCGATCATGCTGGGCTGGCGGCTGTGGAAGGCGGGCGAGGTGTCCGACGCAGAGATGGCGCAGATGTACGCCCGGATGATCAAGCCGGCCGCCGACTTCCTGGTGGACGGCGGCACGATCGCCCTCGACTGGAACGACCGCACCATCACCCCGCCGTGGTCGCAGCAGGAGCGCTGGGAAGAACAGGAAGGCTACTCCCCCTCGACCACAGCCGCCGTCATCACCGGCCTGACCGTCGCCGCCGAGATCGCGCGGGCGTCCGGCGACGCCGCCTCCGCCGACCGGTATCAGGCCGCCGCCGACGACTATGCGTCGAAGGTCGAGGCGCGGATGTTCACCACCGAAGGGACGCTAGGCGACGGCGACTATTTCGTCCGCCTGAGCCGCAACGAGGACCCGAACGACCACGCCCCGCTGGGTGAGAACAACGGCCAGGCCGCCCTGCCGGAGGATCAGATCATCGACGGCGGCTTCCTGGAGTTGGTGCGGTATGGCGTACGCCGGGCTGACGCGCCGTCGGTCCTGGCCAGCCTGCCCGAATACGACGATCAGAGGCGCGAGGATCGCCTGCGCGTCCGCTACGACGTCGGCGGCGCGCCGGCGTGGAGACGCTACGGCAATGACGGCTATGGCGAGAACATGGAGACTGGCGGCAACTACGGCCTGGGCGGCATGACGCCGGGTCAGCGCGGCCGGCTCTGGCCCATCTTCACCGGCGAGCGGGGTCACTACGAGCTGGCGCGGGCGCTTCAGGGCGGCGCCTCGGAGGCCGGGATCCGCGCCATCCGCGAGACCTATGTCGCGGGCATGGAAGCCATGGGCAACGACGGCTACCTGTTGTCCGAACAGATCTGGGACGGGGTCGGCGATCCGACGGCCCACCGTTATCAGCCCGGCCAGGGCACCAACTCCGCCACCCCCCTGGCCTGGAGCCACGCGGAGTACCTGAAGCTGTTGCGGTCGCTGGCGGACCGGGCGGTCTGGGATCGCTACGCGCCTGTCGCAGAACGCTACGGCCGATAACGAAAACGCCGCCCCGGATCGCTCCGGGGCGGCGTCTTCAGGCTGGTCCAGCGGGAGACTAGAACAGGACTTTCAGCGTGGCGACCGCGCGGCCATCGTACAGCGGCGCGTTGTCGACGTCGGTGTCGTGATAGCGGACGTCGAAGACCAGGCTATCGGTGAAGGCGTAGGCGGCGCCCACGTTCCAGGTGACGTAGTCGCCGGTGACGTCCAGCCACTGCTTGCCGACGGCGCCGGAGACCGTGACCTTGTCGATCGGCGTGAACGCCACATTGCCTTCGACGTAGGTGGCGGTCTCGTCCACGCCGAAGAAGTCCGGCGAGTAATAGACGGCGACGCCGGCGGTCACCGGGCCGATCGCGCGGGACGCGGCGGCCTTCACCTCGACGTAGTCGTAGTCGGAGGCCTGGTCGTCATGAACGTAGAAATAACCGACCGCGCCGAGGTCGAAGGCGAAGCCCTGCGCTTCGAAGCGGAAGCCGCCGTAGGCGTCGATCTCGGCCGAAGTGTCGTCGCCGAAATCGACGGTCGAGGCCCAGACGCCGCTGTAAAGGCCGCCGATGGTCATATCGACACCACCCGACAGGGCGAAGTTTTCGTTCGACTGGCTGGCGCCGCGGAAGACGTAGTCGTTGGTCGCCGCCGCGTTGAAGGCGAACTCCGCATCCTGGGCCGAAGCGGCGCCGGCCGTGGCCAGGGTGGCGATCGCGGCGGCCAGGGCCGCGCAGGAAGCTTGCAGTCTCATCTCGGTATCCCCGTGTTTTCTGTTTGGGTTTGTCAAGTTGGTCGCCGGGCGCGAGGGAGAGCCGCGCCCGGCGTGTCCGTCTTCAGTGTTCCAGGGCTTCGCCGTGGAGGGTGGTGTCAAGGCCTTCGGCTTCCTGCGCATCCGTCACGCGAAGCCCGGTCGTGAACTTGCAGATGATCAGGATGACGAAGGTGCCTACAGCCGAGTAGGCGATGGTCCAGGCCAGGCCAAGGGCCTGGGTCGGGATGTTGGCGCCTTCGCCCAGGCTGTTGATCGCGGTCGTGGCGAACACGCCGGTCAGCAGGGCGCCGATCAGACCGCCTGCGCCGTGGATGCCGAAGGCGTCCAGAGAGTCGTCATAGCGGAGCAGTTTCTTGATCCACACCGAGGAGATGTAGCAGACCGGTCCGGCGATCAGGCCGATGATGACCGCGCCCTTCGGATCGACGAAGCCGGCGGCGGGGGTGATGGCGACCAGACCGGCGACGACGCCGGACAGCATGCCGATCAGCGACACCTTCTTCTTCTCGATGACCTCGACGATCTTCCAGGTCAGGGCGGCGGCGGCGGCGGCCAGGATGGTGTTCAGCAGGGCGACGCCCATCAGCTCGTTGGCCGCGCCCGCCGAACCAGCGTTGAAGCCGATCCAGCCGACCAGCAGCAGCGAGGCGCCGATCATGGTCAGGACAGGGTTGTGAGCCGTGATGACGTCGGTGCCGTAGCCCTTACGACGACCCAGGAAGAGGGCGCAGACCAGGCCCGCGACACCGGAGTTGACGTGAACGACCGCGCCACCGGCGAAGTCCAGCACGCCGGCCGAACCGAGGAAGCCGCCGCCCCAGACCCAGTGGCAGATCGGTGCGTAGATCAGCAGCGACCACAGGGCGGTGAACAGCAGCAGGGCCGAATATTTGAACCGCTCGGCGAAGGCGCCGGTGATCAGGGCGGGCGTGATGATGGCGAAGGTCATCTGGAAGGAGATGAACAGGAATTCGGGAATCCCGGGCAGCAGGGCGTTGGCCGTCTGCAGCGAAATGCCGTTCAGGAACAGGGCGTCGAAGCCCCCGATATAGGGCTGGAGCGCCGGGTCGGGGTTGGCGCTGAAGGCGATCGAATAGCCGGCGATGAACCAGACCAGGGTCACGACGGCGAACACGCCGACCGACTGGGTGATGGTGGCCACGACGTTTTTGCGACGGACCATGCCGCCGTAGAACAGGGCCAGACCGGGGAGGGTCATCAGCAGGACCAGTGCGGTCGAGGTACCCAGCCAGCTGGTGCCGGCGGCGTCGAGCTCGAGCGCGGCCTGGTGGGCCAGAAGCGTGGGCGCGGCTTCTTCTTCCTCGGGAACGACGGCCTCGGCCACTTCGGCGGCGGCGGCTTCGACCGCAGCGGCGGCCTCCGCGACCGGCGTCGCCGGAACTACGGCCTCGGTGGTCGGGGCCGGCGCAGCGGCTTCCTGGGCGAAGGCGCCCCCCGCGTAGAAGAGTCCGATGGTTAGAAGACAGAGGGCAAGGATGCCCGGTAGCCTATTGAAGAACTGCGACATGAATGCATCCCCTGTGTGATCTCGCAGTTGCGAACTGTTTACCGCAAATGCGAGAGACGCAAGGGGCTGAACCGTATCCGGTGCAATTTTCGTGTGCGTGTCGCGGGCTACACACCCATACACGGCAAGTTATTACCTTTTCCATGGCTGCAGTGCACAATCGTACCGCGCGCCGCAACTACGATAAAAAGGTTAACCCCAGTGCATCTGAACCCGGTGCGCGGCGGCCCAGTGGATGGCCCGGATTGCGTCGATGATCGCCTCCGCCGCCGCCCGTGTGCCCAGTTCGCCACCCAGATCCGCCGTCGTGGCGCCCGCCGCCAGCACGGCCGCGACCGCCGCTTCGATCGACGAGGCCTCGTCGTCCAGGTTCAGGCTGTGACGCAGCATCATCGCCGCCGACAGGATGGTTCCGACCGGGTTGGCCAAGTCCTGCCCGGCGATGTCCGGCGCCGAGCCGTGGATCGGCTCGAACAGGCCCGGTCCCGATTCGCCCAGCGACGCCGACGGCAACAGGCCGATCGAGCCGCCCAGCACGGAGATCTCGTCAGACAGGATGTCGCCGAACATGTTCTCGGTCAGGATGACGTCGTATTCGCGGGGCTTGCGGATCAAATGCATGGCCATGGAGTCGACCAGGGCGTGCTCCAGCTGGACCTGCGGGAACTCCTCGGCATGGATGCGGGTCACGACCTCTCGCCACAGCCTTGAGGTTTCCATGACGTTGGCCTTGTCGACCGAGGTCACCTTGCCGCGCCGTTGCAGGGCGGTCTTGAACGCCGCGCGCGTGATCCTCTCGATCTCGGGCACGGTGTAGATGCACAGGTCCGAGGCCATCGTATCTGTGCGCGTCTTCTCGCCGAAATAGACCCCGCCGGTCAGCTCGCGGAAGACGATCAGGTCGACGCCCTCGACGATCTCCTTCTTGAGCGGCGAGCGGTGCGCCAGGACCGGCGAGACCTGCAGCGGACGCAGGTTGGCGAACAGGCCCATGGCCTTGCGGATGCCAAGCAGTCCTTCTTCCGGACGACGCTTGCCGCCGTCCCACTTCGGCCCGCCGACCGCGCCCAGCAGAACGCCGTCGGCGGCCAGACAGGCTTCGGTCGTCTCGGGCGGCAGGGGATCGCCGGTCGCGTCGATGGCGGCGCCGCCGATCAGATGCTCCTGGAACTCGAACCTGTGGCCATAGAAGTCGGCGATGACGCGCAGCACATCCCTCGCCGCCGAGATCACCTCCGGCCCGACGCCGTCACCGGGCAACAGGACGATGTTGAAGGTCTGGGTGTTCGGCATCACGTGGGCTCCGGGGCCAAGGCTTGTTCAGACGGGGTACGTTCGTAGGCTTCGATGTCAGGCATGTGTTTCTGGAGCCAGCCCAGGGTGTCGACGCCGTCCAGCAGACACTGGCGGGCGAACGGCTCGACCGCAAAGGCGACCGGCGCATGGTTGCCCCGGCGGACCTCTCCGGCCTCCAGATCGACGGTCACGACCTGCTCGGGATTGGCGACCAGATCCTCCCACGTCGCCTGATCGACGACGACGGGCAGGAAGCCGTTCTTGAGGGCGTTGGAGGTGAAGATGTCGGCGATCGAGGTCGAGATCACAGCCCGGAAGCCGTAGTCGTACAGAGCCCAGGGCGCATGCTCGCGCGACGAGCCGCAGCCGAAATTGTCGCCGGCCACCAGGATGCGATGCTCGGCCGGATCGATCCGGTTCAGCACCGCTTCCGGCCGCGCCGAGCCGTCGGCCTCGTAGCGCCAGTCATAGAAGGCCTTCTGACCCAGACCCGTGGTCTCGGTTGTGGTCAGGAACCGCGCCGGGATGATCTGGTCAGTGTCGATGTTTGCTTGCGTGAGGACCAGCGTCCGCGAGGTCAGGACTTTCAGGGGTTCAGGCATTCTTACCCCCAACACCGTGCACCCCGGCAAAGGCCGGGGTCCAGATCACAGACTCAGGGCGCAGGGACTTCGCGCCTGGGAAGCGGGTCCAAGATCTCGCCGTCCATCTGGACCCCGGCCTCCGCCGGGGTGCACGGAGGGAGAATGATGCACTGAAGAGAGTGTGGTCAGGCATCGGCCGCCTCCGACAGATAAACACGCGGATCGGTCAGCATCCCGGCGATGGCCGAGGCCGCCGCCGTCGCGGGGCTGGCCAGGATGGTGCGGGCGCCCTTGCCCTGACGCCCTTCGAAATTGCGGTTGGAGGTCGAGACGGCCAGCTGACCGGGCAGGACGAAGTCGCCGTTCATCGCAATGCACATCGAACATCCGGGGATGCGCCATTCGGCGCCCGCCTCGGTGAAGACATGGTGCAGGCCCTCGGCCTCCGCGTCGCGCCGCACGGCCTCCGAGCCCGGCACGACCAGCATGCGCACGCCCGGCTTCACCTTGCGCCCCCGCAGCACTTCGGCCGCCGCGCGCAGGTCGGGCAGCCGACCGTTGGTGCAGGAGCCGATGAAGACCACGTCGACCGCCTGGGTCGTCGTCGTCCCGCCGGCCTCGAAACCCATATAGGCCAGGGCCTTGCGGTCGCTGTCGGATTTGGGCTCGGGCACGCGCGACCCGATCGGCGAGCCTGCGTCCGGCGTCGTGCCCCATGTCGCCATCGGGCGGATGGCGGCGCCGTCGATCACGATCTCCGCGTCGAAGACCGCGCCCGGATCAGTGACCAGCGCCAGCCATTCCGCCGCCTTCGCCTCATAGGCCTCGCCCTGCGGCACGTGCTTGCGTCCCCGCAGCCAGTCGATGGCCACGGCATCCGGCGCGATCATTCCCGCCCGCGCGCCGGCCTCGATCGACATGTTGCAAAGGGTCATTCGCCCTTCCATGTCGAGAGACCGCACCGCCTCGCCGGCGTATTCGATGACGAAGCCGGTGCCGCCGCCGAAGCCCAGTTCGGCGATCACGGCCAGGGCCATATCCTTGCCCGACACGCCCGACGTCAGGGCGCCGGTGACCGTCACCCGCATGGCCTTCGACTTGCGCTGCAACAGGCACTGGGTCGCCAGCACATGGCCGACTTCCGACGTGCCTATGCCGAAGGCCAGGGCCCCGAAGGCGCCGTGCGTCGCCGTATGGCTGTCGCCGCAGACGACCGTCATGCCCGGCTGGGTCAGGCCCAGTTCCGGGCCCATGACGTGCACCACGCCGCGATCCGGCGAACCCCAGCCAGCCAGGTCGATGCCGTGCCGGGCACAGTTCTCTTCCAGCCGCGTGACCTGCGACTTCGCCTCCGCCGTCACATAGGGCCGCTCTCCGTCGATGGCCGGCAGGGTCGGGGTTGAATGGTCCAGCGTCGCGAAGGTCTTGTCAGGGCGACGGACCTTCAGGCCCCTCGCCTCGATCTCGGTGAAGGCCTGGGGGCTGGTGACCTCGTGGACCAGATGCAGGTCGATATAGAGGACGCCCGGCGTCTCGGCGGTCTCCGGCGTGACGACGTGCTTGTCCCAGACCTTATCGAACAGGGTGCGGGGGCTCATCCGAAATCCTCCCCCATTGGGGGAGGTGGCGCGGAGCGAAGCGCAGCGACGGAGGGGGCTCGCCGCGAACCCGGTGTCCGGGGTTGGGGGGGGGGGGGGGGGGGGGGGGGGGGGGGGGGGGGGCGCCGGGCGCCGGCGCCCGGGCGCCCCGGGCGCCCCGCCCGCCCG
>NZ_JAFCTT010000014.1:0-45676 GCF_049896165.1 Brevundimonas sp. TWP3-1-2b1 | reverse complement strand
CTCCCTTTCTCTCGTGGGGGGGGGGGGCCCCCCCCCCCCCCCCCCCCCCGGCCGGGGGGGGGGGGGCGCCCCCCCCCGCGCCGGGGGGGCCTCGCCGCGAACCCGGTGTCCGGGGTTGCCCCCCTCCACCGCTTCGCGGTCCCCCTCCCCCGATGGGGGAGGACTGAGAACTACGCCGCCGCATGCGCATCCCTCTGCGTCGCCGTGCAGATGGCGATCAGTTCGGCGTCGTCGATCTCGCCGATCTCGTCCGCGCGCCTCTTGAAGGCTGCGAAGGCGTCGTTCAGGTGGTCGCCAATCAGAGGATAGCCCAGCACCTCGGCCCGCTTCTGCACCGCGGTCCGGCCCGAGTGCTTGCCCAGGACGAAGAAGCTGCCGGAGAAACCGACATCCTCGGGACGCATGATCTCATAGGTGCGGGCATCGGCGTACATGCCGTGCTGGTGAATGCCGGCCTCGTGGGCGAAGGCGTTGATGCCGACGATGGCCTTGTTGCGCACGATCGGAGAATGGGTGACCTCGCTCAGCATGCGGCTGGTTTCCAGCAGTTTGGTCGTGTCGATGCCGGTCGTGACGCAATAGCGTTCGGCCCGGACCCGCAGGGCCATGACCACCTCTTCCAGGGCCGCGTTGCCGGCGCGTTCGCCGATGCCGTTGATGGTCGATTCGACCTGACGCACGCCCGCCTCGATCGCCGACAGGCTGTTGGCCACGGCCAGTCCGAGGTCGTTGTGGCAGTGGGTCGAGAAGATCACGTTCGGGAAATTCGGGCGGATCCTGGCGATCAGGAACCGGTACAGGTTCGCGATCTCGTCCGGCGTCGCATAGCCCACGGTGTCCGGGACGTTCAGGGTCGAGGCCCCGGCACCGGCCGCCGCCTCCAGCACTTCTGCCAGGAACTGGGGCTCGGTGCGGATCGCATCCTCAGCCGAAAACTCGACGTCGTGGAAATGGGTGCGCGCGTATTCGACCGAGCGCACGGCTTGGGCCAGCACCTGGTCGGGCGTCATCTTCAGCTTGGCGGAGCGATGGATCGGGCTGGTGCCGATGAAGACGTGGCAGCGACGGCGTTTCGTCCCTCGCAGGGCGCGGTACGAGGCGTCGATGTCGCTCTCGTTCGACCGCGACAGGGAGCAGAAAACGGGCCCCGAGTCGTCCTCGGCCAGCTCGCCGACGACCGCGCGGATGCAGTCCTCGTCGCCCGGAGACGCGGCGGCGAAGCCGGCCTCCATGACGTCGACGCCCAGGGCCTTCAGCGCCCGGCCCATGCGGACCTTGTCGTCGGGAGACATGGAGAAGCCCGGTGCCTGTTCACCGTCGCGCATGGTCGTGTCGAAGACGATGACCCGGTTCGGGTCGGTGGCTACTCGGTCAACAATCGAGCCGGTCATGCTGCGGCTACGCTCTGATAGCCGAAGGTCGAGCCGGCGAAACCGACCCGGGTGGCGCCGATCAGCTTGTCGATCTGGCGGCCCAGGTTCTCGGTGCAGCGTCCCTCGTCGCGGCCGCGGACCTGCAGCTGGACGCGGCGCATCGCGCCCTCGTCCGACAGGCTCATGCCGTCGATGTGGAAGCCGCGACGCTCCACGAGACCGATGAGGCGCTGGAGCGAGCCGTCGGCCCGGTCGATCTGGATCTGGATGGTGTCGCTCATCACATGTCTCCTTCAAAGCGCGTGTCGTGCATCATTTCGCCGTTGGACTTGCCCGGGGGCACCAGCGGCCAGACGTTTTCCTTGGGGTCGATCAGGACGTGCATCAGGCACGGCCCCGGCGCGTCCAGCAGACGGGCGATGCCGTCCGTGACCTGATCCCGACGGTCGATCATGAAGGCCTCGATGCCGAAGGCCTGGGCCACGGCGACGAAGTCGGGATTGTCCGACAGGTCGACCTCGGAATAGTTCTCGGCGAAGAACAGCTCCTGCCACTGGCGCACCAGGCCGAGGGAGGCATTGTCCAGCAGCACGATCTTCAGGGCGACGCCGTAGCGGCGCAGGGTCGCCAGCTCCTGGATGTTCATCATGAAGCTGCCGTCGCCCGAGATGGTGACGACCTTTGCCTCGGGGTTCGCCATCTTGGCGCCCAGGCCAGCCGGCAGGCCGTAGCCCATCGCACCCAGACCGCCCGAGGTCAGGTGGGCTTCGGGCCGCGAGAACTCGCAGTGCTGGGCGACCCACATCTGGTGCTGGCCGACGTCGCAGGCGGCGACGAAACTGTCGCCGGCCGTCTTCGACAGTTCGTTCAACAGGGCCGGCGCATAGACCCCCTCGCCCGGCGCGTCGTAGCGGAAGGCGTTGCGCCTGGCGTTCGAGGTCGAGCGGATAATCCAGGGGTCGATGGCCAACGAGGCTGTGGCGACGCGCGCCGTCAGGGCCTCGATGCCCGCCTTCAGGTCGCCGATGACCGGGACGTGGACGGCGCGCAGCTTGCCGATCTCGGCCGGATCGATGTCGAAATGGACGACCTTCGCGTGTGGCGCGAACGCGTTCAGCTTTCCGGTGGCGCGGTCGTCGAACCGGGCGCCGAAGACGATCAGCAGGTCGCTGTCCTGCACCGCCTCGTTGGCGGCCCGCGTGCCGTGCATGCCCAGCATGCCCAGGAAGCCCGGCGCATCCGTGCGAATGGAGCCAAGGGCGTTCAGGGTCGAGACCGAGGGGATGCCTGTGCGTTCGGCGAAGTCGCGCAGGGCCTCGACGGCGCCGGCGATCTTCACCCCGCCGCCGATGTAGATCAGCGGACGTTCGGCGGCGCGGATCAGGGTCTCCGCCTCGGCGATCGCGGCGTGATCCAGCGGCGTGACGTCGTTCGGATAGTGGAAGCCGAAGTCGTCCGAGGTCATGCCGACCTGCACGTCCTTGGGCAGATCGACCAGGACCGGACCGGGGCGGCCCGAGCGGGCGACGTGGAAGGCTTCCTCGATCACGGCGGGGACGTCGGCCGGGTCGCGAACGACCCAGGAGTGTTTCACCAGCGGCAGGGTGACGCCCAGGATGTCGATCTCCTGAAAGGCGTCGGTCCCCATCAGATGGGTGGCGACGTTGCCGGTGATGCAGACCATCGGCACCGAATCCATCATCGCATTGGCGATACCGGTGATCAGGTTGGTCGCCCCCGGACCCGAGGTCGCCATACAGACCCCGACCTTGCCGGTCGCCCGGGCATAGGCGTCGGCGGCGAAGGCCGCGCCCTGCTCATGACGCACCAGGATGTGCTTCAGCTTCGAACCGGTCAGGGCGTCATAGACCGGCATGATCGCGCCGCCCGGATAGCCGAACACCACATCCACGCCCAGCCGCTCCAGGGTGGAGACGAGCAGCTGCGCACCGCTCTTGGGAGCGGTAGCGGCTTTGGCGCTGATGGCGGTGGCGACGGCTGACATTGCGGTTCCGGGACTGACTTTTTTGCGGTTCGACTATGCGGCTTCGGCGGTCTTGGGCGCGTGCAGCCAGGCCATCCGCTCGCGCAGGCCCTTGCCGACCGATTCGATCAGATGCTCACCGTCGGCCTTGACCAGGGCGTCGTAGGCGCCCTTGCCGGCTTCGTTCTCGGCGATCCACTCGCGGGCGAAGGCGCCGCTCTGGATCTCGGTCAGTATCTCCTTCATCCGGGTGCGGGTCTCGGCGTTGATGACGCGCGGGCCACTGACGACCGAGCCCCATTTGGCCGTCTCGGAGATGAACTCGTTCATCTTGGTGATGCCGCCCTCGTAGAACAGGTCCACGATCAGCTTCAGCTCGTGCATGCACTCGAAATAGGCGATCTCGGGCTGGTAACCGGCTTCGACCAGGGTGGTGAACCCGCTCATGACCAGTTCCTTGGCGCCGCCGCACAGGACGGCCTGTTCACCGAACAGATCGGTCTCGGTCTCTTCCTTGAAGGAGGTCTCCAGCAGGCCGCCGGTCGCGCCACCGATGCCCTTGGCATAGCCCATGGCCCGGTCGCGGGCCTTTCCGGTCGCATCCTGCTCGACAGCGAACAGGGCGGGAACGCCGCGTCCGCGCGCATATTCGCGACGGACCAGATCGCCCGGCCCCTTGGGCGCGACCAGGATGACGTCCATGTCCTTGCGCGGCGTGACGCGGCCGTACAGGATCGAGAAGCCGTGAGCGAACAGGATGGCCGCGCCTTTCTTCGCATTGGGCTCGATGACCGTCTTGTAGATCTCGGCCTGGGCCATGTCGGGCGTCAGGATGGCGATGATGTCCGCGCCCTTGACGGCCTCCGAAGGCTCGGCCGTGGCGATGCCGTCGGCGGTGGCGTTCTTCCAGCCCTTGCCACCGTGACGGACGCCGGCGACGACGTCGTGGCCGGACTCCTTCAGGTTCTGGGCATGAGCGCGCCCCTGCGAGCCATAGCCGATGACAGCGATGCGCTGGCCGGCGATGACGCCGGGACGGATGTCGTCGTTGGTATAGATTTCCATGGCTCAGGCTTCCTGCGTCTGACGGGTTTCCGCACGGACTTGCGCCGGCGGCGGGTTGGGAATGGTGACGGCGCCCTGAGCGGCCGAAGCCACCGAAGCGCGGTATTTTGCGAAGACGCCGGTCGCGGCGTTCAGCGGCGGCGCAGTGTGAGCGGTCCGGCGCGCGGCCAGGTCCGCAGCGACGTCGATGCGGCGCGCGGTGACGTCGATAGTGATGCGGTCGCCGTCGCGGATCAGGGCAATGGGGCCGCCCGCCGCCGCTTCCGGAGACACATGCCCGGCGACGAAGCCGTAGCTGGCACCCGAGAACCGGCCGTCGGTGATCAGGGCGACGTTGTGGATGCCCCGGCCCTTCAGGGCGGCGGTGACCTGCAGCATCTCGCGCATGCCGGGGCCGCCCCTGGGGCCTTCGTAGCGGATAACGATGACGTCGCCCTCGCCCACTGCCCCGCCCTGGACGGCGTGGAAGGCGTCTTCCTCGGAGTCGAACACACAGGCCGGGCCCTCGAACCGGTCGACCTTGTGGCCGGTCAGCTTGATGACGGCGCCGTCCGGGGCGATGTCGCCATAGATGACGGCATAGGAGCCGCGCGGGCTGAAAGGCTCGGCGACGGTCGAGACGACCTGCTGGCCCGGGGTCTCCTCGGCCTCGGCCGCCTCGGCGAACAGGCTGCGGCCCGACACGGTCGGGGCGTTGATGATCTTGCCCGCCTCGGCCAGCCGCTGGGTCACGAGACGTGTGCCGCCCGAGGCGTACAGGTGCGAGGCCAGGAACCGGCCGCCTGGCTTCAGGTCGCAGATGACGGGCGTCTCCTCGCAGGCCGTGTTGCAGTCCTCGACACCGAACTCGATGCCCGCCTCGATGGCGATGGCGGTCAGGTGCAGGACGGCGTTGGTCGACCCGCCCGAGGCGGAAACGGCGGCGGCCGCGTTCTTCAGCGAGGCGCGGGTGATGTATTTGCGCGCCGTGTCGCCGGCGAAGACGCGCTCGACGATCAGTTCGCCGCAGCGATGACCCTGGGCCCCCTTCATCGGATCGACGGCCGGGACGTCGTTCGCTCCCATGGGAGACAACCCCATGACCGACAGGGCCATGGCCATGGTGTTGGCCGTGAACTGACCGCCACAGGCGCCGGCGCCCGGGCAGGCCGCCCTCTCGACCATCTTCAATTGCTCGTCGTCGATGGTCCCGGCGCCGTGCGCGCCGATGGCCTCGAACACCTCCTGGATGGAGATCTCCTTGCCGCCGATGACGCCCGGCATGATCGTCCCGCCGTAGTAGACCAGACCCGGGATATCCATCCGGGCCAGGGCCATGGCGGCCGCCGGAATGGTCTTGTCGCAACCGACGATGCAGACGACGCCGTCCAGCTGGTGGCCCTGAACCGCCAGCTCGATCGAGTCCGCGATGACCTCCCGCGAGATCAGCGAGGCCTTCATCCCCGGCGTGCCCATGGAGATGCCGTCAGTGACTACGATGGTGTTGAAGTCGATCGGGAAGCCGCCGGCCGCGATGATCCCGGCGCGGACGTCCTTGGCCAGCCGGTCCAGATGCATGTTGCAGGGCGTCACCGACGACCAGGTGTTGACCACCGCGATCATCGGCTTCCCGAAATCGGCGTCGTCCATGCCGGCGGCCCGCAGATAGCTGCGGGCTGCGGCGCGGTTGGCTCCTGCGGTCACGACGGCGCTACGTCGCTGTGGCGACGGAGCCGTATCCTCCGGGGTGAAATCTTGCGTCATTGTCTTGAGGTGTTCCGAGAGAGGTCCCGGATCGGCGCAACAAAAAACCCGCTTCCTTTCGGGAGCGGGTGGCTGCGTTCGATCCTGATTTTGCTTGGGTTCAGGTCAGTTGCATCCACGCCGCTCCGGAGAGCAGGCCAAGGAGTACGCTGAGAATAAGGGTGGTCAGGGCGGCGGGCGTGACAACAGGGCACGTCGCAGCGACGGCGCGGGCCGTGTGGCGGATCGGGGTGTGACGGGTCTCGTGGCTCACGGCCAACTCCTGATTACCGCGACATAGAGCCAGAAATCGCTGCGTCGCACAACCTGCTTTTGGAAGAAACTTCCAATATCTGCCCCTTTGGATATCCAATAGGCAATTCTAGCCGCCGACTGGACCGGCTCGGGTGAGATCTGCCGCATGCGCAGCGGTTGCGGGTCGAAACGCCGCGCGCGCTGCTCCTATCCCACTCGGCCGGCGCCGACCGGACGGAGGACAGCGTCAGCCATCCACCAATTCCTGCAGCATGGGGGCGAGGCGCGCCTTCATCCGTTCGCATTCGTCGGCCGACAGCTTCATGCCGCCGGACAGATCGCGGCCCACGGCTACGCCCATCAGGATGCCGGCCAGGATCCGGGCCCGAACCGGCGCGTCCTTGCCACCGAGCCACTCGGTGAACGGCTGGTAGAAGCACTCGGTCGACAACTGCTGAACGATCTCCGCCGCCTTGGGCGAGCCGGCTGACTTCAGCATGATCAGCAGCCACGCCAGGTCATCATCCTTGGCCGGGCCATAGACCAGGTCGTCGGCCATCCGTTCCCCAAAGGTCGAGCGGTCGCCTTCCATCAGGTCCTTACCGTCGCAGCCGTCGAGCACGGCCCGGAACAGCTCTTCCTTGGATCCGAAATAGCGGGAGATGAGGGCGGGATCGACGCCGACATCCTTGGCGATGTCTCGCATCCCCACCTGATCATAACTCTCGGCCGTGAACCGTTTGCTGGCCGCGTCAAGAATTGCGCTGCGGGTGGCCGCTGCGTTCCGGGGTCGATGGCAAACGGCGAAACTCAACGTGATCTCCGAAATAACCGTAGGAAGGGTATGGCTATGTCATCGCCTGTTGACAAGCTTCGCCGATGGACACAAGGAAGTCATCAGGCGATGACCGGGCATCCTCCCCCGTTTGCCCGCGTTTCGCCAGACCGGGAATTCGCCCCTCAAGGGAGATTGCGCGCATGCGCAGGCTGAAGATCATCGCCGTGTCCGTCCTCGCGACGGGCGCGCTTTACGGCTGTTCACAACGTTCAGAGGCCCAGGGCCCGCCACCGGCCGCGCCCGTCACCGTGGCCGTGCCCCTGGCTGAACGCGTCGTCGACTGGGACGACTTCACCGGTCGCTTCGAGGCCACCTCGTCCGTCGAGGTCCGGGCCCGCGTCGGCGGCTTCATCCAGGCCGTACACTTCCGCGACGGCGCCTATGTCCAGCGTGGCCAGCTGCTGTTCACCCTCGATCAGCGTCCGGCCCAGGCCCAGCTGGCCTCGGCCCGCGCCGCCCTCAACCAGGCCCAGGCGCAGCTGACGCTTGCCCGGACCAACCTGGCCCGTTCGGAAGGCCTGCTGGCCAGCCAGGCCGTCAGCCAGGCCGAGGTCGACACCAACAAGGGCGCCGTCCAGATCGCCGAGGCCTCCGTCGCCTCCGCCCAGGCCTCCGTCCGCGCGCGCCAGCTGGAGCTCGAGTTCACCCGCGTCACCGCCCCGGCCTCGGGCCGAGTGTCGGACCGGCGCGTCGATCCGGGCAACGTCATCGCCGGCGGATCGTCCGCCGCCGACGTCCTGACCACCATTGTCTCCTCCTCGCCGATCTACTTCGTCTTCGAGGGTTCCGAAGCCTTGTTGCTGAAATATCAGCGCGACGCCCGCGCCGGCCGCTCCGCGCCGGTCCGCATCCGTCTGCAGGACGAGAGCGACTTCACCCGCACAGGCACGCTCGACTTCACCGACAACGCGGTCGACGCCGCCTCGGGCACCATCCGCCTGCGCGCAGTCATTCCGAACGGCGACGGCTTCCTGAAGCCGGGCATGTTCGCCCAGGCCCGCGTCGCCGGAGCCGGCGCCTATGACGCCCTGCTGGTGCCGGATTCGGCCATCGGCACGGATCAGGCCCGCCGCGTCGTCTCGGTCGTCGCTGCCGATGGTTCGGTCACCCCGACCCCGGTCCAGCTCGGCCCGCTGGTCGATGGCCTGCGCGTCATCCGTTCGGGCCTCCGTCCGAACGACCGGATCATCATCGATGGTCTGCAGCGCGCCATGCCGGGCATGACGGTGGCCCCCACCAACGGTCGTATCGCGCGCCAGCCACGCCCGGAATCCATCCCGACCACCTATGCGCCGCCAGCGGCGACCGGCACCCCCGCCGGCGCCCTGACGCAATCCGTCATCGTCGGCGACTGAGGCCAGACGCATGAACATCTCTCGCTTCTTCATCGACAGGCCGATCTTCGCGGCCGTCCTGTCGGCGTTCATCACCCTGGTCGGGATCTTCGCCTATCCGCTGCTGCCGCTCGCGCAGTATCCGGAGATCGCGCCCCCCACCATCACCATCAATACCGCCTACGCGGGAGCCTCGGCCGAGACCCTGGCCGAGACTGTGGCCGCCCCGATCGAGCAGGAGGTGAACGGCGTCGAGGGGATGCTCTACCTCTCCTCGTCCTCGACCTCCGACGGCGCGGTGGCGATCACCGTGACGTTCCAGCCCGGCACGGATCTCGATTCGGCCCAGGTGCTGGTCCAGAACCGCGTCGCCCTGGCCGAGCCCCGCCTGCCCGAGGCCGTGCGCCAGGTCGGCGTGATCGTGAACAAGCAGGAATCCGGATTCCTGATGATCCTGGGCCTGACCTCGCCCGGGAATGTCCTGAACAACGACTATGTCGGCAACTACGCCAACTCGACCCTGCGCGACCGGCTGTTGCGCATCGAGGGCGTCGGCAACGTCACCGTCTTCGGCGGCGGCAACTATTCGATGCGCGTCTGGATCGACCCGGCCAAGGCCGCCGCCCGCAGCCTGAACGCCACCGATATCGTCGGAGCCCTGCGCGGCCAGAACATCCAGGCCGCCGCCGGCTCCATCGGCCAGCCGCCGTTCGCAACCAACGCCTCGGCCTTCCAGCAGCCGATCCAGGTCCAGGGCCGTCTGTCCAACCCGGACGAGTTCGCCGAGATCGTCATCAAGACCGACGCCGAAGGCAGGGTCACCCGGATTCGCGACGTCGCCCGTGTCGAACTGGGCGCTCAGGATTACGGCATCCAGGGCTATTTCGACGGCCAGCGCGGCGTCGGCATCGCCATCGTTCAACAGCCGGGCGCCAACGCCCTGGGCACCGCCGAACGCGTGATGGCCGAGATCGAACGCATCAAGGCCGACGCCCCGCAAGGTCTCGAGATCGGCATTCCTTACAACCCGACGGAGTTCGTCGCCGCCTCGGTCGAGTCGGTGCAGCACACCCTTATCGAGGCGATCATCCTGGTCGTGCTCGTCGTGCTGATCTTCCTGCAGTCTTGGCGCGCCGCGATCATCCCGATCGTCGCCATCCCGATCGCCCTGGTCGCCACCTTCGCGGTCCAGCTGGCGCTCGGCTATTCGATCAACTCCCTGTCGCTGCTGGCCTTGGTGCTCGCGGTCGGGATCGTGGTCGATGACGCCATCGTCGTGGTCGAGAACGTGGAACGCTACATTCGCGAGGGTCTCTCGCCCA
The DNA here is from genome assembly GCF_049896165.1 of Brevundimonas sp. TWP3-1-2b1. NCBI lineage: Bacteria > Pseudomonadati > Pseudomonadota > Alphaproteobacteria > Caulobacterales > Caulobacteraceae > Brevundimonas > Brevundimonas sp. TWP3-1-2b1. The sequence continues at coordinate 35,783 of NZ_JAFCTT010000014.1, read as the reverse complement.
AGGACGCCGCTTACAAGTCCATGCAGGAGGTGTCGGGCGCCCTGATCGCCATCGGCCTGGTGCTGGTCGCGGTGTTCGTTCCGACCATGTTCGTGCCCGGAATTCCGGGCATCTTCTACCGCCAGTTCGCCGTGACCATCGCGGCCGCCTCGGTGACGTCGCTGTTCGTCTCCCTGACCCTGTCCCCGGCCATGGCCGCCCTGTTGCTGAAGCCGCACGACGAGCATGACGAGCATGCGGCCCATCCGACGACCGTCCTGGGCAAGACCCGCTACTATGGCGGTTGGGCGGGTCGGAAATTCAACGAGGGCTTCGACTGGCTGTCGCAAAAATACGGCCGTCTGACCGCTCGTCTGGTCCGCACGGTCGCCGTTGTTCTGGTCGTCTATGCCGGCCTGCTCGGCCTCACCGCCTGGCGCCTGATCGACACCCCGTCGGGCTTCATCCCGGACCAGGACCAGGGCTTCCTGATCGGCGTGATCCAGCTGCCTGCCGGCTCTTCGCTGGAACGCACCAATGCGGTGATGACCAGCGCCCGCGAGATCATCGAGAATACCGAGGGCGTCGACGGCACCGTGGCCTTCTCCGGCCTGGACGGCACGAGCTTCTCGTTCGGCTCCAATGCCGCGACCATCTTCGTCCGTCTGAACGACTTCCACGACCGGACGACGCGGGAGACGACCGCCGCAGCCCTTGCCGGCGCAATCACCGGCGCGGCCCAGGGAATCCAGAACGCGAACATCTTCGTCATCGCCCCGCCGTCCATCCAGGGCCTGGGCACCGGCAACGGTTTCGCGATGATGATCCAGGACAGGTCCGGCGCCGGCTATGGCGCGCTCGAGGGCGCGACCTTCGCCATGATGGGCGCCGCGGGCCAGGCGCCGACCGAGGTTCAGCAGGTCTTCTCGACCTACAACACCGCCTCGCCACGCGTCGAAGCCGACGTCGATCGCGACCGCGCCCTGATGATGGGGGTCCAGCCCTCCGATGTGTTCAACACGATGGGGATCTATCTGGGCTCATCCTACGTCAACGACTTCAACATGCTGGGCCGCACCTTCCGGGTGACGGCCCAGGCGGAGCCGGCCTATCGCGACGACATGGCCGACATCGCCAACCTGAAGGTCCGTTCGGCCTCGGGCGCCATGGTGCCCCTGGGTTCGGTCGCCACGTTCCGCGAGAGCGCGGGCCCGTCCCGGATCGTGCGCTACAACCTGTTCCCGGCGGCCGAGTTGCAGGGTCAGGGCGCGCCGGGCATATCGTCCGGCACGGCCATCGGCATCATGGAGAATATGGCGGCGACCACCCTGCCGCCGGGCTTCTCCTACGAATGGACCGGCCTGGCCTATCAGGAGAAACAGGCCTCCGGCGGCGCGACGGTCATCTTCGTGGTCGCGGTGCTTCTGGTGTTCCTGGTGCTCGCCGCCCAGTATGAAGCCTTCACGCTTCCCCTGGCCGTGATCCTGATCGTGCCGATGTGTCTGCTGGCGGCCATGCTGGGGGTGAACGCACTCGGCCTGGACAACAACATCCTGGTCCAGGTCGGACTTGTGGTGCTGATCGCGCTGGCGGCCAAGAACGCCATCCTGATCGTCGAGTTCGCCAAGCAGAACGAGGACGAGCATGGTCTGGACCGCTGGGACGCCGCCGTCGCGGCCGCCCGGACGCGTCTTCGCCCGATCCTGATGACCTCCTTCGCCTTTATCCTGGGGGTATTGCCCCTGGTGCTGGCCGAGGGCGCGGGCGCCGAGATGCGCCGGTCCCTCGGGGCGGCGGTATTCTTCGGCATGATCGGGGTGACCGTCTTCGGCCTGCTGTTCACGCCGGTCTTCTACGTGATCTGCCGGGGCCTTGCCTCAAAGATCCCGCAGCGGCCGTCGGCGCCCAGCGTCACTCCCACGACCAGCGCGCCCTCAGACCACGCCATCCACTCACAGCCCACGCCGGCCCTCAACGCGCCGCGCACGGGAGACGCCGCATGATTTCCCGCCTCACCCCCCTCCTGACCGCGTGTGCAGCCTCCGCCCTGTTGGCGGCCTGCGCGGTCGGGCCGAAGGCGCCCGACGCCCCTCTCCCCCCCCTCGCGTCGGGCGCCTTCGTAAGTTCGCCGCTCGGGTCCGCCGCCGGTGCGACCTCGACGGCGGAGGCGCGCAGCGACTGGTGGCGCCTCTACGCCGACCCGACGCTGGACGGTCTGATCGAGCAGGCCTTCGCACGGAACAACGAGCTGGAAGCCGCCGTCGCCAATCTGCGCGCCGTCCGGGCCAGCCTGTCGGAAGCCCGCGCGGGTCTGTTCCCGACGACCAACACCTCAGCGTCCGCGACCCGCAGCCGCGCCTCGGCCGCGATCACGCCTGGCCTCGCCGCTGGTCAGCAAGCGCCGGAGGTCGATGTCTATGCCGTCGGCCTCGACGCCTCCTACGAGATCGACCTGTTCGGTCGCGTCGCCTCGACCATCCGCGCCGCGAACGCCGACGCCGAGGCCCAGGCCGCGGTGCTCGACGTGATCCGCGTCAGCGTCGCCGCGGAGACGGCCCGCGCCTATGCCGACACCTGTTCCGCCAACGCCCAGATCGCGGTCGCCGAACGCACCCTCGGCCTGCAGCAGAACACGGCCGACCTGACCCAGCGCCTGCTGGAAGGCGGCGCGGGCACGGGCCTCGACACCGCCCGCGCCCGGTCCCTGCTGGCCTCGACCCGCGCGCAGTTGCCGACTCTGCGCGCCCAGCGCGACGGCGCCCTCTATCGCCTCGCCACCCTGACCGGCGTCGCTCCGGCCGAAGCGTCCCAGGCCGCCCGGTCATGCCAACGTCCGCCGCAGCTTTCACAGCCGATCCCGACCGGCGACGGCGCGGCCCTGCTGGCCCGTCGTCCCGACATCCGTCAGGCGGAGCGCGCCCTCGTCGGCGCCGCTGCACGGGTCAATGTCGCCACGGCCGCTCTTTTCCCGACCATCTCGCTCGGCGGGTCGATCGGCTCGACCGCGCTGGAGGCCGGCGATCTCAGCGACGACACGTCGTATCGCTTCTCGTTCGGCCCGCTGATCAGCTGGAGCTTCCCCAACATCCTGGCCGCCCGCGCCCGGATCGAAGCCGCCGACGCCCGCACTGACGCGGCCCTGGCGACCTTCGACCAGACGGTGCTGCTGGCCCTGCAGGAGACCGAGACGGCCCTGATCAACTACGCCAACGAACTGGACCGCCGCGCGGCCCTGACCGAGGCGCGGGACCAGGCCGCCAACGCCGCCCGTCTGGCCCGCCTACGCTTCGACGCCGGCGCCGACAGCTTCCTGACCGTCCTGGACGCCCAGCGGACGGAGGCTGCAGCGGACGCGACCCTGGCCCAGTCGGACGCTCTCGTGACCACCTACCAGATCGCCCTGTTCAAGGCGCTGGCGGGCGGCTGGGACCAAGGCTGAGACCTGCCAAATGACTCTCCCTCCCCCTCGGGGGAGGGTCGTCGCGAAGCGGCGGGGTGGGAACAACCGGCGATGCAGATACCGGCCTGTGATGATTTGCCTTGCCGCCCCCACCCGGCCTCCACTTCGCTTCGACCACCCTCCCCGACCGGCGAGGGTGAAATCCGCGAGCCATTCGCAATTGAGCGCATATTTCATGCGCATGACGGATGAATTGACCCCGGATCGGGGAAATCATTTGCGCTGACAGCCCTGCCTCGCCTTATATGTTGCTATGCAACAGAAAGGCCCATCCGGACCGCAAGGGTTCGTCGTCCAACCGCGCCGCCTCCCCAAGGCGGAGGCGGCCGTGCGCGTGCAGGATTTCGGCGAGATCATCGTCAAACCGACCACCGAGACCGTCGAGATCCAGGCCGGCCGCTGCACCGACTGCGGCGTGCCCTTCTGCCAGACGGCCTGCCCGTTGCAGAACAACATCCCCGACTGGCTGGGCCTGTCCGCCGAGGACGAGATGCGCGAAGCCTGGCGTATCGCCTCGGCCACCTCGACCATGCCCGAGATCTGCGGCCGCATCTGTCCGCAGGACCGGTTATGCGAGGGCTCCTGCACCCTGAACCAGTCCGGTTGGGAAGCCGTGACCATCGGCTCGGTCGAGGCCTTCATCGGCGACACTGCCTTCGACAACGGCTGGGTGGAGCCGATCCGCCCGCTGCACGAACGAGCCCAGTCTGTCGCTATCGTCGGCGCCGGCCCCGCCGGCATGGCCGCCGCCGACCGGCTGCGCGAACAGGGCTATCAGGTCACCGTCTACGACCGCCACGACCGCCCCGGCGGCCTGCTGACCTACGGCATCCCCGGCTTCAAGCTGGAGAAACGCGTCGTCCAGCGCCGCATCGATCGCCTGATCGACGGCGGCGTGACCTTCGTCACCCACTGCGATGTCGGGACCGACATTACCCTTGCCGAGTTGCGCGAGCGCCACGACGCCGTCCTGCTGGCCATGGGCGTCTATCAGGCCCGCGCGCTGCAAGTGCCCGGCGCGGGCCCGGGCGACACCCTTCCGGCGCTCGAGTTCCTGATCCACCAGAACCGTCGCGACCTGGGCGAGGCCGACGACGACACCGGCCATCATGCCCGGGGTCGCAACGTCGTCGTCATCGGCGGCGGCGATACGGCCATGGACTGCGTCCGCACCGCAATCCGCCAGGGGGCCGAGAGCGTCACCTGCCTGTACCGTCGCGACCGCGAGAACATGCCCGGCTCGGCCCGCGAGGTTCTCAACGCCGAGGAAGAGGGCATCCGCTTCGAGTGGCTTGGCGCGCCCAAGGCCCTGATGTCGCGTGACGGCTCGGTGTCCGCCGTCCGCGCCGCGCGCATGGCCCTGTCGGAACCCGAGTTCGGCAAGCGCCGCGAGATCGTGCCGGTCCCAGGCGCCGATTTCGACCTGAAGGCCGACCTCGTCATCGAGGCGCTGGGCTTCGAGCCGGAGAAATTCGCCGCCCATCACGACGACCTTAGCCTGACCGAATGGAACACGGTCGCCACCGCCCGGTCCGGCTTCGCCACCAGCCTGCCCGGCGTCTATGCGGCGGGGGACGCCGTGCGCGGCGCCTCGCTCGTCGTCTGGGCCGTTCGCGACGGTCAGGACGCCGCCGCCGAGATCGACCGTTACCTGCGCACCCGAACGGCGGAGGTCGCGGCGTGACACGGCAATCTCCGTGCATCCCCGCGAAGGCGGGGACCCAGACCTCTGGGCGCGCTGACATTTCCTCGTGCCCGCTGACCCCAATCCCAACCGCCCGTGCCTCACAAAAGCACTGGGTCCCCGCCTTCGCGGGGATGAGCGGAGAGTACGCATGACCTGGCTGACCAAGTACCAAGAAGACCGGCAGCGCCTGATCGATGCCCACGCCTATGAGCCGTCGTCGGAGAAGGACGCCTGCGGCGTTGGCCTGGTCGCCGCCATCGACGGTGTGCCGCGCCGCGAGGTCGTCGAACTGGCCATCAAGTCGCTGAAGAATGTCGCCCACAGGGGCGCGGTCGATCCCGACGGCCTGTCGGGCGACGGGGCCGGACTGATGGTCGAGGCGCCCCAGGCCTTCTTCGCCGAACAGGTTCGCGTCATCGGCCAGACCCTGCGTCCCGGCCCCATCGCCATCGGCCAGATCTTCCTGCCGCGGACAGACCTCGGCGCCCAGGACCGCGCCCGCGCCATCGTCGAGACCGAGGTGCTGCGCGCCGGGTTCACCATCTACGGCTGGCGCCAGACCCCGATCGATCTCAGCGTGGTCGGCTCCAAGGCCGATGCAACCCGGCCCGAAATCGAACAGATCATGCTGGCCGTCCCCGCCGATCTGACGGACGACGGCGAGGCGCTGGAGCGCGAACTCTATCTGGTCCGCCGCCGCATCGAGAGCGCGGTAATCGCCGAAAGCGTGCCCGGTTTCTATATCTGCTCCCTGTCGGCCCGGTCACTGATCTACAAGGGGATGGTCCGCGCCGAACTGCTGGACCAGCTCTATCCCGACCTGCTGGATCCGACCTTCCAGTCCGCCTACGCCATCTTCCACCAGCGCTATTCGACCAACACCTTCCCCGAATGGCGGCTGGCCCAGCCGTTCCGGATGCTGGCCCACAACGGTGAGATCAACACGCTGAAGGGCAATCTGAACTGGATGCGGTCGCACGAGATCCGCATGACGGCCCAGGCCTTCGGCGACAGCGACGGCGACGTGAAGCCGGTCGTCCAGCCCGGCGGCTCCGATTCCGCAGCCCTCGACAACGTGTTCGAGGTCCTGGTCCGCGCCGGCCGCCCCGCGCCTATGGCCAAGGCGCTGCTGATCCCCGAGGCCTGGGCCCGCGACGAGGGCCTGATGAAGGCCGAGCATCGCGCGCTCTATGCCTACTGCAACGCCGTGATGGAGCCGTGGGACGGTCCTGCCGCCATTTGCGCCACCGACGGCCGCTGGATCGTCTGCGGCAAGGACCGCAACGGCCTTCGCCCCCTGCGCGCCATGGAGACCCATGACGGCCTGCTGCTGGCGGGCTCCGAGGCGGGCCTCGCCGGTCTGCCGGAAAGCCGCATCAAGCGCCGCCTGCCGATCGGCCCGGGCCGCATGATCGTCGCCGACCTCCAGAACGGCGTCCTGCTGGACGAGATCGAGACCATCGACGCTCTCGCCGCCGATCATCCCTATACGGAATGGCTGGAGAATATGGTCGACCTGGAGCCGATCATCGGCCCCGGACCCGAGCCGCGCGCCGCCACCGGCGAGGCCCTGACCCGCCGCCAGATCGCCGCCGGCTTCAGCCGCGAAGACCTCGACCTGCTGCTCGATCCGATGATCAAGGACGGCAAGGAAGCGGTCGGCTCCATGGGCGACGATACGCCCCCGGCGGTGCTCTCCGCCCTGCCCCGGCCGCTGGCGCATTACTTCCGCCAGAACTTCTCCCAGGTCACCAACCCGCCCATCGACCCCCTGCGTGAAGCGGGCGCGATGAGCCTGAAGACCCGGTTCAAGAACCTCGGCAACATCCTCGCTGCGGAAGAGGCCCAGACGAATGTCTTCGTCCTCGACAGCCCCGTCCTGACGACCGGCATGTACGAGCGGATGCTCGACGTCGTCGGCGCCGGCTCGACGGTGGTAATCGACTGTTCCTATCCCCTCCCCGAGGCCGATGCGCGCCCGGGCGCCGGCCTGCGCGCCGCGCTGGACCGCATCAAGGACGAGGTCGAAGCCGCCGTCCGTCACGGCTCCAGCCTTGTCGTCCTGACCGACGAGCGCGCGTCCGGGTCCAGCCTGTCAATGCCGATGATCCTGGCCACCGCCGGGGCGCATGGCCGCCTGACCGACACCGGCCTGCGCAGCTTCGTCTCCATCGTCGTCCGCTCGTCCGAGGTGCTGGACCCACACGGGTTCGCCGTCCTCGTCGGCGTCGGCGCCACCGCCGTGAACCCATGGCTGGCGCAGGAATTGTTCCAGGAGCGTCTGGATCGCGGCGCCTATCAGGGCCTCGCCCTTCGCGACGCCTGTCTGAACTACAAGGCCGCGCTCGAGGCCGGTCTGATGAAGACCCTGGCCCGCAAGGGCATCAGCGTCATCTCCGCCTATCGCGGCGGCTGCGAGTTCGAGGTTCTCGGCCTGTCGCGCGCCGTCACGGCCGAGTTCTTCCCCGGCGCCCCGTCGCGCATCTCCGGCATCGGTCTGGCGGGTCTGGAACGCGCCGCGATCCAGCGCCACGCCGCCGCCTGGACAGAGGCCACCCCCTCCCCCGCCGTCGGCGGCTTCTTCCGCATCCGCGCGGGCCAGGAAGCTCACGCCCACGATGCGAAGACGATCCACCTGCTTCAGGACGCCTGTAACCGCGGCGACTACAAGCGCTTCAAGCAATACTCCGAGGCCGTCCGCGACCAGCCTGACCTCGCCCCCCGCGACCTGCTCGACTGGCGCGAAGGCCTGAAACCCGTCCCGGTCTATGAGGTCGAATCCGTCTCCGACATCAGGAAGCGTTTCCTGACCCCCGGCATGTCGCTCGGCGCCCTGTCGCCCGAGGCGCATGGGGTGCTGAACGTCGCCATGAACCGCATCGGCGCCCGCTCGGTCTCCGGCGAGGGCGGCGAGGATCCGGACCGCTACGCCACCCGCCCGGACGGCGACAACATGAACTCGGCCGTCAAACAGGTCGCGTCAGGCCGGTTCGGCGTAACGGCCGAATATCTGAACCAGTGCCGCGAGATCGAGATCAAGATCGCCCAGGGCGCCAAGCCCGGCGAGGGCGGCCAGCTGCCAGGCTTCAAGGTCACCGAATTCATCGCCCGGATGCGGCATTCGACCGTCGGCACCACCCTGATCAGCCCGCCGCCACACCACGACATCTATTCGATCGAGGATCTGGCCCAGCTTATCTACGACCTGAAGTCGATCAACCCGGATGCCCGGGTGACTGTGAAACTGGTCTCCGCCTCGGGCATCGGCGCCATCGCCTCCGGTGTCGCCAAGGCCAAGGCCGACTGTATCCTGATCGCCGGCCATAACGGCGGTACCGGGGCCTCGCCCCAGTCCTCGATCAAACATGCCGGCCTGCCTTGGGAGATCGGCCTGGCCGAGACCCATCAGGTCCTCAGCCTCAACAATCTGCGCAGCCACGTCGTGGTCCGCGCCGACGGCGGCATGCGCACCGGCCGGGACATCGTCATCGCCGCCATCCTGGGCGCCGAGGAGTTCAACATCGGCACGGCCAGCCTGATCGCCATGGGCTGTCTGATGGTGCGCCAGTGCCACTCCAACACCTGCCCGGTGGGGGTCTGTTCGCAGGACCCGCGCCTGCGCGAGAAGTTCACGGGCACAGCCGACAAGGTCGTCAACCTGTTCAGCTTCATCGCCGAAGAGGTCCGCGAATACCTGGCTATGCTGGGCGCCCGCTCGATCGACGAGATCGTCGGTCGGACCGACCTGCTGCGCCAGGTCCGTCGCGGCGGGGCCCATCTGGACGACCTCGACCTCAACCCCCTCCTGGTCCGCGTCGAGGCCGCCGAGAAGAAGACCTGGGCCGAGAAGGGCCGCGCCGAGGTTCCACCGACCCTGGACGCCCGCGTCCTCAACGACGCCTGGGCCTTCCTCGATCGCGGCCAGACCTCGGAGCTGACCTACCCGATCTCCAACGTCATGCGCACCATCGGCGCGGGCGTGTCCTCGGCGATCGTGCGCCGCTGGGGCCCGACCGGCCCGACCGGGGTGCTGACCCTGAAGCTGCAGGGTTCGGCCGGGCAATCCTTCGGAGCCTTCGCGGCCAGGGGTCTGAAACTCGAGCTGACCGGCGAGGCCAACGACTATGTCGGCAAGGGCCTGTCCGGCGCCGACATAGTGGTCAAGCCGATCGAATGGCGCGAGCACCAGCCCGCCATCGGCAACACCACCCTGTACGGGGCCACCTCCGGCCGCCTGTTCGTCGCCGGTTCGGCGGGCGAGCGGTTCGCCGTCCGAAACTCGGGGGCTCAGGCTGTGGTCGAGGGCGCGGGGGCTCATGCCTGCGAGTACATGACCGGCGGCCGCGTCGCGATCCTGGGCCCGGTCGGTTGGAACCTGGCCGCAGGTATGAGTGGCGGCGAACTCTTCGTGCTGGACGAGGCGGGCCGAACGGGTCTTGCCCTGAACGGCGACCTCGCGGCCTTCGCGCCGGTGACGCAGGCGGCGGGCGAACGCCTGAAGGCGCTCATCGAGGCCCATGCCGCCGCCACCGGATCACCGCTCGCGCGTCGGCTGCTGGGCGGCTGGTCCGAGAGCCTGAAGCGGTTCGTCCGCATCGTCCCGATCCCGGTCGCCGACGCCGAGCGCAAGGTCGACGCTGGACAGGCCGTGCCCGCGTGACGCTCGCCGCGCCCGCCCTCCTCGCCCATCAGGCGCCGCTGGTCATCGACGGCGCGGCGACGGCGTGGATCCTCGTCTCGACGGCTTTCGTGCTGATGATGACCCTGCCCGGGCTGGCGCTGTTCTACGGCGGCATGGTGCGCAGGAAGAACATCATCGCCACCATCGCCGCCTCCACGGCCTCGCTGATGGTCGTAACCATCCTGTGGTTCATCGCCGGCTACAGCCTGTCGTTCGGCACATCAGGCCCGGCGACCAATGGCTTCATCGGCGGGCTTCAGGCGGTCTTCCTCGATGGAGTGCGGATCAACACGGCGCACAGTCTGGCGCCTGCCCTGCCCGAATACCTCTGGATCGCCTACCAGCTGACCTTCGCCATCATCACCCCCGCCCTGATCGCCGGCGCCTTCGCCGAGCGGATGAAGTTCTCCGCGTCACTGCTGTTCTTCGGCCTGTGGCATCTGATCGTCTATGCGCCGATCTGCCATCAGGTCTGGGGCGGCGGCTACCTCGGCTCGTGGGGGGTGCTCGATTTCGCGGGCGGCGCTGTGGTGCACGTCAATGCCGGCGTCGCGGGCCTCGTCTGCGCTTTGGTGCTCGGTCCGCGCTACGGGTTCGGACGGGACAATATGGCGCCCGCCAACCTCGCCTACACCGCCATCGGAACGGGCCTGCTGTTCGTCGGCTGGCTGGGCTTCAATGCGGGCAGCGCCTGGGCCGCAGACGGCATCGCCGCCGTCGCCGCGTTGAACACCATCATCGCACCGGCCGCAGCCGCCCTCGGCTGGATGGTTATCGAGTGGATCGAGAAGAAGCGTCCTACGCTTCTGGGACTTCTCTCCGGCATCGTCGGCGGTCTCGTCGCAATCACCCCCGCCGCCGGCTTCGTCGATCCCAAGGGCGCCTTCCTGATCGGCCTGATCGGCGGCCCGGCCTGCTACGCCGGCGCGGTCTGGCTGAAGCACGCCCTGAAGTACGACGACAGCCTCGACGCCTTCGGCATCCACGGCGTCGGCGGAATCGTCGGCGCCATCCTGACCGGCGTCTTCGCCACCACCGCCATCAACGGCGCAGCCGAGGGCGCGGACGTGGTGAAACAGATCGTTGGCCTCGCCGCCGTCATCGCCTGGAGCGCGGTCGGCACCTTTGCAGTCCTGATGGTGTGCAAATTCACCACCGGCCTGCGCGCCACCAAGGACGGCGAGGTCGAGGGGCTGGACTACTCCGAACACGGCGAGAGCATTCACTGAGATTCGTCTGAAGTCTCCTCCCCGTTCGCTACTTGGCGAATGGGGAGGTGGCGGCGCGCGCTTCGCGAGCTGACGGAGGGGGTCTTCGTGCGCGCGGAAAGAACCCCTCCGCCTCTCCGCTGCGCTCCGAGCCACCTCCCCATCGCTGCGCGACAGGGAGGAGACGGCGGTCGCTAATCCACCTTCCGCACATTGTCGTCGGAGTTCCGGTCGATCCACTTGTTGTAGGGGTCGGCCCCCGCGAACGTCGGCTTCGTCGCCGTCGTGAACCGGAACGTCTGCACCCCCGACCGCAGCGGCCGACGTTCGAACAACAGCACGTTGCTGGCGTCGAACGCGCCCTTGCCCGGCTCGGCCGAGAACAGACCGATGTCGAACGTCTCGTTCAGCGGGCTCTCCGTCTCCACACCCTTGCCGTCGGCATAGAGTTTGCGCGCCTCCACCGTGACCGTCACATCCCAGCGTCCATCACGGCGTCGGGTCGCCGTCGCCGCCGTGGTCTTGACGTCATAGAGGGTGATCTTCTCGAACAGGTCGGTGATCAGGGCCTGTTTGTCGGCCGGCGCATTGGCCCGGAACAGGTCGATCAAATCCGTCGAGCGCGGATAGGGCGCCGACTTGAAGGCGTGGGCGGCCAGGAACTGCGACAGCGCCCGGTTCACGTTCGCCTCGCCGACCTGGTCGGCCAGCAGGTACATGACCACCGCGCCCTTGCGGTAGTGGATATACTGCTGGTTCTCCATCCGGTTCAGCGGCAGCTCCTCGATCAGCTCGGTCCCGCGCGAACGCAGGTAGTTGTCCAGCTCGAACTTCAGGAAGCGGCGGATCTTGTCGGGTCCGTACATCTCCCGCATCACCATCAGGGCCGAGTACTGGGCCAGGGTCTCGGACATCAGGGTCGCGCCCTGCATGTTCGCCCCGACCACCTGGTGCGCCCACCACTGGTGCGCGAACTCGTGCGCCCCGATGTAGGTAACGTAGTCGATCTTGGTGTCGTCCCTCAGGTCGGCGATGAAGCCCAGGTTCTCGGACCAGGCGAAGGTGTTCGGCATCGACTGGGCGAACGACCCGTAGGGGAACTCGCTGATGCGCGCCTGACGGAACTGGTAGGGCGAGAAGTTTGCCTGGAAATAGTCCAGCGCGTTTTCCAGCGCCGTCATCATCCGGGGCACGTTCCGGCCGTGCTGGGCGTCATGGAAGACGACCATCTCAACGCCGTTGTGCATCTGGCGCGCGATCTCGTAGCGGGCCGACTGGACCGACAGGAAATAGAGCACGGGGCTCTCGGTCACGAACCGCATCGTGCGGCGACCATTGGCCGTCGTGTCGCTGCGCACCTGGCCCGGCGCCAGCGGCGTCTGGTCGGCGTCGGTGGTAACGGTGACGTCAGCCGTGACCCAGTCGGCGCCGATATAGTTGCGGCCTGTCGCCGTCAGGTCTTCCAGCTTCGCCGGACGCAGCTCGGCCGGCAGGCCGTGCTTCCTGCGTTTGGTCCGGTCCTGCAGCACCCCGGAGCGGTCCATCCCGATGCGCGGCGCGAACTCGCCGTTGGAGACGAAGGTGCCGTTGTCGACGATCCGGGTGGTGTTGCCGCTGTTCTTGAAGCCGCGCTGTTCCAGCACGGTGTCGAACGACACCGTCCGTCGCTCTCCCGGGGCCATCGGCGTGTCAAAACGGTAGATGCGGTAATCGAACTCGGGCCATTCGCGCACCATCCGCGCGCCTTGGACGGTCAGGGTCTTCATCTCCAGTTCGTCGTTCCAGCGCACGTGCATTTCCGACAGCGGCGCCCCGGTGCGGTTCTCGACCACATAGGTCCCGCGCGTCTCCAGACGCGGGGTGCGCGGGTGCAGGTCGAGGTTCAGTTTAACGTCCACCAGGGTCGGCTGGGGCGTGGTCTCGAAGCGCAGCAGGGTCTTCTCGTACTCGGCCTGCAGCTTCTCCTGCTGGCCCTGGCTGCGATACTCGTTCCAGACATTGGTGTTGACGTAGATGAAGACGCCCAGGCCGATGAAGGCGACCAGGGCCAGGCCGCCGACGACGCCCGCAGGCCCCATCAGCCGGTGCGGAAGACGCTTCAGCCGCGGCATGAACCGGGTCTCGGTCCCCCGACGCCACAGGGCGTATCCGAGGGTCAGCAGGATGATGGCGGCCATCGTCCAGTAGGCGTCCATCCAGGCGGCGAAGCCGGCGTAGTCGCCCCGGCCATTCATGTCGGACAGCGGAAGACCGACGCCGGAACCGTAGCGATACAGCACATGGTCGAAGCCCATGTTGGACGCCACGATGGTGGAGATCATGTAGACCACCATGATCGCCCAGCCGACGAACTTGTTCGGCGACAGCGACTGCACGAAGATCGCCAGCACAGCCAGGGTGGCGAAGTTGATCGTCTGCGGCACGACGTACCACATCAGGTATTTGTCGAACTCGTAGTCAGTGTAGCCCTTGAAGGTCTGCACCGCGACGCCGGCCACTACGCCCGCGATCGAGATCGAGGCCAGCACCAGGATCAGGGCCAGGGTCTTGGGCAGCAGGAAGGTCCAGTCAGGCGTCGACGAGGCGTCGATGATCTCGTGCACCTTGCGCTCGCGATCACGCCAGACCAGCTCACCGGAATAGTAGATGGCCACGATCATCGCGATCAAACCGAACGGCAGGCCGTCGATGACGACGCGCGTCACCAGCAGGACGGGCGCGCCGTAGATCTCGCCGAGGAACAACAGGGTCGTGACCGCGAAGGCGAAGCCCAGCAGGATCAGGACGAAATAGGCCGGGCTCTTGAACACCAGGCTCATTTCGAACGCCGTGCGCGAGGCCAGCCGCGTCCAGCCGGCGGCGAAGCCCTCGGTCGGCGTGGGCAGCGGGCGGTTCGGCGTCAAGGCGGGCGCGGCGGCCTCGGCCATCTTGCGCAGCTTGTCGGTCTTGCCCTCCTTGGCCCCGCGAACGGCCGGGCGATACAGGGCGTAGGCGACCGCGAGAATTCCCGCGCTGATGCCAAGCCACAGCAGTCGGTTCCACAGGAAGATCCCCTCCAGCGGGATGTTCAGCGTGTTCCGCTCGGCGGACGTCCAGTATTTGGTCGCCAGGCCGAAGGCCGCGGCGCCGAAGGGCTCGCCCCATGCCATCGCCGTCTCAAGCTCGGGCTTGTTTCCCAGAACCCCCGACGCCGCCAGATAGAGGATGCAGACCGCCACCACGCCGACATAGGTCGCCATCATCGACCGGGTCACGGTCGCCAGGGCGAAGAACAGGGCCGAGGTCAGGAACACGCCCGGAAGGCCCAGCACGAGGTAGTTGTAGAGGTAGTCCCACGGCCGGAAGGCGCCGATCGTCTCCTTGTCCACCCAAGGCGCGATCGTGCCTGCGATGAGGCCCAGCGAGATGACGGCGAAGCACAAGGCCGTCGCCAGGAAGGCGCCCGTGAACCGGCCATAGAGGTAGTCAAACTTCGTGATCCGGGTGGACTGGACCATGGGCCCGAAGCCCGTCTGGACGTCCCGCACCACGACGTTGGCGACGATCGCCGTGGTCGCCAGCATGAAGAACATCGACATGACGGCGTTGATGCTGGCCAGGGCGTAGGGCGCGTTCTTGTGGACGTTGCCGCCCGCGCCGATAGAGATGTTGTCCGAGGCGGCGACCAGGCCGAAGCCCATCAGGCCGAAGATGATGGCGATGACCCAGAAGGCCGGCTGGCGCAGCTGGTAGCGGAATTCGAAGGCGGCGATTTTCCCGAACATCGTCTTACGCCGCGACCTTGCGCGAGGCTGACAGGGTCGAGAAATAGACATCCTCCAGCCCGCCCGGCACGGGCTCGAAGCCCTCGCCCGGACGACTGTCCGCCAGGACGTGGATCACCGTCTTGCCGGCGAACAGACGCGTCGAGATGACCTCGTGTCTGGCGCGGTGATCGTCCAGCGCCTCCTTGTCGATGGTCTTCTTCCACACCCGGCCGTTGAGCTGGGCCATCAGGTGGGCGGGCGCGCCTTCCAGCTGGATCTTGCCGCCGGCCAGCACGGCCATGCGCGGGCACAGGTCGGCCACGTCCTCGACGATGTGGGTCGACAGGATGATGACCACATTGTCCGCAATCTCGGCCAGCAGGTTCAGGAAGCGGTTGCGCTCCTCCGGGTCCAGACCCGCCGTGGGCTCGTCGACGATGATCAATTTGGGATTGCCGATCAGGGCCTGGGCGATGCCGAAGCGCTGGCGCATGCCACCCGAGAAGCCGGCCAGGGCCTTCTTGCGCACCGACCACAGATTGGTCTGTTGCAGCAGGGTCTCGACGGTTTCCTTGCGATCCTTGCCCGAGGCGATGCCCTTCAGCACAGCCATCTGATCCAGCATGTCGTAGGCCGAAACGCGCGGATAGACGCCGAAATCCTGGGGCAGGTATCCGAGGGTGCGGCGCAGCTTCTCCGGGTCCTTGATCACGTCGATACCGTCGAAGTCGATCGAGCCCGAGGTCGGGGTCTGCAGGGTCGCGATCGACCGCATCAGCGTCGACTTGCCCGCGCCGTTGGGACCCAGCAGGCCGAACATGCCGTTCGGCACGCTCAGGGATACATCATCCAGCGCCCGCGTCCCGTTGCCGTAAACGTGGACGAGATTCTTGATCGTAAGCATGAGCAGCCCCCTGACAGTCAAGCGACCTTGTCACGCCGGTCGGGCGCTCGGCAAGTTACGATTGAGTCACGGTTTGCCGGAAATGCAGGGCCGGGCGCCGATCAGTGAGTTCCCGGTGATTTCGACCATGCAGAGACCGCCGTTTCGCGGCGATTTCGACCAGCACGGCTATGCAGAATTCTGACGAATCCGGCAGAGGCCGCATTCAGTTCAGGACATCGGCGCCCGGCTGAGCGTGAAGCCGCCCGAGGTCGCCTCGAAGGAGTCCTCGCCCGTGCGGCGGAAGGCCATGATCGCCGCCCCGTCGGCCCCCAGGATCTCGAACCCATTCGCCGTCGCGCGCCAGCTCTTCGCCCGCGTCGCTGCGGGGATGCCGCAGTTCTCGGCCAGCACCGGCCGGACGCCGTCGATCACGAGGTTGGCCAGCGACACCTGGCAGCGCGCCCCGCCCGGTCCGCGCAGGGACCAGAAGCCGGCGACCTGATCGACGGCGAGAACCTGGCCCTGCGGCTCCGACGAGGACGCCGGCGCGGCGCAGCCGGTCATGAGGATCGCTCCGGCGACGGCGCAGATGATGGATCGGTCACGGGTCATGCGTTCCTCTTCTGGCGGGGAGCTTCCGCCGGGATCGCGGCGGCGGCAAGGCGCCTATCTCACCTCCAGTAACGACCATTGTCATCCCCGACGAAGCGAAGCGGAGATCGGGGACGCCGCTCATTGCCAACGTCCGGGTCCGGGCGCCATCGGCGAACCGGACCAAGGCCGAGTGCCGACGAGCCGTCTCCCGGTTCAGCCCTTCGGACTGACCGGGAGGGAACGAAAGGCCCTGTCTCGTCCCCGATCTCCGCTTCGCTTCGTCGGGGATGACAAGGCCGGATCAGCCCGCCTTTACCCTGAGCCGATATGCATGCAGCAGGGGCTCGGTGTAACCATTCGGCTGCTCCACCCCCTCGAACACCAGGGCCCGCGCCGCCTGGTAGGCCAGCGACCCATCGGGGTCCGGCGCCATCGCCCGGTACAGGGGATCGCCCGCGTTCTGGCCGTCCACCCTGGCCGCCATGCGCAGGAAGGCGGCATCGACCTGGGCCGCCGTGCACACCCCGTGCAGCAGCCAGTTGGCGATATGCTGCGAACTGATCCGCAACGTGGCCCGGTCCTCCATCAGCCCGATATCGTGGATGTCCGGCACCTTGGAACAGCCCACCCCCTGATCGATCCAGCGCACGACATAGCCGAGGATGCCCTGGGCGTTGTTGTCCAGCTCATCAGCGACCTCCTGCTCCGACCAGTTGGCCCCGTTCGCCAGCGGCGGGGTCAGCAGATCCCCAAGCCCCGGCGTCGGCCGCCCTGCCACGTCCTTCTGGACCGCGAACACATCGACCGCGTGATAGTGGAGCGCATGCAGGGTCGCGGCCGTCGGCGAGGGCGTCCAGGCGGTGTTGGCGCCGGTCCGCGGGTGGCCGATCTTCTGCTCCAGCATGTCCGCCATCCGGTCGGGCGCGGCCCACATCCCCTTGCCGATCTGGGCCCGCCCGGACAGGCCGCACGACAGGCCGATGGCGACGTTGCGCGCCTCGTAGGCGGCGATCCATTTCGAGCTCTTGATGTCGGCTTTTCGCACCACCGGCCCGGCCTGCATGGCCGTGTGGATCTCGTCGCCGGTGCGGTCGAGGAAGCCCGTGTTGATGAAGACGATCCGGTCCTTCACCGCATGGATGCAGGCGGCCAGATTGGCCGAGGTCCGCCGCTCCTCGTCCATCACCCCGACCTTGACCGTATGCCGCGCCAGATCCAGCAGGTCCTCGACCGCATCGAACAATTTGTTCGTGAAGGCCGCCTCGTCCGGCCCGTGCATCTTCGGCTTGACGATATAGACCGACCCCGCGCCGGAGTTGGTGAAGGCGCCGATGCCCTTCAGGTCGTACATCGCGATCAGCGACGTCACGATGGCGTCGAGAATCCCTTCCGGCGCCTCGGTCCCGTCCGGCAGGCGGATCGCCGGATTGGTCATCAGATGGCCGACGTTGCGGACGAACAGCAGCGACCGGCCCTTGAGCGTCACCGCCCCGCCGCCCCCCTCTGAAGTATTGGGCGCGGCGAAGGTGCGGTCCGGTTCCAGCCGCCGCTCCAGCGTCTGCCCGCCCTTCTGGAAGCTGGCCGACAGGTCGCCCCGCATCAGCCCCAGCCAGTTGCGGTAGGCGGCCGTCTTGTCCTCGGCATCGACCGCCGCGACCGAGTCCTCGAGGTCGCAGATGGTCGACAGGGCGCTCTCCAGCACGACGTCCGACAGGCCGCCCGCATCCGCCGCGCCGATCGCGCTGGACCGGTCGATGACCAGCTCGACGTGCAGCCCGTTGTTGACCAGCAAGATCGAGGACGGCGCCGACGGCTCGCCCAGATAGCCCACGAACTGAGCCGGATCCCTGAGCCCCGGCTTCAACCTGCCGGCCGCCACCGACCAGCCCGTCACCTGAGAATACGATCCCGTCTCCAGCGGAACCGCCTCGTCGAGAAAGGCCCTGGCCCGCGACACGACCCGCGCCCCGCGCGCCGCATCATACGCCCCGCCCGGCGGCAGATCGCCCAGCGCATCGGTGCCGTAGAGGGCATCGTACAGGCTGCCCCACCGCGCATTGGCAGCGTTCAGTAGGAAGCGCGCATTGAGGATCGGCACCACCAGCTGCGGCCCCGCGAGCCGCGCCAGTTCATCGTCGACACGCTCCGTCGTCACCGAGAAGGGCGCCGGTTCGTCGACCAGATAGCCGATGTCGCGCAGGAAGCTCTCGGTCCCCGCCGGTTCGTGCGGCTGACCCTTGCGGCCGAGATACCAGGCGTCGATCCGCGCCTGCAGGTCGTCCCGGCGCTTCAGCAGTTTGCGGTTCTCCGGGGTGAACCTCGCGAACACCTCCGCCACGCCGGTCCAGAACCCGTCCGCCCCGATCCCGAGCCCCGGCAGGACCTCGTCCTCGATGAAGCTCGCCAGTTCGGCGGCCACGGACAGGCCGGCGCGGTCATGGTGGGTCATGCGGATCTCCAGCGCAGACCGGCTGGGGAGGCGGCCTGTAACAATGCGTGATCGCAGTAGAGCGGAGCGCCAGCGGGGCTGCAAGGGCCGATGCGGATGACACCGGTGACAGAACCCCCTTCCCCGCCCTACCCTCCCCCTCCGTGCACCCTGGCCCCCGGGTCCGGCTTGCCGGCCCGAGGATAAACTTAGGCCGGGGTCCAGATGGAAGACACAGTCCGATGATCAGCAAGACCGAAGCCCGATCCCAACCTTCGGCATCCGCGATCTGGACCCCGGCCGAAGTTTATCCTCGGGCCGGCAAGCCGGACCCGGGGGCCGGGGTGCACGGAGGTTGAGATGAGTGTTTCGCGTCGTTCCGTGGTCGCCGCCGGCCTGATCCTGCCCACGCTCGCCGTGCCCGCCTTCGCTCAATCCGACCACCCGGTGGTCGCCACCACCAACGGGCCGGTGCGTGGCCAGACGGACGGCGGCGTCGCGGTGTTCAAGGGCCTGCGTTACGGCGCCGACACCGGACCGCGCCGCTTCCAGCCGCCCGTCCGCCCGACCTCATGGACTGCCCCTGCCGAGGCCTTCGCCTATGGGCCCGCGAGCCCGCAGGGCGGGACTGAAGCCAATCAGTCCGAGGACTGCCTGTTCCTGAACGTCTGGTCGCCCGGCCTCGACCGCGACCGGCGGCCGGTCATGGTCTATATCCACGGCGGTGCCTATTCGAACGGCTCGGGCTCCAGTCCGCTCTACGACGGGACGCGGCTGGCGACGCGCAATGACGTGGTCGTGGTGACCCTGAACCACCGGCTCAACCTGTTCGGCTACGCCTATCTGGCCCGCATCGCCGGCGCGCCCTTTCTCGACAGCGGCAACGCCGGACAGCTCGATCTGCACCTCGCCTTACAGTGGGTGCGCGACAATATCGGAGCCTTCGGCGGCGATCCGTCCCGCGTCACGGTCTTCGGCCAGTCCGGCGGCGGGGCCAAGATCGCGACCATGATGGCCACGCCGGCCGCCGCCGGCCTGTTCCACCGCGCCGCCACCATGAGCGGCCAGCAGGTCACCGCCTCCGGCCCCTGGAACGCGAGCCGCCGCGCCGAGGCCTGGCTCGACGCCCTCAGCCTGCCGAAAGACCGCGCCGCCGAGGCCGCGACCCTGCCGGTCGAAGATCTGCTGAAGGCCTCCGAAGCGACCGATCCGGTGCTCGGTTTCGGCGGCCTCTACTGGGGGCCGGTGCTCGATAACCGCAGCCTGACGCGTCACCCCTTCTATCCCGACGCCCCTCTGCAGTCGGCGCACATCCCGATAATCATCGGCAACACCCATGACGAGACCCGCGCTTTCCTCGGCGGCGATCCGGCCAATTTCGCCCTGACCTGGGACGAGCTGCCCGGCAAGATGACGAACCGGGAGTTCCGCATCGACGTCGCCCCCGAGCCCGTCATCGCCGCCTATCGCCGGATCTATCCCGCCTACTCCCCGTCCGACGTCTTCTTCTCCGCCACCACGGCCGCCCGCTCATGGCGCGGCGCTGTGATCGAGGCCGAGGCCCGCGCCGCAGCCGGAACCCCGGCCTGGGTCTACCAACTGGACTGGACATCCCCGATCGACGGCGGCCGACGCGGCGCCATGCACACCGACGACATCCCCCTGGCGCTCGACACCATCATGGCGACCGGCAGCCGCGCCCAGGGACCGGAGGCGCAAGGCATGGCCGACCGCCTGTCGAAGGCCTTCGTCGCCCTGGCCCGCGACGGCGACCCCAACCACCCCGGCCTGCCGAGCTGGGCCCCCTACGATCTGACCCGCCGCCAGACGATGATCATGGACGCGCCGCCCCGGATGGAGGACGATCCGCGCGGTGCCGAACGTCGCCTGTTCGCGGCGATCCCCTACATCCAGCCCGGAACCTGATGGCCCAGCCGCCCGCCCCGCCCGAAGCCCGCCCGCCGTTCCGGGTGCTGCGCCTGCATGGCGTGTTGCTGGCGGGCCTGGCGACCGCGGCGGTCATCACCCTCGCCGCCCCGGTCGAGTGGCGCTGGACCGTGCGGCTCGCGGCAGGCTGGGATGCGGGCGTGGCCCTGTTCCTGCTGCTGACCTTCCTGAAGCTGGCCCGGACGCAGTCGGTCGAAGCCATCCGCGCCCGGGCGGCCGAACTGGACGAGGCCGGGGTCGCAGTGCTCCCGCTCAGCCTGCTGGCCGCCGCCGCCAGCGTCGCCCTGGTCATCTCCGAGGCCGCCACGGCGTCGGCGGGCATCGACAAGGGGATCGAGGCCCTGTTGACCCTCGGCACCGTCGCCGCGTCCTGGCTCTTCGTCCACGTCCTGTTCGGCCTGCACTACGCCCACCGCTTCTATGCGCCGGACGAGACGGGCGATCGTGGCGGCCTGCTGTTCCCGGGCGAGACCGAGCCGGACTACTGGGACTTCCTGCACTTCTCCCTGATCATCGGCGTCGCCTCCCAGACCGCCGACGTCCAGATCGCCGACCGGGGTCTGCGTCGGCTCTCGACAGTGCACAGCGTCACGGCCTTCGTGTTCAACACTGTCCTGGTGGCCCTTGCGGTCAATCTGGCGGTGAGTTTGATCTAGGCCGGTCGTCTCCTCCCCGTTGGCCGCTTGGCGAATGGGGAGGTGGCGGCGCGCCCTTCGCGAGCCGACGGAGGGGTTCTTGCCGCAGCGAAGAGCCCCTCCGTCTCCTCCGCTTCGCTACGGATCCACCTCCCCATCGCTGCGCTACAGGGAGGAGACGAGAGCCCTCCGCCTTGACTTCGCCGCAGTGTGCGCCCATTTGCGCTGCGTCGCACAATTGCGATCCCCGGCGTCTCCAGCGCGTGTGGGTCTTGCTCCCGAGCGAAGACCTGACTGTAGTAGCCGCCGGACCCTCAAGATTCATTCGCTGCCCGGACACGCGGGGCGGCGCCCGATCCACCCCGCGAGCCCCACTCTGGTGCTCCGTCGGGACTGGCGGTGCGCGGCCTTATCGGCGTTGAGCCATGGCTGATGCGCGTCGCCGCATACGCGAAAGAAACATGGCTCCCATGAGCATTACCTTCGAATCCTTCGGCCTGAACAAGGCCCTGCTGCAAGCCCTCACGACCGAGGGCTACACCATCCCCACGCCGATCCAGGCCCAGGCCATTCCCGACGTCATGCTCGGCAAGGACCTGCTGGGCATCGCCCAGACCGGCACCGGCAAGACCGCCGCCTTCGCCCTGCCGATCCTGCATCGTCTGGCCGAAAACCGCGTCGCCCCCCTGCCACGCACCACCCGCTGCCTGATCCTGTCGCCGACGCGTGAACTGGCCAGCCAGATCGCCGAGAGCTTCAAGACCTACGGCCGCCACCTCGGCTTCAAGGTCGCCGTCGTCTTCGGCGGCGTGAAATACGGCCCGCAGGAACGCGCCATCCAGGGCGGCCTCGACGTCCTCGTCGCCACCCCCGGCCGCCTGCTCGACCACATGCAGCAGAAGACGCTGGACCTGTCCTCGACCGAGATCTTCGTCCTCGACGAGGCCGACCAGATGCTGGACCTCGGCTTCGTCAAGCCGATCCGCCAGATCGTCAGCCGCATCCCGGCCAAGCGCCAGAACCTGTTCTTCTCCGCCACCATGCCGACCGAAATCGGCAAGCTGGCCGGCGAGTTGCTCAAGGATCCGGTCAAGGTCCAGGTGACCCCACAGGCCACCACGGTCGAGCGCATCAACCAGTCCGTGGTCCACGTCGAACAGGGCCGCAAGCGCGCCCTGCTGACCGAGATGTTCGCCGACGACAACTACACGCGCTGCCTGGTCTTCACCAAGACCAAGCACGGTGCCGACAAGGTCGCGGCCTATCTGGAGGCCGGCGGCGTCCAGGCCGGAGCCATCCACGGCAACAAGTCCCAGCCCCAGCGTGAACGCACCCTGGCCGCCTTCAAGGCCGGCAAGCTGCGCGTTCTGGTCGCCACCGACATCGCCGCCCGCGGCATCGACGTCGACGGCGTCTCCCACGTCGTGAACTTCGAACTGCCCTTCGTGCCGGAAGCCTACGTCCACCGCATCGGCCGGACGGCCCGCGCCGGCGCCGACGGGTCGGCCATCAGCTTCGTCGCCGGCGACGAGATGAAGCTGCTCAAGGACATCGAGAAGGTCACCCGCCAGAAGATCCCGGCCACCGACCGTCGCAACGACAAGTCGCTGGGCCTGCTGGACCAGTCGATCATGGCCGCCGGCGTCGGCACCAAGGCCACCATGCCCGACCGCGAGGATCGTCCGCGTGGCGATCGCGGCCCGCGCAACCCGCGTCGCGACGGCGTCAAGCCGGCTCACGGCGGCCAGCCGCATCGCCAGCGCAAGCCGGCTCCGGGCGGCAACCGCGAAGGCGGACGCGATGGCGGACGCGATCAGAACCGCGGCCACAACGGCGACCGTTCGATCGTCAGCGTCACCCCGTTCGATCCCCTGGCCGCCGACCGCGCCCGCTCCGCCGCCAACGCCAACCGTCCGGTCGCGGCGCCCAAGCCCGACGGCGAGATCAGCCGCCGCCCCCGCGGCCGTCGCCCGTCCAACGGCGGCAAGGGCTACGTCGCCAAGGCCTGATGCTTTGAACTGAAATGGGACGGCGGGCCTCGCGAGGGGCCCGCCGTTTTCATGTCTGGAGCGCCGTCGCGATCCCGGCCGCGCCAAGCGTCCCCGCCAGCGTCTGGACTGCCGCCTCGACCTTCGCCGCATCCCGGCCGCGCACCACCAGATTCGTGCCCAGCTCGCCGTCCGACCCGGCCCCGAACGGATAGCTGCCGAACGACAGGTCGCGGTCCGCCTTCGCCGCCTCGGCCAGGGGCGCCGCGATAGCGCCTTCGCCGACGCCGGTGACCCTCAGCGTCCGATGATGCACCACCGCCCCGGTCCGCAACCTGGGCGCCACGTCCTCCAGCATCGCGGTCATGATCTTCGGCACCCCCGCCATGACGAAGACGTTGCCGATCTGGAATCCCGGCGCATCCGTCACGGGATTGGCGATCAGCCCGCCGCCGTCCGGGATCCGCGCCATTCGCCGGCGCGCCTCGTTGAGTTCGTCGCCATAGCGCCGCTCCAGGATCGCCAGCGCGTCGGCCCGTTCCGCTATGCCGACGCCGAACGCCTCGGCCACGCAGTCCGCCGTGATGTCGTCATGCGTCGGGCCGATCCCGCCGGTGGTGAAGACATAGTCGTGCCCGGCGCGCAGCGCGTTCAGCGCCTCCACGATCTGCGACGGCCGATCCCCGACCGTTCGCGCCTCCAGCAGGTCGATCCCCAGCGCGCCAAGGAACCGCGCGATGGTGTTCAGATTGGTGTCGGCCGTCCGCCCGGACAGGATTTCATCGCCGATGATCAGGACGGCGGCGGTCGGTGCTGCGTGGGTCATGGGCCACACCTACTCCGCCGGGGCCAGCCGACAAGCGTCTCGCTGTCACAGCCGCTGAAAAGGCTTGAGGAAGCGTGCTACACTGCCCATCTAATCCCCGACGGCGCTGACCAGCGCGACCCCGAGACCCCGAGACCCTCGAATGTACGAAACGCCCGAGCTGGCTGAAGATACCTACACGCGGACCAGCGCCATCCGTCTGTATGAGCCTGCGGATTTCGAAGGCATGCGGGTCGCCGGCCGTCTGGTGGCCGAGGCGCTCGACATGATCACGCCGTTCGTCGTGCCCGGCGTGACGACCCAGGAGATCGACGACCGAATCCGCCAGTTCACCCTGGACAACGGCGGCCTGCCCGCCTGCCTCGGTTACAAGGGCTATATGAAGACCGTCTGCACCTCGATCAATCACGTGGTGTGCCACGGCATCCCGGGCGACCGGGTGCTGAAGGACGGCGACATCGTCAACATCGACCACACCGTCATCGTCGACGGCTGGCACGGCGATTCCAGCCGCATGTACGCCGTGGGCAACCTGGCCCCTCGCGTGAAGAAGCTGGTCGACGTCACCTATGAATCGCTCGCTCTGGGGCTGGAGCAGGTGAAGCCGGGCAACACCTTCGGCGACATCGGCTTCGTCATCCAGCGCCACGTCGAGGCCAACCGCATGAGCGTGGTGCGCGACTTCTGCGGCCACGGCATCGGCCGCCTTTTCCACGACAGCCCCAACGTCCTGCACTATGGCCGCAAGGGCGAGGGCGCGGTGCTCAAGCCCGGCATGTTCTTCACGATCGAGCCGATGGTGAATCTGGGCAAGCCGCACGTGAAGGTCTTGTCCGACGGCTGGACCGCCGTGACCCGCGACAAGTCCCTGTCCGCCCAGTGCGAGCACACCGTCGGCGTGACCGGAGACGGCTGCGAGATCTTCACCGCCAGCCCGGCCGGCCTGTTCAACCCGAACTAGAAACCCCCTTGAACCGCGCCCGCCACCGGTTAGCCTGACTGCGTGTCAGCAGGGGGCGTCGTGACGTATCAGGGCGATCAACCGACAACGGCCGCCGCCATGGTCGTCCCGCATCATGCGGGACACCGCGAACGGTTGCGCGAGCGCGCCCGCACCGCCGGCCTGCATCACCTGCCCGACTACGAACTGCTGGAGCTGTTCCTGTTCCGCAGCCAGCCGCAGGGGGACGTGAAGCCGATCGCCAAGGCCCTGCTGTCGCGGTTCGGATCCTTCGCCGCCGTCCTCGCCGCCTCGGTCGAGGACCTGATGACCGTCCGCACCGAGGACGCCCGGGGCCGCACGAAGGGCGTCGGCATGGAGACCGCCCTGGACCTCGCCGCCCTGCACGAGGTCGCCCGGCGCGTGGCCAGGGAACCGACCGTCAAACGGCCCGTCATCTCGTCCTGGACCGCCCTGCTCGCCTACGTCCGCGTCGCCCTCCAGCACGAACCGCGCGAGCAGTTCCGCGTCCTCTATCTCGACCGGTGCTGTGCGATTCGCAGAATCGTTGATCGGTCATACGGGGAACCCCTGCGGACCGCTTTGGTCGAAGCTTGAGGGCTGGGAGCTACTGATGCGCTGGAAGAAGTTGGAACAGAGGCCGCCACCCGCAGCGCAAGGTTACAGCCTGAAATCCGTGAGGCCGCCGTCCCCCAAAAAAATGCCTCTTGGTTAAGGAGCCGACCCGCTCTTTCGCCGTTTGCGCCGGATGAGTTTCGGGATCAGCTACAATCGGCAGCGGGCGATGAGAGCGCGCGAACAGGCGGGCGTGACCTCAGTGGTCGAGCACCGCCAGCATTACCTGCGCATCGCCTTCCAGTATGAAGCCATTGCCGATCTGGAAGAGGCGCAGCCCCGGCTCGTGCGTCCGAGACGGCCCTGAGTAGCCGTGGAGCGTCACCTGTGGCAGTCGCTCCCCCATGAGCGCAGCAGTTCACATCAGGGCCTATAACGAGGCCGACCTCGATACGCTGATCGACCTATTCGCCGGATCGGTGCGACAGGTGGCCAGCCGTGACTACAGCCCGGCCCAGATCGAGGCATGGGCGCCGGTGGCCATGAACCGCGAGCATTGGGCAACCCGGCTGGGTAGCCGTCCGACCTATGTGGCGGAAGCAGACGGCGAGATCGTCGGCTTCAGCGATCTGGAACAGGACGGCCACATCGACATGCTGTTCGTCCATGCCGATCACCAAGGGCAAGGCGTCGCCCTCGCGCTGCTGGAACACATCCATGCACGTGCCCATGAGCAAGACATCGACCGCCTGTTCACCGAGGCCAGCATCACCGCGTGCCTGTTCTTCGAGCGCAACGGCTTCGAGATCATAGCGCCACAAGACGTCGAACTACGCGGGCAGACCTTCCGCAACTACCGGATGGTCAAGAGCCTCTAACGCTTCCTGCTGGGTGACCCGGTGTCGATACGGGGAAGCAGCCGTTCGATGCGTTGCGCGCCGTGCCGCGCCCCATGAGACCGTCTACGCGACCTGTGGGGCATCCGTGGCTTTCCCGTTCACCTGTGGCTCCTGCTCGACCGTGGCTATGACGGTTTCGATGAGAACGGCTGGTTGAATCGGCTTGGTCACAAAAGCGACTGCGCCAGCTTCCAATGCTGCTTCGACGTGCTGAGGGAGGCCGTTAGCGGATACCATTATGACCGGCGGACCCTCCGTGGCGACAATCGTCTTCGTAGCTTCAAGTCCGTCCATGACCGGCATCTGCATATCCATGAGAACCACATCAAAAGGTTCTTCGCGCACAGCCTCGACGGCCTCTGCCCCATTTTCAACCGCAATGACTTCAACGCCGAGAGGTTCGAGGATCATCTCGATGACCCGGCGATTGACCGGATGATCATCGGCGACCAGCACCTTCAGACCTTCGAGGTCTCCTCCGTTCGAAATCTGGCTCGCAGCCGGAACGGCTAAGTCAGCCACTGCAAACGGCAGGTCAGCCCAGAATGTGGAACCAACGCCGACGCTGCTCTCGCAACCTATCTCGCCCCCCATCCTCTCAACGAGGCTGTAGGTGATTGCGAGGCCCAATCCACTGCCGCCGAAACGACGGGTGATCGACCCGTCCGCCTGCTGGAACCGCTCGAAAATGCGGCCCTTTTGTTCATCGTTGAACCCGATTCCGGTATCTCTGACGAGAAGGCGGATTCCCAATCCACGCTCCTCAATCGTGACCGACGTGGAGCCTTTGACGGTGAATTTCACGGCGTTTGAAATCAGGTTCGTCAGGATTTGACGAAACCGCAGCCCATCTCCTACGCGCCCGTGACCGGCCGGAAGATCAATGCGGAGATCAAGCGTCGAACCGCTTTCTTCTGCTTTCAGCCGCAGCAGGTCAGTGACATCCTTGGCAACCAGTGCGACGTCGAATGGCTTGGCAAGGATGGCCACCTCACCCGCCTCGATCTGGGCAAGCTGAAGAATGTCCGCCAGCAGATGTTCGAGGCTGCGACCAGACGTGCGTATCAACTCCGCTGCCTCACGTTGCGTCGGCGACAGTTCGGACCGGCAAAGAAGGTCGGCCAAACTCACGACGCCGTTGAGCGGCGTGCGAAGCTCATGGCTCATGTTCGCCAAAAAGACGCTCTTGGCTTCATTGGCTTCGTTGGCTTTTGTCGTCGCAAGCTCAAGCGCGGTAATTTGCTCCGCAAGGTGTTCTTCAGCGGCGATCTTGCCGGTATCGTCGGTCTCATACGAGAGGATCGCGACGGCTCCGGTGATGGGATCGACAGTTCGCTGAAGCCATACCTCATGACACACCGAACCGCCCTCGGTGTTCATCCAAAGACGCCCCTTGAAACCGCCGGTCTTCGCCGATGTCCAAGCCTTTCGGGCCGCGCTGACGTCCTCGCATCTGTCCTCAAATCTCCCGCGAACATCGTAGGTTCGCGCCGCGCTCGGATTGCCAAAGAGTTCGCTACCCTGCTCATCGTAGAGAGAAATCGGCGTGCTGGCCTGACGCACGGCTTCGAGTGCGCGGAGGTATTCCGTATCGGATTCCTCCAGTTTGGAAGCCTCGAACAGGATAGCCTCCGAGCCATCTCGCAACGGCATCAGGCTTGAGACGGCTCTGATCGAGACAGGCTTTCCGTTTGGATAAAATGTCCAAACCTCTGACCTGTGCTCCCCCCTCTGAGCCGCGAGAAAAGTCTGCTCAGTTCGCGTGCGTGCCGACTCACTTTTCACAGAGAAATCTCGTGCGCGAAGGGTAGTCAGATCGTCCGCTCCCCAGAGAGCAATCGCGCTTGGGTTCGCGTAGAGCTTACGCTCGGCGAGTGGGTCAAAAACCCAGACAGGGCGACAGAGAAGGTCCAGTCCATAAATGTGGACTGGTAGCCGCTCGTCGTCACCGAGCGATGATCGGGCTGAGGTTGTCATGATCGCATGCCAGCAGGCGCGCTGTGGGGGGCGGCGAAAACCGCTTACCTTGGGGAAACCCGCGCCAATCTACGTTATGTGGGTTAAAGACATGCATGAATTCGCGGCATGCTTCCGGTCAACTTCGTTAACGATATTTCGGGGCCTCGAACTCGACCGGTAGTGTGCGTTCCGCAAAACCGAGGAATGGATCGGCAATGAAGTCTGCCCGCTGCTAGTGCCCCGCGTGGGCCGGACTAGTCGCGCTTGAACCCCCGCCGACCTCAGCCTTCATATGACCGATCTCAGCCTCTTGGCTGCTGACGATTTGCTCGGCCAGCCGCCGAAGCTCAGGATCGGTGCCGCTTTCCAGATACACCCGAGCCATGTCCACACCGGATTGGTGATGAGGAACCATAAGGGCAACGAAGTCCCGATCTAGGTCGCCGGTTACCTGTAGTTCGTTCATCTCGGCGTGCATGCGATCCATGGACCGCATCATGGCCGCAGACGCCCCAGCCTCCGGCGCGGCGGTCGAGTTTTCATCGCCATGGTAGTGCTCATTGCCACGCCAGAAACCGCCAGGAGCGACACCGCCTTGGGTGACTATCTCCCGCGACTCGGGCCGCAGTAGTGCTGCGAACGGGCCTTCAAGCACGCGATAGATAACGTAGTGCTGGCCAGCGTAGGACAGCATAGTGATGGCCAATGCGATAACGAGGCCGACCGGGACGAGCCACGTTGCGCGGTGATCACGGGGCGTCACTTCGAAGGCGTGATGACGCATAGGGTCTGCAATGGCGACCAGCAGACCGGCCAAGATGGTCGCGTGGCCGATCATGTCGATACGGCCAAATGGGTAGACTGCCGAGAACATCAACGCGAACAGCGCGACTGCCGAGAGCCGTCGCACGAGCGATGTCCACAGAAGCCCGAAGCCCAGGGTAAACTCAGCCACCCCGGCCATCGTCGTATACGGCTCAAAGGGTATTCCGAAGGCTAGGAAAGGCTTCTCTTCCAGCAGCGGCATGAACCACTGCGGATACATGAACTTCTCCATGCTGGACCACATGAGGGCCAGTGCAATGCCCCAGCGCAGCACCGCGAAGCGTCGGTCATGCCACTTCCCATCCTTCAGTCCCGACAGGAACAGATACCCCGCCAGCCCCAAGCCAAGTGCGAGATAGTCATAAAGGTGGAAGAGGTCATAGTTCGCGAGCGCGACGGCCCACAGGAGGACGATCATGACCGCGGCCACTGGTCGAGTGCGTCGCCAGATCAGCAGAATGCCGATCAACAATTGCGCCCACGGTAGAAGCTCAGATTCTGTTTTGAGGTCGGGCGTCAGGTAGGAGCCGCCGACAGCAAAAAGCGCGACGAAGAACGCGGCCATCACCGCGATCATGAAGGCGTCTGCATGATCGCGCAGCAGCCGAGTTCCAGTGTCGAGAATGCGGGTGGCGGCCTGACCGGGTGCTCGGCGTTCGAGAACAGTGGCTGCTAGAAAGAAGGCCGTTACCAGCGCGACGGCAAACCAGAAGGCAGGAAGCACAAGGGTGGTCGTGATCGGAACCGGGTCTGCCGAGACCTCATAGGCTTCAAACCATTTGACGTGCGCCCATGCCGCCGTTGCGATGGCCGACAGCCCGAGTGCAAGCACCGGTATGCGTGAGGCTTGGGCGGTCATCTGCATTTTGGAAAAACACCAAATGCCCTGCTTGCGCATATATCCACGCGAGACGCGGGAAATATCAGCGGTCTGTGAGAGACGAGAACCCAGTTCCAGTCAACAAACGAACCACAAGGCGTGTCGCAACGGGCGATACGACGGTCTATGCTCGGAGTTGAAGGGGAAAGAAAGCCAATAAACGTGATCCGGCGCGAACCGACCGCCCATATGTTGGCAGTTTTAGCGACCGACAAGACAATATAATCGGTGACAAAGATTAAAGGCCAACCTGTAGCGACCACGGCACATCCGTCCTCACATCCCATAATATCGGGAGAGGCCACTGTATCCGACCGCTCGCCAGCGAACGTAGATAGAAGCGTTACCGCCAGCCCGACGATGCAATGATGTCCGCTATCGGCGCGCGAGACGAGGAGTGACCTCCACCCTCAACAGTTCGGCGCATCTGGTTTGTGGCGGTGACGCCAACGTCTGGTTTGGGGCAGATCGCCAACCGCCGGGTTCGACCCGTTGCAGACGACGTCGAAGATGACGGAAATTTAAGGGAAAAGGACGCAACCAGCCAAAGTGGCTGGGGTTAAGCCTGCGCCTGAATGAAATGAGACTTTGATGTCGGATTCCGTGTGCGTGTTCGTCGTTGACGACGAGGCTCTGATCCTCATGACCATCGAGCATGCACTTGAAGACGGCGGCTTCGACCACAAGTCGGTGATGTCGGCCGAAGAGGCGGTGACGCTGTTTAGAGAGCACGGCCAGAACTGCCGTGCGCTGATAACCGATGTGAACCTCGGCGGAGAACTGACGGGCTGGGATGTGGCTCGGAACGCCCGCGAGAAGTTCCCGACCTTGCCGGTGGTTTATGTGACCGGGGACAGCGCGCACGAGTGGGCAGCCCGTGGCGTCCCCAATAGCATTCTCGTGAGTAAGCCATTCGTCTCAGCGCAAATCATAAACGCGGTTGCAACGCTTCTGAACACCGAGCCATCGATACCGTAGTCGCCAAAGGCATGATGAAGATTGAAGAATCTCGACCCGCGACCCAAGAACGCCAACTATGACTAGAACGGTTACGCTGGACATCTAGTGCTACTGCTGTGCAGCTTGATGTATGGATCGTCTAATCGACAAATTCCGCTGCGCCGACCCCGCCTTCCGCATTGAGCCGGTCGGCGACGGGGTGATTATTATTAGACAGGATGGTCAGGCCGAATTGTTCAACGTTTTGACGCGAGACATCATCAATTCTACGGGAAACGAATTTTTGGTGTTGCCGACTAAGGACGGGCACAAGGGCTACGAGCGGGTGTTCGTCCTTCCTCTTTAGCCGAAGGATCAAAGAGAGTCCGCTAGCCACCATCCCAGACATTTGCGGGGTCCAGATTGGACCCGTTATGTCTTCGGATTATGGGTCTATTTCTCGGACCGGTAACATCCGTTCCGCAAAACTTTCCCATGTCCGCTTTTCAGAGCAAAGCGGCTCATCCCCCGAAGCGCAGCCTTAGGCCCCCGTTGACAACGAAGCCCTCCAGCGGAGCCCACGAGTCAACCGTCCACGTCCCAGCGGGGGAGCGTTGCGGCAACAAGAGCGGGTCGTAATCGGTCTGCTGAACATCAAGGATGTTCTCCAGATTGACGAAGGCCCGCACCGTGGGCGTAACGACGACTTCGACCAACGCGCCGACTTCAAGGTATGATTCGCTTTCCGTCCGATATGGGTTGCCGTCCAGCGGTTGAGGCCCGGTGTAGTAGGCTTCGAGCCCGATCCTGCCCCGCTCCTCATTTTCCCACATCGCGACAACGCTGCCGGAGTGGCGAGGCGTAAGGGGTGTCGCTCGGCGGCCAAAGCCAGACGGGTCAGGCTCGGTCGCATCGACATAAACGTAGCTGCCGGTGAGAGTGAAGCCTTCCAGTCGGTAGCGCAGCAGGGCTTCGGCACCTCGTGTGCGACTCGCGCCTGTGCTGTTCACGAGGCGCACCAGATCGGGCGCGACCTCCCTTAGCTGAACCGCGTCCTGAATGTCGGACCCGAAGAACGTCAGATTGGCTTCGAAGGGGCCAGCCGCGTAGCCGAAATCGATGGAAGTCGTTTGCGCGGTCTCGGCCTCCAGCCCTGCCAATGGCTCAAGGCGAGAAAGGCCCGACTCCTCGGTTTCTTCTACGAATGGCGTCGGGCCGTAAAACCCCTGCCCATAGGAGGCCCGGACTGTCCAAGGTCCAGGATTGTAGAGGAGCGATATGCGGGGGCTGATCTGTGTTCCGTATTCGCTGTGCGCGTCGAGACGCGCACTTCCGGCGAGGGTGAGATCGTTCGACAAGTCCCGTTCCACCTGCCCGAAGAGAGCCGGGGTTGTGAACGTGTAGTCAAACTGCGGAAAGGCTTCGGAGCGATAGTCATCCTCCTGAACAGCCAGTCCGCCGACCCAAGATGCGTCTGCCCAATCAGCGGAAATCGACGCTTCTGCGAATATGGTCCGATGCTCGTCCTCCTCCACCAGCGATCCGAACTGGTGCCGGTGATCTTGGCTGACCCCCGAGGCCCTGAACTGCGCGAAGCCCCAGTCGCCCATCGCTCGTTCAAAGACGAGGCCGCCATCAAAGCGAGTCGTGTCTTGAAGTTGCGGGAATGCCGACCCGTCCGGCGCAACACGTCCCGAAACGGTCCCGCCCTCACGTTCCTCGTGCAACGCTCCCAGAGTGAAATAGGCGGTCGATCCGCTATCACCTTCCCAGAACAGGCGAGGCCGTGCGCTGATGCGCTCGTAGCCCGCCATCTCGGCCCAACCGTCACCATCGAGGTCTTGGATGGTCTGGCGGTTGAATGTCGTAAGGAGTGAACCGCCCCACGAGTCCGACAGCGGCGTCGCGCCGTAGGCCGCGAAGTCCTGACCGTCGCGAGTGGTCGCGTTCAATGTGATCTCGGCGGTGGAGGAGTCATCCGGTCGGCGGGACACGAGGTTGATGACGCCACCCAACGCTGAACCGCCGTAAAGGGCGGACGCCGCACCCTTGATGATCTCGACCTGCCTCAGGTCGCTCGGCGGAATGGTGAGCAGTCCGAATGATGACGACTGCCCCCCGTAAAGGGGTAGCCCGTCAGCGAGGATTTGCGTGTAGCGACCGCGCATCCCCTGAACGCGGACGTTTGACGATCCGAGGCTCGGCGAGGTCACCTGAATCCGCAACCCGCCAGTTTCCGCCAGGACCATGGAGATGTTGCCGGGACGCATGAGGATTTTCTCCTCGATCTCTTCCTGCGAGACGACCTCGACCCTCACGGGCTCATCCTGGACCCGGCGACGGGATCGTGTTGCTTGAACGATCACATCGTCCAACTCGCTTTCAGCCTCTTCTTCCGGTTCAACCGATTCCGGGGCCGGAACGTCCTGCGCCGTCGCGGCGGTGCCAGACATAAGCCAGAGCAACGCGCATGCGGCTGTTGAAGCGAGCGAGCGTGGATTCAAGCCGGTCATGAGGACTCACGGTGAAACTGGCAGCGAGGCTCGCCACGGTGCAGTGAAGGCTGTCGCTTATCTGTCCGCCGCGATTAGGCTCTCTGCGACGGCCTCGCAACCAGAGGGTCAGAGCAGAACCGGGGGCTTGACCTCAATGTGTCCCTTTGCACCATTCACGCATCGGAACGCACACGGCTCGGCAGGTCCGACTATGGCCCTGGCATCAAGGTGCGCTCTCCATCCTTCTCGGAGGTTCGCAGAGGCCGCACTGACGATGTTCCGGGAGCTGCTCGTGGACAGATAATGTGCGTTCCGCAAAACTTTTGGTGTCCGCCACAGGCGGCAACTGGTAGCCCCCGGTCCATCCATTACAGGGCTGCGGGCAAGTCCAGGTTCGAGATTAACGCGAGCCTTCCGTTGGATTCTTGCTAACAGGTTGCCGCCGCGATGTGGGCCGGATCGATCACCAGCATGCTGCTGAACGGGCCGATGCTCCTTCGTGGCAAGACGACCATGACGTCAATTTTATTCGAGGGGCCGGAATTCGATCTGATGGCCTACATCGGTTGATTGGCCGGGCGAGAGGGATGGACGAACATCAAGGATTTGGCGTCTCAAATCGCAACACGTCGCCAAGGTCTGCTCCCTCCTTGAACGAGATAGTCAGGGTCCTTGGGTCTGACTCCTGGACAAACAGGTATCCGCCATATTGGTCCCACCAGAGTCCGACAAAATACAGCGTCATGTTGTTACGAACGATCCGCTGCCCAACGCGGTGAAGGAGCCGCTCATCCATGCGGTGCCCCTTGCTCAGATGATACCGCAGTCGCTGCTTGGCCTTTCGTCGGAAGCCTAACTCACGAAGCTGGCCCGCCCTTTTGAGTGGCAGGACCGCTTCGGGTCTTCCGTGCGTCTCCCGGAACTTGCGATCCAGAAGAACGGGGTTCAGTCCATGAAAATTGGCGGTGCATTCGAGCACGCGGGGATAGTCGCCAATCCCTTTCGCATCGATCCAAAGGTCGTTGACGGCCTCGACGATTGATGAAGCTTCCATCAGCCCACTCCTTGCAGGAGTTGCATGATCGCTGACTCTCAACACGTAAGTCAAAAATCACATTTCTGTCGCCGCCGACGTCTGTGACCCATTCAATTGACCGAAGAGCCCCCGTCTCCCTTGCCGTTATCGCCCTACACCGGCCACCCCTTCGCGTTCGTCGTCTTGGGCTTCCAGACCGCCGCTGAGGCTCGGGCGTTCTTCGCCGGTGAACCGAACGTCCTATTCGATCAGATCGAAGCCTGGGTCGATGAGTTCGCAGAAGGGCAGTTCGAAACCGACCGAGACGAGTTCAGGGGAACCCTAACGGTAGAGTTCGTCGAGGTGACGGACGCTGTCCATTTCAAGCTGAGATGGGGAGAACGACTGACAGCCTAGTCAAAGCTTTCGTGCCATTTCATTTTAGGGTCGGGCTGACATCGCGTGGTATAAATACAGTTGAGATCAAGTCAGGTAGCGGACCAGACGGGAACTCGGATGGTTTGATGTCTGAATGGTAGGTTCCGCGACCTCCATATCTCTACGCGCATGAATGATCCGAGAGAGCCCGCCAGGACCACCATCCTCTGGCGGGCTCTTTTCATTCAAGGATCAATCATGCAACTCAAATCAAGACTAAAATACTATCTCGACGCCTTAGCGGGCGCGGGCAAGACATACGCCATTGTCAGGAAGGCCCACGAGTTGGCCCGTTGTGGCAGGAAGGTTCTGATCGCTCAGCCGACGAAAAATCTGATCGACCGGACCGTCGCCGACGAACTCGGCAAACTCCCCTCGGTTCGCCAGAGAGTGATCCACGGCGACGTCGCTGCCGACGTGATTTCGACCATCGTCAAACACCTAAACGACGCCGACGAAGGCCCCGAAATCCTATTCATCACCCAAGCGGCCTTCTTCGCTATCCCGTTCTTCGCCAACCGCGAACGGTGGATTGTCATCCTGGATGAGGTCCCGCAGGTCGATCAGTTCGCGGAGTTCAACCTGCCGGATTGTGGATCGGCGTGGAAAAGGGACCCCGTTAGCGGGGTGATCGGCGTCGAATAAGGACCCCTCATTCCTGATGTCTAACGATGGCTGCTTGGCGGATGTCAGGCGGCGAGTTCGGGATGTTGGTGTTGGAGACGGTGTTGAGGATCCGGCGCGAGTTTGCG
>NZ_JAFCTT010000013.1:0-109518 GCF_049896165.1 Brevundimonas sp. TWP3-1-2b1 | reverse complement strand
GGACTTCGAGGCCACCATCGCCTCGGCCACCGCCTGGGTCTTCGTCGCCCATATCCGCCTGCTCACCCGCAGACTGGCAAGAGCCTGATATCCATCAGAATCATTATGAGTCAGACTCTAAGAGCCAGGTCGACACCAGTCTCTTTCGAACTATACGCTCCGCCGCAGTCGGGCCGAGCCGCAAGCGGTTCAGACGTATTCGACCTAGTGTTGCTCGGCGATCTAAAACATGAAGTGCTTCCCAGCACGCGGCCAGATCAGCAGTTTTCGTATAGCCTTTGGCGTGATGACGCAGATTCTCTAGTTGCCGATATCGACGACTCGCATTCTGCAGGTCGATATCTTATACATAGCGACCTCGGCAATGGAAAAACAATCGCAGCCGAGTCGCTAAAGTACGCCCTCCATGTGCGGGGCTTCACAGTTCTGACTCTGAAACCGGTTAGAGACATTATATCTATTGATATACCGTACTTAACCTCTTTGCCCGGCCGCACAGTCATATTTGTTGACGATGTATTTAAGACAAACAATCGTAGCGATCTCATTTTTCTGGTAAACCAGTTTAGCCATTTCTCTTATATTGGAACTTGCCGCACTAGCGTATTCGATTTGCAAGGCCACGAACTGAATCTGATATTCGGTGATAGATACGTTGACTACGATGCAAATGTACTCAGCGACCGAGAATGCCAGCAAATCGTGACGTGGTTTGATACCAACGGCCTTTGGGGCGTCGAAGCAGGGCTAACCTCTGGAGAAAAACTCGGCATTCTTACGAACAAATGCCGGCGTGAATTTAGGTCCATCATACTTGATAGGTTTAACTCCTCGTTTATGAGACAGAAGATCGATACTGTTTTCAGATCGATTCAGCCGGGCCGCGTTAAGGACTGGCTCCTTCACGTTCTTATTGTTGAACTTTGCGGATTCGAGCCTAATGCTCGATTCGTACAAAGCTTGGCTGGCTATAGCCCAAGCCGACAAGAACTTGCTGCAGCCGGACCCGTGAAGGAATTCATTGGGGCCGAGGGCGGATACATTTCAGTTCGGTCACCAGTGTTGGCAGAATTGCTTTCTAGAGAAATGTTTGACCGCGACGAGAAGGTTCGCGCCCTTGTGTCTATTGCGAAGGCGGCAGGAAACCTCACCACCGGCCGGGATATATACTCGGAACTTATAAAGTTCACGTATCGGCCCGCAATCATGGGGTCAATCTTCAGCCAAAAGGACTACTTGCCCGCTGCGAAGGCATTATTTGATGAGCTAAAATCAATAGATGGACTTCAGAATAAATCTCTATTCTGGCTTCAATATGCCATAATACTTACAAGCGAACGGGAATATTTCGGTGCGAAAGTTATATTTGACACGGCTTTTGGTCGCGCTCGAAATAGTGACTTCGATACATTCCAAGTTGATAATCACTATGCGAGATTTTTGCTCGAAAGCAGGATGTCAGCACCGAAAGATTTTCCAGATGCGTTCTTTGCGTTCTTGGAAGCACACAAACGGATTCGAAACCAAATCCTTCGCGACCGATCAGCTACTCATCCCTATCGGGTCGCGGAGCTCTATCCAGATTTTCTGAAGATGCGCCACTCGGAGATGGACCCAGGCCAAAGAGCGGTAGTCAGAAAAATGACAAGCGAAATGATCGAGCTACTAGCGAAAGCCAAAATCAGAAATCGCCATCAGAAAATTCGTGAGACCAAGGCAGCGCTGGAAGAATTTTTAGAAAATTCGCCGTAGCCTTGCCGACGGCCGGCTGTAGGCCGTGCTGATCCAGGGAGAGCACGGGGCACCCTCTTCTCTCGTCATTCCGGGCGGAAAGGCGAAGCCTCGCAGACTCGGAACGAGGCGGCGCGCGTTAGCGCGAACCTGTCGCACACGGCTTCGCTGAGACATTTCGCCTTCGCTTCGCTGCGGCACCTCCCCCGGTCCGATCTTCGATCGGCCGGAGAATGACGATGGGTATCCCGGTCTCCGCTTCGCTGCGCCGGAGGATGACGAATGGGGGAGGCCGGAGTTCACCCTGGCCGAGGTCTATGGGTTCGAGGCGCGGCTGGCGGCGATCTATCCGGACAACAACAATGTCCGACCGAAGATCAGGCAGCAGCTGCAGGTGCTGCGGGATATGGGATGGCTGGCGTTCAACGGGCGGGGCACGTACCGGCGGGCTACCTGATCTTTCGTCATCCTCCGGCAAGCCGCGTCTTCGCGGCGCAGACCGGGGGACACAGCGGCGCCGTAGCGAAGCGAAGGCGAAATGGTTCAACCCACTCGATGCGCGGCAGGTTCGCGCTCTCGCGCGCCGCTAGGTCCCCCGGTCTCGCTGCGCTCGCCGGAGGATGACGAAAGAGAAGAAGGTCAGCGGTCTTCAAGGGGCCGACCCGGAACGCCCGCGTCCTGAGCGAGGGCCGGGTCGCCGCCAACGCCTTCTGTCCCGGCTGCGGCGCGACGCCCCTGACCGCCTTCGCGGCCAACGCGCCGGTGGCCGACGTCCATTGCGGCGTCTGCGCCGAGGACGACGAACTCAAGGCCGCCAGGGGCGGCACGGACAACAAGCTGGTCAACGGTGCCTGGGGCGCGATGAAGGCGCGGCTGGCGGCGGCGAACAACCCCAGCCTGATGGTCATGGGCTATGACAAGGCCCGCACCCGCGTCACCGACCTGATCGTTGTGCCGAGCCACTTCTTCACCGAAGCGATCATCGAGCCACGCAAGCCGCTGTCGATGACGGCGCGTCGTGCGGGCTGGCAGGGGTGCAACATCCTGATCGGGAAGGTGCCGCTGGCCGGGCGTATCCCGTTGATCCGGGCCGGGGCGCATGTGGCGAAACAGGCCGTGCTGGACCAGTGGCGGGCGACGCTGTTCCTGAGGGAGGCGGCGCCGACCGCGCGGGGCTGGCTGCTCGATGTGATGAAGTGCGTCGAGGATGTTGGCAGGCCGGAGTTCACCCTGGCCGAGGTCTATGGGTTCGAGGCGCGGCTGGCGGCGCTCTATCCGGGCAACCACAATGTGCGGCCGAAGATCAGGCAGCAGCTGCAGGTGCTGCGGGACAGGGGGTGGCTGGAGTTCGGCGGGCGGGGGACGTACCGGCGGACCTGATCCCTCTCCCGGTGGGAGAGGGCTTGAGGCTCGCAGAGGGCAGCGATGCGTGCAGCCGAAAGGGTGAGGGGCGTGCCCTCACCGGTTGGCGACAAACCCCTCACCCTTTCGCGCGAAGAACACTCGCTGACGCTCGTGTGCGCTCAAGCCCTCTCCCGACGGGAGAGGGTTTTTCTTCTTTCGTCATCCTCCGGCCGATCGGAGATCGGACCGGGGGAGGCGCGCGAGAGCGCGACCCTGTCGCACACGGTTTCGCTGAGACATTTCGCCTTCGCTTCGCTTCGGCGCCGCTGGGTCCCCCGGTCTCGCTGCGCTCGCCGGAGGATGACGAAAGGTGGCGGGCGGGGGACGTACCGGCGGGCACTTCGTCCCCCTCTCCGGTCGGGAGAGGGGATCGGAGTTTCGTGGGTGAGGATGGCGTCTCCTCCCCGTCGCGGCTTCGCGATGGGGAGGTGGATGCGAGCTCTTCGCGAGCAGACGGAGGGGTTCTGCGCGCGGGAAGACCCCCTCCGTCTCTCCGCTTCGCTCCGAGCCACCTCCCCTTCGCTGCGCGACAGGGAGGAGACAGGGGCTACGTCCGCTTCCGGCGCACCCGCGCGCTAGCCTCGTCCCCATGAGCGAACCGACACGCCGCAAGATCCGTCCCGAGGCTGTCTGGGCCGAGGCGCGCAAGGCGTGGGAGGACGGGGAGACGGCGCGGTCGGTCGCGAAACGTTATGACGTCGGGGTGCCGGCCCTGTGGAAGCGGCGCGAGGCGGAGGGGTGGAGGCGGCCGGACCCTGTGTACGGGCCGGTCGAGCCGGCCGAGGGCTGGTCGATGTTCGCGCAGCGGACATACGACGCCTTCGAAAGCCGGCTGGGCGAGGAACGGGACCTGGCCAGGGCGCTGTCGGCGGCCATGGTCGGGAAGCGGCCGGAGAACGTGCCGCTGTGGCATCTGCCCTTCGTCCTGCACTGGCGGGCCGAACATCTGGGGGCCGAGGTCGCGGCGGACGACCGGGAACGGAATCGGGAGCAGGACTGGGCCGGGGCGGTCTGGGACACCGAGGGGAGGATGGGGTCGGTGCAGGCGATGACGCTGGCGATCGTGCGGCTGAACCGGGCGGTGTGGCGGGAGCAGGCGGGGCTGCCGGAGGGGGCGGCGGAGGGGTGGCCGTAGGAGTCCCTTCTCCCCTTGCGGGAGAAGGTGGCCGCGAAGCGGACGGATGAGGGGTGAAACACCGCCGTTCGCCGGTTAGGCTCGGACCATGTTGAAGCCGTCCGATCGCACCCGATCAAACGCCCGTCGCGGACGCAGCGATCCGACACTCCCGGAAGCCGTCTTCTGGAAGTTCCTGAGGGATCGGCGGATGGAGGGGCTGAAGTTCCGACGGCAGATGCCGCTGGGGCCGTACATCGCAGACTTCGCCTGTCCCTCGATCCGGCTGATCCTTGAGCTGGACGGCGGGGTGCATGTGCTGAGGGCCGAAAGCGATGCGGCGCGGGATGCGTGGCTGAGCGCGAACGGCTGGACCGTGATGCGGTTTGCCAATGAGGCGGTGTTGCAGAATCCGGCGCTGCTGTTTCAGGCGGTTCGGGATCATGCGGTGGGGTACGGCGAGGGCTGAAGCTTACCCCTCATCCGCCCCTGCGGGGCACCTTCTCCCGCAAGGGGAGAAGGAAGTCAGGCCGCCGCCTGTTCCGCCGCGATCTTGCGCAGGGCCTCCTCGAACACGGCGGCGGGCTGGCCGCCGGAGATCAGGTATTTGCCCTCGACCACCACGGCGGGGACCGCGTTGATGCCGCGGCTGCGCCACAGGGCCTGTTCGGCGCGGACCTCGGCGGCGTAGCGGCCGGAGGCGAGCACCTCGGCCGCCCCGGCGCGGTCGAG
Source organism: Brevundimonas sp. TWP3-1-2b1 (assembly GCF_049896165.1). Lineage (NCBI taxonomy): Bacteria > Pseudomonadati > Pseudomonadota > Alphaproteobacteria > Caulobacterales > Caulobacteraceae > Brevundimonas > Brevundimonas sp. TWP3-1-2b1. The sequence goes on along the minus strand of NZ_JAFCTT010000013.1, from coordinate 104,537 downwards.
ACCGGCGGCCTCGGCGGCCCGGGTCAGGACGCCGGCGTCGGTCAGGTTATTGCCGTCGGTGAAATGGGTGCGGAACAGGGCCGCCTTGAGCGCCTTCTGACGCTCCGGCCCCTGTTCGCCGGCCCAGGCCAGCAGGCGGTGGGCGTCGAAGGTGTTCCAGATGCGGCTGTCGGCGCCCATCTTCATCTCGAATCCGGGCCAGGCCTCGGCCGTGCGGGCGGTGATCATGGCGCGGTTGGCGGCCGACTGTTCGGGGGTGGAGCCGTATTTGGCGGCGATATGTTCGGCGACGTTCTCGCCCTCGGGCGCCATGCCGGGGTTCAGCTCGAACGGCTGGAAGGCGATCTCGGCGGTGATGCCCTCGGCCTTGAGCGTGTCGAGGGCCGTCTCCAGCCCGCCGAGGCCGACGACGCACCAGGGGCAGACGACGTCGGAGACGAAGTCGATGTGAAGGGGCTTGGTCATGACGGACTCCGCAACGGTTCATGTTGCATATGGGGGCGCCGAGGGGGAGCGCCAGTCCTCGGGCTCAGTCCGGGACGTAGCCGATGGCGAAGTCCCGGAAGCCGAAATGGGCCAGGATCAGGATGCCGACGAAGGCGATCCCATGCAGCCACCGGCGCGAGCTGTGCGCCAGGACCACGGTCAGGATCATGGCGCCGATCGCCTGGCCCACCGCCATCCAGTCGCCCATGGGGATGGCCTCGCCCTTCGCCGCGTGCTCGGGGAAATGGAGGACGAAGTCGACGAGGTTCCAGACCTGGACCACGGCCGCCAGCCAGAACAGATAGGCCCGGTTCTCCATGTACCAGGCCTGCAGATCCAGCCCCTCGGGCGGGATCTCGTCGGGCAGGGTCGCCGCCGCCACGAGGAACAGGAGGAGGACATAGGCGGCCTCGACCGCCACCCGATAGAAGCTGATCTCGGTGATGCCGAGGCCCTTGTCCCAGAGCCGCAGGAAATAGGCGATGATCAGGGTGAAGACGACGAGGGCCGAGAGCAGCGGCAACGGGCTCCAGTTCACCCGCTTCCGGGCGACGAGCAGTCTGTGCAGGCTGTGGGCGATGTCGGCCACGGCCAGGCCGAGGACCACCGACACGAAGGCCGAGAAATAGTCGAACAGATTGGCCTGTGGCAGCGTCATCGTCCCCCCCGGTGCCAATGCGGGAGCAGCCTAGCACAGGGCGGCGCGCTGGCTATGATGGGGGGATGGCTCACTATGCGCGTATCCTGGCGACCCTCGTCCTGCTCGCCGCCGCCGCCGGCGGGGTGGTGTGGCGATTGTGGAAGCCGAAGGCGGAGCCCCTCTATGAGGAGCGGGCGATGCTGGGGGACGAGGTCCGGGCGCGGCTGCAGGCCCTGCGCGACGAGGACAAGTTCCACGCCGACGGAACCTATGCCGGGCCGAAGGGACCGAAGAACCGGGCCACCCTGTCGGGGTGGGTCGATGGCGTGATCGACGACATCCTGGCCGAGGCGGACGGGCCGCTGGAGGCCTCGGACGTGGCCGGGCGGCTGGGGATCGCCATCGGGGCGGCGTCGAAACGGCCGGCGGCGGACCAGACCCGGCTGCACGGCTATCTGATCGAGATCTGGTACATCCTCGGCTACCGCTCGGCGACGGGCTATTTCCCGGCCTCGGACGACGCGCCCGAGGGGTGGGCCGAGCCCCTGCCTCCCGGCTGGGCCGCGCCGGACCGGCCACGCTTGCTGACGCGGCGTTAACCGGTCGGGCGCAGGCTGCCCTCAGCGAGACCGCCCGAGGAAGCCTGAATGTCCAGCATGATGACGTCCAGCTATCGAAGCCGCCGGGATCATTTCGAGCCCAGCGACAACGACCCGCAGGAGCAGCGCAGGCTGCGCGGGCATCTGGAACAGATCGACTACGCCGCCTTCGTCTCCAACCGGGAGGTGATCCCGCAGGTCCTGGGGCTGGGCGCCAACCATACCGAGCCGGCCGCCTTCCAGCGGCTGGCGGTGGCCGCCGCGACGGCGCGGGCGCGCTGGATCGCCGAGGCGCTGAGGCTGTCGGAGGCGGGCCAGGCCATCGGCCCGGCCGAGGCGGCGAAGCTGTCGGGTATGCGCGCCGCCTATGAGGAGCTGTCGGAGGCCTACGAAGGCCTGCGCCGCATGGTCGAGCGGGGCTACCTGCCCTACCGCGCGGCGGAGCGCTGAGGCTTTGGTTCAGCGGCCCTAATTCAAGGGTTGGGGCGCGGTCGAGACCGGTGCGTCCGGATTCGCCGACGCGGGCGCGGCCGGGGTCGGCGGCTCCACGACCAGAGGCGCGGTCTGGATATAGGGCCGGGGCGCGGTCTCGACCGGCGCGGGCGGCACCACCACGACGGGCGCAGCCTGGGTCGGGCGGCGCGGCAGGGCCGTCACGGGCGCGGCGGCAGCCGGAGCAGGGGCGGACGGCGCGCGGACCGGCGCCGCAGTCTCGATCTCGGGCGCAGGCGCCTCGACCACCGTCGTCCCTGCGGGAGGCGCGGCATCGGCGACCAGAGGCGTCGGGCCCGGAGCGACGGGCTGCGGGGCAGGCAGGGTGGCCAGCCAGATGAAGCCGCCGATGACCACGAGGGCTGCGACGCCCGCGACGATCGGCCAGCGGTCGCCCCTGGCCACTTTCTGCATGGCCGCGCCCACGGTGGCGTAGATCGCCGGGGTCACGACCACCGAAGGCAGTTCGCGTGGCCTGGCGGCCGGCTTCGCCTCGGTCGAGAGCGGCGGCGGCACGGTGACGGCGGGCTCCGGCGCCTCCGGCTCGATGACGATTTCCTGCGGCGCGGGCATGGGCTCGGGCGCGGCCTGGACCGGCTCGGGTTCGGGAGAGACCGCTTCGACGACAGGCTCAGGCGCGACCGGCTCTGGCTGGGGAGCCACGGCCTCGACGACCGGCTCGACCGGTGCTTCCGGCAGGACCCCGGCGGCGGGGGACGCAGCCCGGGCCGGGGGGATCATCGAGCCGGTCAGTATGCCTGCGCCCGACCGTCGGACGGGACGAGCCGCCGGGGCCGGGGCCACCCGCGGCAGGGGACCGACGCGGAACACGGGCCGGGGCGGGCGCGACCACACGATCTGGCCGCGCACGAACGGCTCGGGCGGACGGTTTTCGGCGGGGCCTGGAGGGGTCTCGGACGACATGGGAGGCGTCTTAGCGGCGAACGACGGGGGCGTCCAATGTCAGGACCTTAACCGACCGTACCGTCAGCGAACCTCGACGCCCTTCCAGAACGCCATTCGACCGGCGATCTCGACCGCGGCGGACCTGGGCTCGGGATAATACCAGACAGCGTCCTTGTTCTCCTTCCCGTCCACGACCAGCGAGGAATAGGAGGCCGTCCCCTTCCACGGGCAGATCGAGGTGGTCGTCGAGGCCTTCAACACGGCCGGATCCACGGCGTCACGCGGAAAATAGTGGTTGCCCTCGACCACCACGGTATCGTCCGAGCGGGCGATCACCACCCCGTTCCAGGTCGCAGTCGTCATCTGTCATCTCCGTCAGGTTTTGAGCCGATAGCCGGTTTTGAAGATCCATCCGACGACCGCGAGGCAGGCCACGAGGAATCCGCATGTCGCCAGGAGGGACCACACGATCGGCACGTCGCCGGTCCCGTAGAAGCTCCAGCGGAAGCCGGAGATCAGATAGACCACCGGGTTGAAGTGGGTGATCGTCCGCCACGGCTCCGGCAGCATGTGGATCGAATAGAAGGAGCCGCCCAGGAAGGTCAGGGGCGTCACCACCAGCATCGGGATGAAGTTGAGCTGCTCGAAGCTCTGGGCCCAGATGCCGATGATGAATCCGAACAGGCTGAAGGTCGTCGAGATCAGGATCAGGATGGCCAGCATCCAGACCGGGTGCAGGATCTGCAGCGGCACGAAGAGCGACGCGGTCGCCAGGATGATCAGGCCCAGCACCGCCGACTTGGTCGCCGCCGCCCCGACATAGGCCAGGACGATCTCGAACGGCGACACAGGCGCGCTGAGCAGTTCGTAGATCGTGCCGGTGAATTTCGGGAAGTAGATGCCGAAGGAGGCATTGAAGATCGACTGGGTGAACAGGCTCAGCATGATCAGGCCGGGCACGATGAAGGCGCCGTAGGGCACGCCGTCGATCTCTGTCATCCGGCTGCCGATGGCCGAGCCGAAGACGACGAAATACAGGGCCGTGGTGATCACCGGGGTGACGATCGACTGCCACAGGGTGCGGATCGCCCGCGCCATCTCGAACCTGTAGATAGCCCAGACGCCGTATCCGTTGAAGGTCATGCGGCGGCTCCGGTGCTGGCGGCGGCCGGGTCGCGGTGGACCAGGCTGACGAAGATGTCCTCCAGCGAGCTCTGGCGGGTGTTCAGGTCCTTGAAGGCGATGCCGAGGTCCGACAGGCGGCGCAGCAGGGAGGGCACGCCGGTCTTCTCGGCGTTGGAATCGAACACGAACTCCAGCTCATTGCCCTCGTCGCGCAGCGTCAGATCCCACTCCGCCAGTTCGGGCGGCAGGACCTCCAGCGGGTCCTGCAGGTTCAGGGTTAGGGTCTTCTTGCCCAGCATCTTCATCAGCTCGGTCTTGTCCTGCACCAGGATCAGTTCGCCCTTGAGGATGACGCCGACCCGGTCGGCCATCTCCTCAGCCTCCTCGATATAGTGGGTGGTCAGGATGATGGTGACGCCGCTCTCGCGCAGACGACGCACCAGGTTCCACATGTCGCGGCGCAGCTCGACGTCCACGCCGGCCGTGGGTTCGTCCAGGAACAGGATGTCGGGCTCGTGGCTGAGCGCCTTGGCGATCATGACGCGGCGCTTCATGCCGCCGGACAGGGTCATGATCTTGGAGTCCTTCTTGTCCCACAGGCTCAGGTCCTTGAGGACCTGTTCGATATGGGCGGGATTCGGGGCCTTGCCGAATAGACCCCGGCTCAGGGTCACAGTGGCCAGCACCGTCTCGAAGGCGTCGGTGGTCAGCTCCTGGGGCACCAGGCCGATCTTCATCCGCGCCTGGCGGTAGTCCTTTTTGATGTCGTGACCGTCGGCCGTGACCGTGCCCGTCGAGGCCGTGACGATGCCGCAGATGATGGAGATCATCGTCGTCTTGCCGGCGCCGTTCGGGCCCAGCAGGGCGAAGATCTCGCCCTTGCCGATCTGGAGGTCGATGGGCTTCAGCGCCTGCAGCCCGGAGGCGTAGGTCTTGCTCAGGCCCTTGATGTCGATGACCGGCGGCATTCGGCGCGTCTCCCCAGCGGCCGAGGTGCCGTGTCCGCAATATGGCGTCGTTCGGTCACGGCTCAAGGCGCCGGAGCGAGGAAGTCGCCAACTGCTGACATTTCGAAGCCGTATGCGGACATGATCAATGTCCGAAGAAAAGTTAGCGTGTTGCGGTCACCGGTTGAGCCCACCGTGGACAGCAGACATTACTGCAGCCGGTCTCAAGACCCTCGAATGACCGCCCCCAGCCGTCGCACCACCTCGGCCCGGTCGGCGGCGGACAGGTCCATGCGGGCGGACTCGGTGTATCCTTTTCGGGCCTGATCGTGCCGTCTCTCTGGTTGAAACCCACGGCCCCACGAGGGATGCAACTACAGAGACCGGTGGCGCGGAAACGAAAACGGCGGCTCCCGCAGGAGCCGCCGCTATCTGGCTTACGAAGGCGCGATCACTCGTCCTCGTCGTCCTCGTATTCCTCGTCGTCCTCGTCGTCCTCGTATTCTTCGTCGTCCTCGTAGTCTTCGTCGTCCTCGTATTCCTCGTCGTCCTCGTATTCCTCGTCGTCTTCGTCTTCGTCTTCGTATTCCTCGTCGTCTTCCTCTTCCTCGTCAAAGTCATCGTCCTCGACGGTGAGGTTGCTCAGTCGGCAGAGATCGACGTTGAACACCTCTTCGGTGTCGCCGTCGTCATACACGGCCTGCACGTCGTATTCGCAGTCTTCCAGGTCGTCCTCGACCGAGATGTCGGCGGTCTCGCCCGGGCCAATCGACTCGCCGTCCAGAATGTCTTCATCCCAGTTCTCGTTCGACGATTCACCGACCATCAGCTCGACCAGGGTGGCGTCACTGTTGTTGGTCAGAGAGAAGGCCATGTCCTGGGCGACCGCGCTGGTGCCGAACAGGATGGCGAACACCGAGGCCGCCGCAAACAGTCTGGTTTTCTTCATTCTATAGTCCCCCGTGGCGGCGGATCGCCGAGCTGAAAAGCAGTGATTGGTCAGGTTGGCCCGACGTGTCCCGGTGACGTTGCCCGCACGACCTCGCGATCGTTCCTGACGCCTTACTCCGGCTCGGCCGGATCACTGTCGTAGGTTACCTGGCTCCGCCGGATACCAGTCTCACCCTCGTCAGCCTCAGCCTGCGGGTCGTCGGCAGACGGCGCTGACGGGGCTGGCGCGGCGTCCGTCGCGGGTTCTGCCGAAGCATTGTCGGACGCGGTTTGGTCCGTAAAGTCACTTGCAGGCGCGTTGCGGAGCGAGCCGCCCGTGGATGGTGAACTGACGTTTACATCGCCGCCGGCGTCCTGGGCGTAGGCCGACCCGCCGAGCGCCATCGCCGTGACAGCGACCGTGAGGCTCAACGCAACAATGGAGGATTTCTGCAACCGCGTAGCCATAAGTCCGCTCTTTCCTGAAAGCGCCATAGAGGTCTGACCCGTCGAGGCGTCGCTTGGTCAGGTCACACTGGTTGCCCGCAAAGTGCGCGTCAAGTTGATCGGCCTGACGGGACCTGTCAGCCCGCTGTCGGTCGGGCCTGCCGAATGACCGCATGGGTCGGACCACGACATCGGCGTCAGGCCGAAAACCAGACATTGACCGTCAGGCCCGACAGCGGACCTCCCGACCGTCGCTTAAGGGTGGACATCAGACATCGGTTCGGCCGACGTCCAGCGCCTGACGCCAGGCCGCCCGAAGCCGTCGCCCCAGCCCGGCCCCACCCCCGCCCTTTTTCCCGGACGGAGAGGAGCAGCGCCAGGGGGGCGACTGCCTGGGCGGTCGCCGTTGCCTGATTTCAATCGGGGCAGGGTCGCTTGAGTGGGTGCCGCCTCAGTCCGGCTCGCCCGCCTCGTCGTCGAGATCAGGGTCATACTCGTCGTCGAGATCAGAGTCATAGGTCGCCCGGCTCCGCCGGATCCCGGTCGTGCCCGCGTTTGTCGCGGGTTGGCCCGCGGCTGCGTTACCGGGCACGTTGCGACCTTCCATGTTCCGTTCCGCACGCGATTCGGCCGGCCGCGCCGCCGCGGCAGAAGCGGCACGGTCCCGTTCCGCACGCGATTCGGCCAGCTGCTCGCCCAGCCGCGCCGCCGCGGCAGAATCGGCACGATCCTGTTCCGCACGCGATTCGCGCTCCCGCGCCAGCGCGGCAGAAACGCCAAGGGAGCCGTCACTGTCGTGCCTTATTCGTGTGCTCGTGATGAGTGACCGACGCGCCAACGCAAGGGCCATATACATTTCCCCTCGCCAAGTTTCTAACTCAGGTGCACTTGCGCGCTCGACGCCCCTCAAAGCAGGCCCTGTTTGGATAGTGTTTTGCAGATAATCCCTGATGCGCTGTTGCGCGGCCTCTCCGCTCAGGCCATCTCGCTCGGCTAAGGCCACAGCCGCAAGGATTTGTCCCTCAGCTTGGGACACGAAAATCCGCATGCGGTCTTCTTCTGAAAGCCTATAAATATTTTCTTGTGGGGCGGAAGCCGCCACTGCCCCTGCCATCGCCGCCATCGACATCGCGATCACGGCAGCGCTGACCAGACCTATGTTCCGCATCCCGGGCTCCTGCAAAGTTGACTAACGATACACGGCGCAAGCGCAGAAGATGGCCACAGGGGGTCTGTTTCGCCGTGGAGTCTGGCCCCCTTAGCGGCGCGTTTCGCGGGTCACAGGGGCCCGTCAGTCCCGGCACAGCGCGCCGGCGGCGCCGGGGTTGGGGGGCCGGACAGTCAGGGTTCCGGATCTTTCAGGCCTTGCAGCGAGCCGCGCGGGAGCGGATGGCGGCGACCTGGCCGCCGGGGCCGGCACCGAGGATCAGGACCCTGGTTCTCAGGGTCCGGGTCAGGCGACCCTGGACGTGTGAGGTCAGTGTTGGGCCGCAGTCGCTTGAGCGATCAGGGCCTGGAATTCGGGCGTGGATTGCAGGATGGCGCGAACCTGCGCGGTAGGGCGCTGGGTGACGACGTCGCCGATCAGGACGACCACGACATCGCCGACGACCGGGGTCCAGCCCACGTCGCAAAGCGGCTGGGTATTCCAGTCGACCACGACCGGAGTCTCGACGAGTTCCTCGCCCTTGGCGACCGAGATCGATTCCAGGGTCGCCTTGCCGAACGCCTCGCAGCTCCGGCTGCCCGGCATGCCGTCCTGGATACCGGCGCGACGCAGGTCGCGCTCGCAAGGCGCTGACGGCAGCCGCTCCGTTTCGGTGACACGCGCCACGAAGACCGCCCTGGCCCGCTCGATCTCGGAGGCACCATGCGGCATCATGGGCATACAGGCCCAGGCGGGGGCGGCGGCGAACAGGGTCGCGGCGGCTGTCATGGTCGTCAGGACGCGGTTCATGGCTTTCTTCCCTCGCGGATCGGAGGTCCATGAACGCCCTACGGTGCCGGGCCGCAAAGCATTTTGTCTGACGAAGGCCAGCATGACGTCGCGCCCCGTAAAGCAAAGGTCGCTTGAACGCGGTTCGGCATCAAACCCCAAAGCGTGCCTCTTTCCTCAGAGGCAACAGGCAGGCCATCGCCTGATCGCGTCTGTCCTCAAGGCCGTTGGCGGGTGCTCGAAAGCAGACATTGCCGACGGCTCCTAAGGGTCGAGAGCGGTCTTTGAGCTTTCGCCGATAAGGCGACGCCCATCTTCCTCATGCGCTCGGCGTCGCGAGCCGCTACAAGGCCGCCGATGTTGCGCCTGTCCGAACTCAAGCTGCCCCTCGACCACACGTCGGAGGCCCTGCCCGCCGCGATCGCGGCGCGTCTGGCCGTTCCGGCGCACGACCTGATCTCCTGGTCGGTGTGGAAGCGGGCGCATGACGCGCGCAAGAAGTCGGCGATCCTGAAGGTCTTCATCCTCGACGTCGAGGTGAGGGACGAGGCGGCAGTACTGGCGCGCTTCGTCGGCGACCCGCATGTGCAGCCCACCCCGGACGTCGCCTATCGGCATGTCGCCGTCGCGCCCCGGGACGGAGGAAAGGCCCAGCGTCTGCGGCCGGTCGTGATCGGGGCCGGGCCGTGCGGTCTGTTCGTCGGGCTGATCCTGGCCGAGATGGGCTTCAGGCCGATCATCCTCGACCGCGGCAAGGTGGTGCGGGAGCGGACCAAGGACACCTGGGAACTGTGGCGCAAGGGCAAGCTGCATCCGGAATCCAACGTCCAGTATGGCGAGGGCGGCGCGGGCACCTTCTCCGACGGCAAGCTCTACAGCCAGATCAAGGATCCGCGCTTCCTGGCCCGCAAGGTGCTGCATGAGTTCGTCGCGGCCGGGGCGCCGGAGGAGATCCTGACTGACGCCCACCCCCACATCGGCACCTTCCGCCTGGTGACCATGGTCGAGGCCATGCGCGAGAAGATCGAGGCCCTGGGCGGGGAATACCGGTTCGAGCACCGGGTCACGGACATCGATCTCGATAGGGGCGCCATCCGGGGCGTGCGCCTGCACACCGGCGAGACCCTGGAGGCCGACCACGTGGTCTTCGCCATCGGCCACTCGTCGCGAGACACCTTCCAGACGCTTTATGAGCGCGGCGTCCACATCGAGGCCAAGCCGTTCTCGATCGGCTTCCGCATCGAGCATCCGCAATCGTGGATCGACCGGGCGATGTTCGGCCCCTGCGCCGGACACCCCGATCTGGGGGCGGCGGCCTATACGCTGTCGCATCACTGCAGCAACGGGCGCACCGTCTACAGCTTCTGCATGTGCCCGGGCGGCACGGTGGTGGCCGCGACCAGCGAGCCGGGCCGCGTGGTCACCAACGGCATGAGCCAGTATTCGCGCAACGAGCGGAACGCCAACTCCGGCTTCGTGGTCGGCATCTCGCCGCAGGATTACGGCAGCGACCACCCGCTGGCGGGCATCGAGCTGCAAAGGGAACTGGAGAGCCTCGCCTACGTGGCCGGCGGCGGCGACTATTTCGCGCCCGGCCAGCTGGTCGGCGACTTCCTGGCGGGCCGCGCCTCGACCGACCTGGGGGAGGTGGTTCCCAGCTACAAGCCGGGCGTGCGGCCGACCGACCTGGCGCCGCTGATGCCCGACTATGTGATCGCCGCCATGCGCGAGGCCCTGCCCGTGTTCGGCCGCAAGATCGCCCGCTACGATGACGCCCAGGCGGTGTTGACGGGTGTCGAGACCCGCAGCTCGTCGCCGATCCGCATGACCCGCGGCGCCGACTTCCAGAGCCTGAACGTGCGCGGCCTGTTCCCGGCCGGCGAAGGCGCCGGCTATGCGGGCGGCATCCTCTCGGCCGCCGTCGACGGGATCAAGGTGGCGGAGGCGGTGGCGCGGTCGATGGTCGGGGAGACCGTCGCGTAGGTAGACATAGGCGGATGGGCCAGGCTGAGCCCGGCGTCATTTCCACATGCCCTTCGCAGGCAGTGTCCCGGCGGCGCTTTCGATGTTGCGCCCTGGAGCCATCAGGCGCCTCCGGCGTTGAACGGCACCGCTTGTTCGAGACGACATGGCCGCTTCCCTCCCCGACCTCGGCATCGGCCGCCTCCGCAAGGAGGCCGGTCGTCTGATCGACCGCGTGCGACGCCGGCGGACCTGGCACGACCGGTTTCCGCGGCTGCATGACGCGCTGGAGGCGTCGTCGCGGTTCGGCTTCGCGGCCAACGGCTTCGTCTATGTCTCGGTCGGCCTCCTGATGCTCGCCACGGCCATCGGCATGAGGGGACAGGCCGTCGATCCGCACGGCGTCCTCTATGTCCTGGCGCAGCAGCCGTTCGGTCGGCTGTGGCTGATCCTGATCGGCGCCGGCCTCTGGGCCTTCGTCGGCTGGCGCGTGTTGCAGGCCGTATTCGACGTCGATCACGAGGGCTCGAAGCTTCAGGGCTGGGCGGTGCGCACGACGCAGGGGTTCAGCGGCCTCGCCTACGCCGTGCTGGCCTCCGGCGTGTTCCAGCTGCTGGATGAGGTGGGACCGTCGATGGGCGCCGAACAGTTGGCGGAGAACCAGGAGAAGGCCTCCATCCTGCTGGACCTGCCGTTCGGCGGTGCGGCCCTGATGACTATCGGCCTGATCATCGCCGGTGTCGGCATCGGTAATGTCGTCATGGGCGTCGTCAACGATTTCGGCGCGACCCTGGTCTGTTCGAAGACGGTGTGTCGCTGGGTGCTGCCGCTGGCGCGGATCGGCTATGTCGCGCGGGGGCTGGCCTATCTGCCGCTGGCCCTGTTCGTGACGCTGGCGGGATGGCGGGCCCAGTCGTCCAAGGTGGAAACCTTCGGCACCGCGCTGGAAGCGCTGGAGCGTCAGCCGGGCGGCGACCTGATGCTGGGACTGACAGCGATCGGCCTGATCGCGTTCGGCGCCTATGCCTTCGTCGAGGCCCGCTTCCGGCGCATCCGCGTGCCGAAAGATCTGGCCGCCGGATAGTCCGGCGCGTCCGCCGACGGAACTGGCCTCGTATCTACGCTTTTCAATCTCGCGCGAGGACTGCAGATGTCGATCCGAACCCTGGTCATGGCCGCCATCGCGGTCGTCGGCGTCAGCGCCTGCGCCACCTCCATACCCGCCGATCAGGTCCGCGCGCCCCAGCCGGCGCGAGCGGTGGATCTGGAGCGGTTCTACTCCGGCCGCTGGCTGGAGATCGCGCGCCTGCCGATGAGCCTGACCGACGGCTGCGTGGCCGGGGCGACCAACTATGTCATCCAGTCGCCGACCCGGATCGGCGTGCGCGACACGTGCCAGCAGGACACGCCGGACGGTCGCGAGAAGGCCATCGGCGCCTCGGGCACGATCCTCGACCCCGGCTTCAACGCCAAGCTCCGCGCCCGCTATCTGGGCGGTCTGATCACCTGGGAATACTGGGTGCTGGACCACGCCGAGGACTACAGCTGGTTCATCTCGGCCGATCCGAAGTTCGAGAAACTGTGGATCTATACGCGCGAGGTTCCCGACGCCGCCGAACGCGCCGCCCTCGTAGAGCGCGCCCGGTCGCTGGGCTACGATGTCAGCCGCCTCGAATTCCCCGCCTTCTAGGAAGCACTCGATGACGCACCGCCCTCTCCTGCTCGCCGTCTGCGCCTCCGCCCTGACGCTCGCGGCCTGCGGAAGCGGACCCATCGCACCCGAGGGCTCGACCTTTGGCGCCCGGCCGACCCTGGTCGAGCCGCACAGGAACCTGTTGGCGCCGACGGTGAATATCGCTCCGGCGGTCGGGTGGCCGGACGGCGTCATGCCGACCGCGCCACAGGGGTTCCGGGTCCAGGCCTTCGCGAGCGGTCTGGATCACCCGCGCTGGCTCTATCGCCTGCCCAACGGCGACATCCTGGTCGCCGAGACCAATGCCCCGCCCAGGCCCGAGGGGAAGTCGGGCGGCCTTCGCGGCTGGGTCATGGGTCTGGTGATGAAGCGCGCGGGCGCCGCTCCGCCGAGCCCAAACCGCATCATCCTGCTGCGCGACGCGGACGGCGACGGGATGGCGGAGACGAAGTCGACCTTCGTTGAGAACCTGACCTCACCGTTCGGCATGGCCCTGGTCGGGGACCGGCTGTTCGTCGCCAACGCCGACGCCGTCGTCGCCTTCCGCTATCAGACGGGTCAGACGCAGATCACGGCGCCGGCGACAAAGATCGCCGACCTGCCCGCAGGCCGGAACCACCACTGGACCAAGAGCCTGGTCGCCTCGGCGGACGGGACGAAGCTCTATGTCGGCGTCGGGTCGAACTCGAACATCGGCGAGAACGGGATGGACGAGGAGGAAGGCCGCGCCGCCATCCACGAGATCGACATCGCCACGGGCGCCCAGCGGGTCTTCGCTTCGGGCCTGCGCAATCCCGTCGGCCTCGCCTGGCAGCCGGACAGTCGCGCCCTTTGGGTCGCGGTCAATGAGCGGGACGAGCTCGGCAACGACCTGGTCCCCGACTATATGACCTCGGTGCGGGACGGCGGCTTCTACGGCTGGCCCTGGAGCTATTACGGCCAGACGGTCGATGCCCGGGTCCAGCCCCAGGATGCGGCCAGGGTCGCCTCCGCCATCGCGCCCGACTATGCGCTGGGCGCCCACACAGCATCGCTCGGTCTGACCTTCTACGAAGGGACCGCCTTCCCGGCCGCCTACAGCCACGGCGCCTTCGTGGGTCAGCACGGATCGTGGAACCGGGAGCCGAAGGCCGGCTACAAGGTGATCTTCGTGCCCTTCGCCAGTGGAAAGCCATCGGGCGCGCCGCAGGACTTCCTGACCGGCTTCCTCAACGCCGAGGGCGAGGCGATGGGCCGGCCGGTCGGGGTGCAGGTTGATCGACTGGGCGCCCTGCTCGTCGCCGACGACGTGGGCAATGTCATCTGGCGGGTCGTTCCGGCGACCTGAGCGCGGGAACGCGGACAGCAAAAAGCCCCCGGCGCGAACCGGGGGCTTTCTTGTCCTGGCCGCCGATCAGTTCAGCGGGGTCGTCTGGATGGCCGGGGCCGACGGCGTCACGGCCGGCGCCGGCGCGGTCGGGGTCACGCCGGTCGAAGGCGAACCGCTGTAAGGAAGCGGGCCGGTCGGTTCGGTCACGGCTTCCGTGCGCGGCGCCACGGCGGGGGTTGCTGCCGCGCGACTTTCGACGGCGCCGACACGACGCTGAACCGCGGGAGGCGGGGTCGGCGCGGCTTCACGAACGACCGGAACCGGAGCGGCGGCGGGGGTCGTCAGGGCGGCCGGTGCGACCGAGCTTTCCAGCGGGGCAGGCGCGGCCTCGAGCGGCCGAATGATCGGCGCGCCGGGTTGGGGCTCGACGAGCGGCTGGGTCTCGGTTCCGCCGCCTATCATCATGGCCGCGCCGCCGCCGATCAGGACCAGGGCGCCGATCGGCGCGAGGATCATCCACGTCCGCACACCCTTCTTCGCGCGCCTGGCGCGGGCGTAGCGGGGCACAAAATTATCGGCCTCGACCGAAGTGTTCCGAATGGCGTGGTCCGTATAGGTCACAGTCATCTGTGTTCCTCCAAGGTTACGCCGGAAAAACAACCGTCGGCGATCGAGGTTCCGAAATAACCCCCGCGCCTTCAAGAAATACCGTGATCGACACAAACCGGTCGCGTTCTGCGGCAATCACGACCAAACCTTGACCTTATTCTCGTTCAGGAACGGGTAATATTGAGGGGAGCCTTGCGGGAGACTCGATCCAAAGGAGCCCCTGACTCGGGTTTACCCGGCGGCGCCGACGCAACGGCGCCACGCCCGGGCGGAAACGTCGCCGACCGGCCTTACGGATTCCCCTGCCGGTTGACCCCGTCCCGCCGGTTGTTCATCACCGGTTTGACTTACGCCTGCATACGGAGCGACTGCGACCATGGGTTTGGCGGCCAACATCCGACGCGATCTCAAGTTCGCGGCCGGTCTGCGTCGGCTGCTCAAGCGCATCAAGCCGATCGCCCTGGATAGCGACGTTCTGGTCTGCGACGACTTCGAGGAAGCGGTCGATAAATTCTCCGACAATATCGCCGTCGAGGACGAGCATCGGTCGCTGACATATCGCGACCTCGACGGCATGGCGAACCGCTACGCCCACTGGGCGCGCAGCCGGAACCTGCGGCGCACAGACGTCATCGCTCTGGTGATGACCAACCGCGCGGAATACATCGCCGCCTGGATGGGGTTCTCGAAGGCCGGCATCGCCACCGCCCTGATCAACACCAACCTGACCGGCCAGGCCCTGGCCCACTGCCTCAACATCGCCGGCGTCGCCGTGGTCGTGGCCGACGAGGAGACCTGGCGGAAGTGCGAAGAGGCCCGGCCCTTCATCAGCCGCACCATGATGCTGTGGGTCCTGGGCCTGCGGGACGCCGACGAGATCTCCGAGCGGCGCGGACTGGACAACGCCGTGCGCAGCGGATCGTCGGTGCGACCGAACCGCAGCATCCGCGACGGCCTCACCAACCGCGACACCGCGCTCTACATCTACACCTCTGGCACGACCGGGATGCCGAAGGCGGCACGCATCCACCATGCCCGGGCACGGACCTATATGCGCGCCTTCGCCGGCTGCACCCAGTCGACGCCGACGGACCGGATCTTCAATGTCCTGCCGCTCTATCACTCGACCGGCGGCCTGGTCGGTGTCGGCCCCGCCCTGCTGAACGGCGGGCGGCTGATCCTGCGGCGCAAATTCTCGACCTCCAGCTTCTGGCGGGACGTGAACACCTCCGGCGCGACGATGTTCGTCTATATCGGCGAACTGTGCCGCTACCTGGTGAACGGCCCGCCGCAGGAGGGCGAACGCGGCCACAAGATCCGCCTGGCCTTCGGCAACGGCCTGCGCCCCGACGTCTGGCCGGACTTCCAGTCCCGCTTCGCCATTCCGGAGATCCTGGAGTTCTATGGCTCCACCGAAGGCAATGTCTCGCTGTTCAATTTCGACGGCAAGCAGGGCGCCATCGGGCGGGTCCCGAAATTCCTCAAGAAGCAGATCAACATCCGCCTGGTCGCCTTCGACGTCGATACCGAAGAGCCCGTGCGCCTGGCCAGCGGCCTGGTGCGTGAGGCCTCGGCCGGCGAGATCGGCGAGGCGATCGGCATGATCGGCGACAACATCCGCCATGACTTCTCCGGCTATGCCGACAAGGCCGCCTCGGAGAAGAAGATCCTGACCGACGTGTTCCAGCGCGGGGATCGCTGGTTCCGCACCGGTGACCTGATGCGTCAGGATTCGGAGGGCTATTTCTACTTCGTCGACCGTATCGGCGACACCTTCCGCTGGAAGGGCGAGAACGTCTCGACTGCAGAGGTCGAACAGCGGCTGGCCGACGCGCCCGGCATTAACGAGGTCAGCGCCTATGGCGTCCCGGTGCCGGGGGCCGACGGCAAGGCCGGCATGGTCACCCTGGTGGTCGAGGGCCGGTTCTCCGCCAAGGATTTCGCCGTCTGGGCCGACGAACAGCTGCCGCCCTATGCGCGGCCCGTGTTCGTGCGCCTGGCCAAGACGCTGGAGACGACCGGGACTTTCAAATACCGCAAGGTCGATCTGGTGGCCGACGGCTTCGATCCGGCGAAGATCGACGGCCAGATCTACGTCCGGGGCGGCAAGTCCGGCTACACCAAGCTGACCGCCGAAGGTTTCGCCGCCATCCAGAGCGGCCAAAACCGGCTCTGACCTAAAGCGGCCGTTAATCATTAATGGCGAAGGTCGGCGTCTCTGCTCCCGGGGACGTCGGACCGCCAAATGTTTCAGATCATCGGCATCGTCATGCTGTTCGGCATGGTGTTCGGCAGCTACGCCCTGGCCGGGGGCAAGTTCGACGTCATCATCCACGCCGCACCACACGAATTGATGGCCATTGGCGGTTCGGCCGTCGCCGCCTTCCTGATCTCCAACTCGATCGGCGTCGTGAAGTCGGCCATGGGCGGGTTGGGCAAGGCCTTCGCCGGGCCGAAGTGGAAGAAGCAGGACTACAAGGACCTGCTCAGCCTCCTGTTCGCGCTGACCAAGACGATGAAGTCCAAGGGGGTCATCGCCCTGGAAAGCCACATCGAGAAGCCGGGCGAATCCACGATCTTCCAGAAGTATCCGAAGGTCATGAAGGACCATTTCGCGATCGATTTCATCTGCGACACCCTGCGGATGATGACGATGAACCTCGAGGATCCTCACCAGATCGAGGACGCGATGGAAAAACAACTGGAGAAGCATCACCACGAGGCGGCCGGCGCGCCGCACGCGCTTCAGAACATGGCCGACGCCCTGCCCGCTCTGGGCATCGTCGCGGCCGTTCTGGGGGTCATCAAGACCATGGGATCGATCACCGAACCGCCGGAAATCCTCGGCGGGATGATCGGGGGCGCCCTGGTTGGCACCTTCATGGGCGTATTCCTGGCCTATGGCCTGGTCGGACCGCTGGCGGCGCGCCTGCAGGCGATCGTCGACGAGGAGGCGGCATTCTACAAGATTATCCAGTCGGTGCTGGTCGCCCACCTGCACGGCAACGCGGCGCAGATCTCGGTCGAGATCGGACGCGGCGACATCCCGTCATCGGCCCAGCCGTCGTTCATGGAGATGGAAGAACACCTGGCGGCGAACCCGCCCGAGGCCGCCTGATCATTTCGTTGGAGGGCGCCGGAACACGGCGTTCTCACGCCGGCTCTCGACAGGTCACGATCCCGTTAGCGCGAGGACCGGCGCTCAAGGCCGGTTGACCGAACCCGGCAAACGGCTTCGCCCCTCGGGCGCAACCTTCCCGGAACACGGACGATCACGAAGCCGTGAGATTTCGCTTGCGAATCCGCTCACGATCCCGTTATCTCCCCAACGGAGAGGATTCATGACCTCTCTTGAACCCCCTTCTGAAGGATATACATCATGCGCATCGTCGCCCTGATCGCCGCCTCCGCCGCCGCCCTGACCCTGGCTGCTTGCCAACCCGCCGCCGAAGACAAGGCCGCTGACGCTTCGGCAGACGCCGCCGCCGCCGCCGACACCGCCACGGACGCTGCTGCGACCGCCGACGCTGCCGCCACGGACGCTGCTGCCGCTGCCGGCGCTGCTGCCGCCGCCGCCCCGGCCGCCGACGGCGCTATGGCCCCGGCTGCCGACGCCGCTATGGCTCCGGCCGCTCCGGCCGCTCCGGCCGCTCACTAAGTCCTCACGGACCTGGTATTCGGACGGAGTTCGCTTCGTCTGACGGAAAGGGATCGCCTCCGGGCGGTCCCTTTTTTCGTGCCCGCGATACGCCACGCCGCCTATAGACCGCGCGATGACCGATACGGATGACCGCGACCCCAGGTTGGTCTGGACCGAGGCCGGAGAGCCCCGGTCGGGCCGGTATGGCGACGTCTATTTCTCGGCCGAAGACGGGCTGGCCGAAACCCGGGCGGTCTTCCTGACCGGATGCGGCCTGCCCGAGGCCTGGGCCGGTCGTCGGGATTTCACCGTCACCGAGCTGGGCTTCGGCAGCGGGCTGAACATCGCCGCCCTGCTCGACCTGTGGCGGCGGCATCGTCCCGAAGGCGGGCGGCTGCACATCTTCTCCATCGAGGGCTATCCGCTGGACGCCGACCAGGCGAGCCGCGCCCTGTCCGCCTGGCCCGAGATTCACGAGGCGACGGCGGCGCTCGTCGAGCGCTGGCCGGCCACGACCCCGGGCTTCCATCGCATCGACCTGCCGGAGTTCCACGCCGTGCTCGACCTCGCCGTGGGCGAGGCGGAATGGGCCCTGGGTCAATGGACGGGCCGCGCCGACGCCTGGTTCCTGGACGGGTTCGCGCCCTCGGTGAACCCGGGCATGTGGTCCGAGGCCGTCTTCGATCAGATCGCCGCGAAGTCGGCGCCCGACGCCCGCGTCGCGACCTTCACCGTCGCAGGCCTGGTCCGACGCGGTCTGGCCGAGCGCGGCTTCGCCGTCGAGAAACGCCCCGGACACGGCCGCAAGCGCGAGCGGCTCGAGGCACGCCGGACCGGTGATTCCGCCGTCGCGCCGCCGCCTCGCAGCGTGATCGTCATCGGCGCAGGGATCGCCGGAGCCGCTGTGGCGCGCGCCTTGACGGCTGCCGGTCTCACACCTGTTGTGATCGAGGCCGACGGCCCCGGAGCGGGCGCGTCCGGCTTCCCGGCCGCCCTGGTGACGCCGCGCTTCGACCTCGGCGACGAGCCAGTGGCCGCCCTGTTCGCCCAGGGGCTGGAGCGGGCCGGCGCCCTTTACAGCCTCTTGCCCGGCGCGGTGATTGCGCGCGGCGTGCTGCAACTCGCAGGCACGGAACGCGATGCCCGACGCTTCGAGCGGATCGCAACCCAGCCGATCTGGGCAGACGGCGAGATCACCCTGGCAAACGACAGCGAAGCGTCCCGCATCGCCGGCGAGCCGGTCGAGGGCCCGGGCCTGTGCATGGCCTCCGCCTTCGTCGTCGCTCCGCCCACGATCCTGAGGACGTGGCTCAGTCCCGACGCGGTACGCGCCGGAAAGGCGGCGCGCGTCGAGCCTCACGCCGGAGGATGGCGGGTTGTTGATGCGACCGGCGGCGTGCTCGCGGAGGCGGAGGCGGTGGTGCTGTGCGCAGGCGCAGGCTCCATCGACCTGGCGCCGGATCTGCGCCTGTCGCCGGTTCGGGGCCAGGCCGAATGGGTCGAAGGGGAAGGCGAACCCGCAGCCATGGCCTGGGGCGGCTATGTCGCGCCGACGGGGACAGGCTTCCTGTTCGGGGCCACCCACGACCGGGACGATACCGCCACAGACATCCGTCCGGCCGACACGGAGCGGAACCTCGCCGCGCTCGCGGCCCGCCTGCCGGGTCGCGCCGCAGGCATCGCGCCGGACTCCGTCCGTTCCCGGGTTGCGACCCGGGCGACCACGCGAGACCGCCTGCCGATCGCCGGCGCGGTGCCCGGCCATGCCGGCCTGTTCGTCCTTGGCGGCCTGGGATCGCGAGGCTTCTGCCTCGCGCCTCTGCTGGGAGAACATGTCGCCGCTCTGGTCTCGGGCCTGCCCTCGCCCCTGCCCCGCAATGTCATCGAGCGGATCACGCCGTCGCGAGCGGCCCTTGCGCCCGGCGCAAGGCAGGAGGACGGTCGAGGCGTCTAGTTGGAAAGAGGAGACGCCGCTGTGCGCCGACCGATCGCCCTTGTCATCTTCCTGTCCAGCATCGCCGCATGCGCGCCCACCGAAGGCCCCGCGCCCAGCTCCGGGATCGGCACGCCGGACGGCGGCGCGCGCCAGTGCTTCCAGCCCGACCGGATCACCAACTTCACGCGAGGCGGAACCGAACAGATCTACGTCAAGGTCCTGGGCGGCGGCGTGTTCGCGATCCAGGCAGGCGGCTGCCCCGATATCGGAAACGCCAACGCCCTGGTCATCACGCCGGCGACCGGGATCGGCAGTCAGGTCTGCGTCGGCGACAGTGCACGGATCGCCTTGCCGAACGTCCGCTTCGGCCCGGACCAGTGCTTCGCGCGCATCGAACGCTCCCTGACCGAGGCCGAGGTCGAGGCCTTGCCGGGGCGCCAGCGCCCCTGATTCAGGCCTTCTGGGCGTAACCCAGCTTTCGATTCAGCTTCTCGATCAGGTCGATGGCCGTGTCGGCGATGACGGATCCCGGCGGGTAGACGGCGGCCACGCCCATATCCAGCAGGGTCTGGATGTCGGCAGGAGGAATGACCCCGCCGACCGTCACCATGATGTCGGAACGTCCCAGCTTCTTGAGTTCGGCGATCAGGGCGGGCGCCAGCGTCAGATGCCCGGCCGCCAGCGACGACGCCCCGACGACGTGGACATTGTTGTTCACAGCATCGCGCGCCGCCTCTTCCGGTGTCTGGAACAGGGGACCGGCGACGGCATCGAGACCCAGATCGCCATAGGCGGTGGCGACCACCTTCTGCCCACGGTCATGTCCGTCCTGGCCCAGTTTGGCGATCAGGATGCGCGGCGGGCCGCCGTCGTTCTCGACGAAGGCGGCGACCATGTCGCGGGCGCGCGAGATCTTCGGGTCCTTGCCGGCTTCGCGGGCGTAGACGCCCGAGACGGTCTTCACCGTGGCGACGTGGCGACCGAAGGCGGCCTCCAGCGCGTCGGACATCTCGCCGACCGTGGCGTGGGCGCGGCCGGCGCGGACGCAGAGTTCGAGCAGGTTCTCCGAGCCCCTGGCGCCGACGGTCAAAGCGTCGAGCGCGGCCTGGCATTTCGCCTCGTCGCGTTCGGCGCGGAGGCGTTTCAGTTTCACGATCTGGGCCGACAGGACGGCGGCGTTGTCGACCTTCAGCACCGGGATGTCGTCAGGCGTATCGTTCAGATAGCGGTTCACCCCGACGACGGTCTGCTGGCCGGTATCGATGCGGGCCTGTGTTCTGGCGGCGGCCTCCTCGATCCGCAGCTTGGGCAGGCCGGCCTCGATGGCCCTGGCCATGCCGCCGAGTTCACGGACCTCGGCCATGTGGGCTCGGGCCCGCTCAGCCAGTTCATGGGTCAGGCGCTCGACGAAGAAGCTGCCGCCCCAGGGATCGATGACCCGGGTCAGGCCGGTCTCGAGCTGCAGCAACAGCTGGGTGTTGCGCGCGATGCGGGCCGAGAAGTCGGTCGGCAGGGCTAGGGCCTCGTCGAGCGAATTGGTGTGCAGGGACTGGGTCTGGCCGCCCGCCGCGGCCATGGCCTCGACCATGGTGCGGGGCACATTGTTGAACACGTCCTGGGCCGCCAGCGACCAGCCGGAGGTCTGGCAGTGGGCGCGCAGCGACAGGCTGCGTTGGTCCTTCGGCGCGAACTCGGCCTGGACCGCCTCGGCCCACAGCAGGCGGCCGGCGCGGAGCTTCGCCACCTCCATGAAATAGTCCATTCCGATGGCCCAGAAGAAGCTCAGGCGCGGCGCGAACCGGTCCACGTCCATGCCCGCTGCGACCCCGGCGCGGATGTATTCCAGCCCGTCGGACAGGGTGTAGGCCAGCTCCAGGTCGGCGGAGGCTCCCGCCTCCTGCATGTGGTAGCCGCTGATCGAGATGGAGTTGAACTTCGGCGTTTCCTGCGCCGTCCAGGCGAAGATGTCGGCGATGATCCGCATCGAGGGCCCGGGCGGATAGATGTAGGTGTTGCGGACCATGAACTCCTTGAGGATGTCGTTCTGGATGGTCCCGGTCAGGTCCTTGTGCTCGACGCCCTGCTCTTCCGCCGCGACGACGTAGAGGGCCAGGATCGGCAGGACGGCGCCGTTCATGGTCATCGACACCGACATCTGGTCCAGCGGGATGCCGTCGAACAGGGTCCGCATGTCGAGGATCGAATCGATGGCCACGCCGGCCATGCCGACGTCGCCGGCGACGCGCGGGTGGTCGGAGTCGTAGCCCCGGTGGGTGGCCAGGTCGAAGGCGATGCTGAGCCCCTTCTGACCGGCCGCGAGGTTGCGGCGATAGAAGGCGTTGGAGGCCTCGGCGGTGGAGAAGCCGGCGTACTGGCGGACGGTCCAGGGATTGGAGGCGTACATGGTCGGATAGGGGCCGCGCACGAACGGCGCGAACCCGGGCAGGCCGTCGATGAAGTCGAGGTCTGCGATGGCCGCCGCGTCGTAAACGGGAGCGATGTCGATGCCCTCGGGCGTGCGGATGGGCGCGCGATCGAGGCCGCCGTTCAGCGGCGACAGATCGAGGGCGGCTCTGGTGAAATCGGGAGGAGACATCAGGCGGCTTCTCCAAGATCCGTGCATCCCCGCGAAGGCGGGGACCCAGTGCTTTGGGCGACAGGCTCGACCAAGCGCGGGCTGACGATGATCCCAGGCACCGATGGGTCGCTAAAACCTGGGTCCCCGCCTTCGCGGGGATGCACGGAGTGGAGGGTCATGCCGCCGTCTCCTGTTCGAAGGCTTCGGCCCAGCGCAAGGGCGACAGAGGCGGACAGCGGTCGCCGCCGATGCCTGGGACGGAGGCCGTCGAGGCCTCCACCGAAACCGCCCGCACATCCGCGTCGACGAATTTCGTCACCCCGACCATCTGGCCGCCGACTTCGGACAGGGCGGCCTTGCCGGAAGCGCGGGAGGCGGCAATCCGCTGCTGGAGGGCGCCGCCGCGCAGGGAGGCGACGATGCCGCCGTCACGCTCGATGCGCTGGAACTCGGCCCAGCCGGCTTCGGCGAGATCGCGGGTGCGGTGATCGAGATACCAGGAGCCCGCCGCAGGATCGGCGACCCGGCCGATGTGGGCCTCCTCCATCAGGATCAGCTGGGTGTTGCGGGCCTGACGACGGGCGGAGGCGTCGGGACGGCCGAGCGCGCGGCTGAAGCCGTCGAGCACCACCGCATCCGCCCCGCCCACAGCCCCGGCGAAGCCGGCGGCGGTGAGGCGCAGCAGGTTGGGCCAGGGATCCCGGGCCGCCAGCATCCGGCGCGAAGAGCGGGCCTCGATCCGGCCGGGGGTCTCATGGCCGAAGGCCCTGGAGATCGAACGCCAGATCAGGCGCAGGGCCCGAACCTTGGCCAGGCTGTCGAAATACTCGGCGTCGACGCTGACCCCCAGGACCGTCCCGGTCAGGGCGCGCTCAATGGGCAGGCCCGCATCCACGGCGGCGTTCAGACAGGCCGCGGCGGCGGCGGCGGCGAAGCCCAGTTCCTGGCCGGCGGAGCCACCGGCCTCGTGCGCGGCCCGGCCGGTGGCGAGGAAGAAACTGGCTTCCGGATAGGCCCCGGCGTGGCGGGCCGCGGTGTTGGCGGCGAGGCTGATATGCTCCTCGATCGCACGGGGCGAGCCGCCCGTCGCGGCGAAGGCGCTCAGCGGGTCCATGTGGAACATCAGCTTCGCGCGGGGGGAACCCTTGGCGACGACGGCCAGGGCGTTGGCGGCGTCCGGCCCGGCAAGACCGGCGTCGAGGCCGACAGGGGCCAGCTCCAGCGCCACGCCGTGCAGCGCCCGGCCGAGTGGTTCGCTATCGGTCAGAACCTCGCCTGAGAGGATGACCGAGGCGGCGCCGCCTTCGAGATCGGCGAGGACCGCTGCATTGGCGGCCTCGGGGTCATCGCACTCGACCTGGGTGCGCAGGTCCCAGGGGCGACCGTCGGCGTCCGAGGCGCGGGGGGCGAAGACCGCCTCCGTCGCATTGGCCCGGCCGTACAGAGGTCGGGTGGTCAGGTGGTCGGCGTCGAGATGGACGAGGCCCTCGACCGGCCGGCCCTTCAGCGCCTTCTCGGCCTCGGCGCGCCATTCGGCGGGCGACGGGATCGGGAAAGGCTGGGACATGCAGGCTCCGGCGAGGTTCACGCGCCGTATTGCTACTCTGGCCGCCGGGCGTCCAGCCGGATCGACTGACCGCGCGACTCCAAAAGCGACTCGACAGAGTCGACAGAGTCTCGCCCGCCCGCAGCCGCTGCGTCCCCGATCCGGCCCATGCCGATCCCTCCACCAGAAGAACGGCAGTATAACCCCGCATCAGGGCGTGATGGACAAAAGGCCTCTCAATGCGGCCACGCCCTGATCCGATTGAGGAAATCGGCGCGTCCGTTGATGGGTATGGGCCGAAACCCCTCTCCCGTTCAGGAGAGGGGTTCAGGGGATCAGACCCTGGCCGGCTCGTAGCGCGGCGACAGGAGGTGGATGACCAGCAGGGCGATCAGATAGGCCGAGGCGGCGACCACGAAGATCGGGGTGTAGCTGCCGATCTGGTCGAGGACGTAGCCGGCGTACTTGGCCATGGCCATGCCGCCGAAGCCGCCGATCATGCCGCCGATGCCGACCACCGAGCCCACCGCCGAGCGCGGGAAGACGTCGCCGGGCATGGCGTAGAGGTTGGCCGAGAAGCCCTGGTGGGCCGCCGTGGCGATGCCGATGACCAGAACCGCCAGCCACATGTTGTCGATATTGCCGGCGAAGGCGACGGGCGTGACCGCCAGGGCGCAGATCAGCATGGTCAGCTTGCGCGCTGAGCCCAGGCTCATGCCGCGTTTCAGGAACTGTCCTGACAGCCAGCCGCCGCCGATCGAACCGACGTCCGAGAGCAGATAGATGGCGATCAGCGGCGGGCCGAAGGTCAGCAGGTTCAGGTCGTACCGGGCGCCAAGGAAGCCCGGCAGCCAGAACAGGAAGAACCACCAGATCGGGTCGATCAGGAACTTGCCCAGGGCATAGGCCCAGGTCTCCTTGACCGTCAGCAGCTTGAGCCAGCCAATCTTGTGGGCGGGGTCCGGCGCGTCCTGGGCGATCCAGTTCAGTTCCGCCGGGGTGACCTTCTTGTGCTCGCCGGGCCGCCTGTAGATCATGAACCAGACGGGCACCCAGAGCAGGCCCGCGACGCCGATGATGATCAGGGCCATGCGCCAGTTCGGGTCTTCGGCCGTGCCGAGCCAGACCGAGGCGATCAGTGGAATGATCAAGGGCGTGATGATGGCGCCGATATTGGTGCCGGCGTTGAACAGGCCGACAGCGAAGGCGCGTTCCTTCTTGGGGAACCACTCCGTCACGGCCTTGATGCCCGCCGGGAAGCCGCCGCCCTCGCCGATCCCCAGCGCCACGCGGGCGAAGATCATATGGTTCAGGTTGCGGATGCCGGCATGGGCGATGAAGGCGATCTGCCAGATGACAAAGGCGATGCCGAAGCCCCAGCGGGCGCCGATCTTGTCGACCAGTCGCCCCCACAGCAGATAGGAGATGGCGTAGGCGAACTGGAACCAGAAGATGATGTCGGCGAAGTTGGTTTCGGTCCAGCCGAACTCGGCCATCAGCGTCGGCTTGAGGACGCCCAGCGCCTGACGGTCGACGTAGTTGATGACCATGGCCGCGAACAGCAGCCAGACCACGACCCAGCGGTATTTGCCCGACGGCGGCTGGATCTGGATTGGTTCGACCCTGGTCGAAGCAGCGTCTGTCATGGACCCCGTCCTTACTGTTTCCGCGTCCTGACCCGCCTTGTCACCGCGAGCGGCGCGACGGGTTCCGGCATGGTTGAACTACGCCCCGGCCGAAACGACCGTGCAATGGATTTCGCCGACGCCCGAGAAGGCGCAGACGGATTGGGCGCCGATCTCGACGCGGTGAACGCCGGTGACCGCGCCGGTCGAGATCAGGGTTCCCTCCCCTACCGGCCGTCCGCGACGGGCCAGGTGTTCGATCAGGAAACGCACCGATTCCAGCACGCCCATCGGGATCGCGGCCGCCGTGGCCGTGCCGACGGCCACGCCGTCAATGAGGGTCTGAACCTCGATGCCGTCCAGGCGCGCGGCCCAGTCCACGATCTCGACGCCCAGCACCAGGCCGCCGTTGTTGCCAAAGTCGGAGGCGACCACGGCCGAGCCCAGGTCGTTGATCGTCGAAAGCGGGCTGCCCGCCAGTTCGACGCCGATATGCATGGCGGACACGGCGGCGGTCGCCTCTTCCAGGGTCCAGTCGAGCCTGGACGGATCGACCTTGCCAATGCGGGCGACGAACTCGGCCTCGATCGCGGCGAACCCGCCGGGGATGGCCGGCAGCGGGGTCGGTTCGGACGAGGTCGACCAGAAATTGCGGCGGAAGATCGGGCCGGCAAGGCGATGCGTCTGCAGGGTCGGCTGCTGGCCCGGGGGCACCATGCCGACCTTCCAGCCGACAATCTCGTCCGGGAACAGGCCGATGGCCGCGTCCTGGGTGGCGTAGGCGGTGGCCATGTCGAGCGGGCGCCGGCCCGGATAGTCCGACAGGCCGGTGTGCGACAGGCGCGCGTCGACGAAACGCGCGGCGATGTCGGACACGCTGTCGTTCAGGCCCGGGGCGTTCGCCGCGCTCATGCCGCGACCGCCGAATGGTGATGAATGCCCGTCACGCGCCGTCCCGATGTCATTTGCCAGAAGCCGATCTTCTCGTCGGTTGGGGGATGATTGAAGGGGAAGGAAACCGGTGTCAACGCCCTTGCCGAGATCGGCGCCGGCGGCAAGCGTGGGCATGGCGTCACAGCCGGACCGGTTGTAAGGCTGCACGCTCACAGCAAGAGGTCGAGCTTGACCGACGACGACAAGACATCCGCCCGCGCGGGGATGAGGCCCGGAAAACGGCCCACGATCAACGACGTGGCGCGTATCGCCTCGGTCTCGAAGAAGACGGTTTCGCGGGTCATCAACCAGTCGCCCTTCGTGCGCGAGGAAACGCGCGGGCGGGTCAATGCGGTCATTGAGGAACTGGGCTTCACCCCGGACCTGCAGGCGCGCGGTCTCGCCTTCCGCCGATCCTTCCTGGTGGGCCTGATCTACGACAACCCCAGCCCGAACTATGTCGTGAACATGCAGCAGGGCGTGCTGGACGCACTGCGCGGTTCGGGGCTGGAGCTTGTGGTCCACCCGTGCGTGCGGACCGGCGACACCGTGGTGAACGACATCCGCACCTTCGTCGAGCGCCAGAAGCTGTTCGGCGTCATCCTGCCGCCGTCGATGTCCGAGGACGAGCGGGTCATCCAGGTTCTGCGCGACCTCGACTGTCCCTATGTCCGCATCGCCTCGGTGTCACTGGACGAGCCGGGCTCCATGCTGGTCACCAACGACCATGTCGGCGCGGCCGAGGCCGGCAGGCACCTGGCCGATCTGGGCCACAGCCGCATCGGCTTCATCTCGGGCCCGGAACTGTTCCGCTCGAGTGCGGTGCGCGGCGGCGGCTTCCGCGAGGGCCTCGCCGAAAAGGGGCTGACGCTGGAGGACCGCTATATCGCCGTCGGCGCCTATACGTTCGAATCGGGGGTGGAGGCGGCGAAGATCCTGCTTGCCCTCGACCCGCCGCCGACGGCCATCTTCACCGGCAACGACGAGATGGCGTTGGGCGTGTTCAAGGTCGCCCGCGACATGGGTCTGGAGATTCCGCGCGACCTGTCGGTGGTCGGCTATGACGACCTGCCGATGGCATCGCGGGTGTGGCCGAACCTGACCTCGGTGCGCCTGCCGATCCGCGACATGGGCCGGATGGCGGCGGAGAAGCTGCTGGCGCCGATGCGCGGCCTGGATCCGGCCAAGCTGAACCAGCCGGAGGTGAGGCCGTCACTGGTCATCAGGGATTCGGCGCGGGCGCTGTAGAAGCTGACCTTCTCCCTCCCCTTCATGGGGAGGGTGGCCGAGCGAAGCGAGGTCGGGTGGGGGCGGCCAGGAGACCCAGACACGGCACAGCGAAAAGGCGGCGCGTCACCGAGCCGCCCCCACCCCGTCGCTGCGCGACGCCCCTCCCCCGAGGGGGAGGGAGAGTCTTCTTACGCCGTCTCGAGAACGTTCGCGCCGACGAGGCCCTTGACGTAGTCGCGGATGCCCTCGTCCGTGGCGTTGGCGAAGAAATACTCCTGGAACTTCTCGCCGGCGACGCAGGCCTTCAGCAGGTCCTGGTCGACGGTCTTCAGCACGGTCAGCATGTCGTGGCAGGTCACGGCCTTCAGCGACTTCAGGATGCCGCGGTTTTTGGCCATGATCTCGGCGCGTTCCCTCGGATAGCCCAGGCCGCGCTCGCCCTCGAACAGCTTGCGATAGACGTCCTGCAGGTTCAGCTCGGCTGCCCAGCCGAAGCCCTTGGCGTAGGGCATCGAGATGGCGTTGCCGTCATTGATCTGGCCGAACAGGAAGGCGTCGGTCGGGTCGATCACCAGGCCGCAGAAGACGCCCGGCATGGCGTTGCAGGCCAGCATCGAGCCCATGCCCGTGCCGCAGCCGGTGACGACGAAGTCGGCGGCGCCCGAGTTCAACAGGATGCCGCTCAGCAGGCCGTTCATGACGTAGGTCAGCGACGCCTTATCCTCGGCCGTGTACATGCCGTAGTTGAAGACCTGATGCCCCAGGGGCTCGGCCACCGCAGTCAGGGCGTCGTGGATGATGGCGTTCTTCGCGGCCTGGCTGTTCTCGGTGATCAGGGCGATTTTCATGGGTGTCCTCTCGGCAAGTCTGTGGGGCTGGCGAGGGCTTTACCCCTTCGCGGGATCATTTGCATCTGGTTTTGACACCGGTTACCAAGCCCCGCAAACGCTGGTGGGAGGATCGCCGCATGGATTGCAGGATTTACCACGCCACCCGTCCGGATTCGATGGTCGGCGCGGGCCATGACGATTTGCGCGACCGCGATCTGATCACGGACTACACCTTCGTCCAGGCGATGGGCGGCGAGACCATCGACCATACCGACATGACGTCCTCGACGTCCGCCAACTGAAGTAGGGACCCATGGGCAATCCATTCAGCCTGCAAGGCAAGGTCGCCGTCGTCACCGGCGGCAATACCGGCATCGGTCAGGGCATCGCCCTGGCCCTCGCTGACGCAGGGGCGTCCATCGCCTCGGTCGCGCGCCGCGCCTCTGACGATACCGTCGGCCAGTGCCTGGCCAAGGGGGTGAAGGCCATCTCGATCCAGGCCGACCTCGGCTCGATGGAGCCGATCGAGCGCATCGTGGACGAGGCGACCAGGGGCCTCGGCCCCATCGACATCCTGGTCAACAACGCCGGCATCATCCGCCGCGCCGACGCCGTCGACTTCACCGAGGAAGACTGGGATGCGGTCCTCAACGTCAATCTGAAGTCGGTCTTCTTCCTGTCGCAGGCCGTGGTGCGCGACATGATCGCCGGCGGCCGTCGCGGCAAGATCATCAACACCGCCTCGATGCTGTCCTATCAGGGCGGCATCCGCGTGCCGTCCTATACGGCGTCCAAGTCGGGCGTCGCCGGCCTGACCAAGCTGATGGCCAATGAGTGGGCGAAACACGGCATCAACGCCAACGCCATCGCGCCCGGATACTTCGCCACCGACAACACCCAGGCGCTGCAGGACGACCCGGTGCGTTCGAAAGAGATCCTGGGGCGCATCCCGGCCGGCCGCTGGGGCCAGCCGTCGGACATCGGCGGGGCGGCGGTCTTCCTGTCGTCGGCGGCGTCGGATTACGTCCAGGGCATCACGCTTCCGGTCGACGGCGGCTGGCTCGCACGCTGATCAGCGACTAGCGTAGCGCCATGACGATCCTTTGCTTCGGCGAGATGCTGCTGCGTCTCACGCCCAACGACGGCGAACTGTTGATGCAGTCGCCCGGCCTGACCGTCCGCCCCGGCGGCGCCGAGGCCAATGTCGCCGTGTCCTTGGCCCGCTACGGCGCGCCAGCCGCCCTGGCGACGGTCCTGCCCGACAATCCGCTGGGTCATGCCGCTCGCGACGAGGTGCGCAAGCATGGCGTCGACACACGCGGCATCGTCTTCAAGCCCGGCCGGATGGGGCTCTATTTCCTGACGCCGGGGGCCGTGCGCCGTCCGTCGGACGTCCTCTACGACCGCGCCGCCTCGGCCTTCGTCCAGCATGTCGACGGGGCGCTGGACTGGGCCAGGCTGCTCGACGGGGTGGAGTGGCTGCACCTCTCGGGGGTGACGCCGGCGACCGGTCCGACCGGTTCGACCGCCGCCCTCGCCGCCATCGCTGCGGCGACCAGGGCGGGTGTGAAGGTCAGTTTCGACGGTAATTTCCGCGGCAAGCTGTGGGCCGAATGGGCCGGTGATCCGCCGCGCGTCCTGGGCCAGATGCTGGCGGGGTCCAGCCTCGCCTTCGCCGACGACCGCGACTTCGCCCTCGTGCTGGGCCGGTCGTTCGATGACGCTGATCCGGCCGAGCGCCGTCGCGCCGCCGCCAAGGCCGCGTTCGAGACCTGGCCCTCGCTGGAGCGGATCTGCTGCACCCTGCGGGTCAACGACAGCGTCGACGACCAGACCCTGTCGGCGGTGATGATCACCCGCGACAGCGAGCATCACGCAGCCCCCATCGCCCTGACCGGCGTCGTGGACCGGGTCGGCGGCGGCGACGCCTTCGCCTCGGGCGTCCTGTTCGGAATCTACAAGGGCTGGTCGAACGACGAGGCCCTGGCCTTCGGCCTGGCGGCGGCAGGTTTGAAACATTCGGTCCCCGGCGACTTCAACCTGTTCGACGAGGCCCAGGTGCGCGCCGCCATGGCGGCTGAAGGCTTCGATATCCGGCGCTGAGTATGCCTCCCCCATCGGGGGAGGGGGACCGCCGCGCGCTTGCGCGGGGGTGGAGGGGGCCAACCCCGGACACCGAATTCGCGGTTGGCCCCCTCCGTCACGGCGCTGAAGAAGCGCCGCGCCACCTCCCCCGACGGGGGAGGAAAGGCTCTAGGAAACCGGTGTCATTCATGTATCGTGATTTCAAACGAGCGTCAGACTCGTGATCGTCTGTCCCCAGGAAACGACCCGGAGTTCCCCATGTCGCCGACCCCGTCGCGTCGCGCCCTGCTCGCTGGAGGCGCCGCGCTGACCGCCCTGGCCGCCACGCCCGTCGCCGCCTTCGCGCAAGCGTCCTCCGACCGCGCGTCCATCCTGGCCACGATGAAACGGGCCACCGCCTTCATGACCGACGAGGTCGCCGTCGCCGGCGGATACGTGTGGAACGTCCTGCCCGATTTCTCGCGCCGCTGGGGGGAGCTGGAAGCCTCGCCGACCATGATCTGGGTCCAGCCTCCGGGCACGGCGACCGTGGGTCACGCCTATCTCGACGCCTATCACGCCACGGGCGATGAGCAGTTCTACGACGCCGCCAGGGCCGCCGCAGACGCGCTCATCGCCGGCCAGCATCCGCGCGGCGGCTGGAACTACGTCATCGACACGGCGGGCGAGGACAGCCTGAAGGACTGGTACGCCCGGATCGGCGGCAACGCCTGGCGGCTGGAGGAATTCCAGCACTACTACGGCAACGCCACCTTCGACGACGCCGGCACGGCCGAGGCCTCGCAGCTGCTGCTGCGGGTCTATCTGGAGAAGCGCGAGCGCAGATACCGGGCGCCGCTCGACAAGGCGATCCAGTTCGTCCTCGACGCCCAGTATCCGAACGGCGGCTGGCCGCAGCGCTTTCCGTTCGTCGAGGGGGCCGGCGGCCTGCACGGCAACCCGGACTACACCCCCTACATCACCTTCAACGACGACGTGGCGGGCGAGAACATCGAGTTCCTGCTCTATTGCCACCAGGCGCTCGGCTCGAACGACCGGCGGCTGGTCGACGCGATCCAGCGCGGCATGGACATCTTCGTCGCCACCCAGCAGCCCATGCCGCAACCCGCTTGGGGTCTGCAGCACTATCCCGACACCCTGAAGCCGGCGCCGGCCCGCACCATCGAGCCGCGCGCCTTCGCCACCCACACGACGGCGACGAACATCCGGTCGATGATCGGCTTCTACAGGCTGACCGGCGACCGCAAATATCTGGCCCGTCTGCCCGAGGCGCTGGACTGGCTGGACCAGGTGAAGACGCCCCAGACCCTGATCGCGCCGGGACGGACGCATCCGACCTTCATCCTCGAGGGCTCGAACACCCCGGTCTATATCCACCGCCGGGGGTCGAACATTCGCAACGGCCGCTATTACGCCGACGAGAACCCGACCAATCTGGTCATCCACTACGGCTCGTTCCGGAACCTCGACACCGCCGCCCTGCGCGCCGACTATGAGGCGGCCGCCGCCATGGATCCGGCGGCCCTGATCGCCGCCTCGCCGTTGAAGGCGCGTCCGGGGGCGTTGAAGCTGCCGAAATACTTCACCCTGCGCGACGTCAGCATCTGGGACATGTCGACCGACGGGCGACGTCCGCGTCCGGTGGCGGCCGGACGGGCGGCCGAGCTGGCGGCGAGCCTCAGCACGCGCGGCTACTGGCCGACGCCGATGACCACGACGTCGAACCCCTACATCGGCCCGTCGCCCGAGGCGGTCACCGGGGGCGAGTACCAGACCACCCGCGTCGGCGACCTGTGGGACACCTCGCCCTACAACACCGACTTCCCGGTGGAGTGTATCTCGACAGAAGCCTTCGTGCGGAACCTCGGCGATCTGATCGAGGCTCTGGCCGCACCGGTCGCCTGATGCATCTGGACCGCCGCACCCTTCTGACCGGACTGGCGGCGACGCCGCTGGCCGGGTGCGGGTCGATGCCCCGGGTGGCGATGCCGTCGATGCCGTTCATGCGGACGCCGCCGGTCGATCAGAAGGACTGGGGGACGCTGGCGGACGGCCAGACGGTGGCGATGTTCACCCTCACCAATGACCGGGGGTCCCAGGCGAGAGTCATGACCTGGGGCGGCATCCTGCAGTCGCTGACCCTGCCGGATCGCGACGGGCGGATGGCGGAGGTCGTCCTCGGCCTCGATACCCTGGCCGACTATGTCGAGCGGTCGCGCAACTTCGGTTCGACCGTGGGTCGCTACGCCGGGCGGATCGCCAACGGCCGGTTCGAGCTCGACGGGCGCGAGGTCCAGCTCGACGTCGGCACGGGTCCGCACTCCAGCCACGGCGGCCCCGTTGGCTTCGCCAAACGCAACTGGATGGGTCGTCCCGACCTGACCGCCGAGGGGCCGGGCGTGGTCCTGACCCTGGTCAGCGCCGACGGCGATCAGGGCTTCCCCGGGCGGCTGACGATCTCGGTCACCTACAGGCTGACGCACGACGACCGGTTGACGATCGACTATCTGGCCCTGACCGACCGGGCGACGGTGCTGAACCCGACCAACCATTCGTATTTCAACCTGTCGGGCAATCCGGGGCGGTTGATCCTCGACCACGACCTGCAGATCGAGGCCGACGCCTTCGCCGCCTATGCGCCGGACAAGGTTGTGACCGGAGACCTGGCGCCTGTCGCGGGCACGCCGTTCGACTTCCGCACGCCCAAACCGATCGGCCGGGACCTGTTCGAGGTGAACGAACAGCTGCGCATCGGCGGCGGTTACGACCACAGTTTCGCGGTACGGGGCGAGGGACTGCGCCGCGCCGGGCGGCTGTCGGACGGGTTCAGCGGGCGGGCGCTCGAGGTCTGGACCACCGAGCCTGCGCTGCATGTCTATACGGCGAACACGGTCGAACTGGTGGGGCGCGGCGGGGCCGCGTATCGCCCGCACTGCGGGGTCGCGCTGGAGACCCAGCACTATCAGAACAGCCCCAACCGGCCGGGCTTCCCCTCGACCGTGCTGAGACCGGGCGAGACCTTCCGGTCTCGGACCGAGTACCGGTTCTCGGCGAGCTGACGGTGCCCTCCCGTCCTCTCTTTCGTCATCCTCCGGCGTAGCGAAGCGAAGACCGGAGGACCCAGCGGCGCCGAAGGCGATCTGTTCAGGCGCGATGTCGGAACCAGATTCACCCGCGGCAGGTTCGCGCTCTCGCGCGCCGCTGGGTCCCCCGGTCTGCGCCGCCAAGCGGCGGCTTGCCGGAGGATGACGAAAGGAAGGAAGCAAAGAAAAGGGCCCCGGCGTTTCCGCCGAGGCCCTTACTCAGGTCATTCGCGCTCAAGTAGCCCGAAGGGCGGTAGCGCAAAAAGAATGTCCTACGCCTCGTCGGCAGGCTTGTCGGCGGTGCCGGTGACCGGGACCACGGCGCCCTTGGCGGGGCGGACGGTCTGGCGTTCGGCGATACGGGCCGACTTGCCGCGACGGTCGCGCAGGTAATACAGCTTGGCGCGCCGGACGACGCCGCGACGCTTCACTTCGATCGACTCGATGTTGGGCGACAGGATCGGGAAGACGCGCTCGACGCCCTCGCCGAAGGAGATTTTGCGGACGGTGAAGTTCTCGTTCACGCCGCCGCCGGCGCGGGCGATGCAGACGCCTTCGAAGGCCTGAACGCGCTCGCGCTCGCCTTCCTTGATCTTGACGTTGACGCGAAGCGTGTCGCCGGGCTGGAAGACCGGGATCGCGCGCACGGCGATCAAACGGGCTTTTTCTTCCGCTTCGAGCGTCTGAAGGATGTTGGCCATGGTTCTATTCTCCTCGGGCTTTGGCGCCCTTTAGCTTTGATTTGGCGGAGGGTTCCGCAGGTCTTGTTTCCAGATGCGCCGCCCAGAGGTCTGGACGTCGCTCCTGAGTGGTCTTTTCCCTTTGCTCCTGACGCCAGGCCGCCATCTTGCGATGGTCGCCGGACAACAGGATCTCCGGGATGTCGATCCCCTCGAACGTCCGCGGTCGCGTGTACTGCGGATGCTCCAGAAGACCGTCCTCAAAGCTTTCGGAACTCAGGCTTTCGGCCTGGCCCAGAACGCCGGGGATCAGTCGTACGCACGCCTCGATCACCACCATCGCCGCCGCCTCGCCACCGGCCAGGACCGCGTCTCCGACGGAGACCTCCTCGAACCCGCGTGCGTCGAGCACCCGCTGGTCCACCCCCTCGAACCGGCCGCAGAGAACGACAATGCCGTCCGTCCTGGCCCAGTCCTTCACTCGCGCCTGCGTCAGGGGTCGACCGCGTGCGCTCATGTACAAAAGCGGCCGGGGCGACCCTGTCAGGCTGTCTAGAGCCCGGGCCACCACGTCCGCTTTGAGGACCTGTCCGGGGCCGCCACCCGCGGGGGTGTCGTCCAGGAAGCCGCGCTTATCTTCGGAAAAGTCGCGAATGTCCAGTGTTTGCAGCGCCCACAGCCCCTTCTCGCGCCAGGCCGTGCCGATCAACGACACGCCGAGCGGGCCCGGAAAGGCCTCGGGGAACATGGTCAGGACGGTGGCGGTGAAGGGCATGGGCTGCCCCATAACCGATATCTGAAATAAATTCCGCTCATCCCCGCGAAAGCGGGGACCCAGTGCTTTGAGCGATCAGCATCACCAGTGAGCGGCTCCCCAGATCCCGGACGCCGTGCCTCGCTTAAGAACTGGGTCCCCGCTTTCGCGGGGATGAGCGGAGAATTTCACGCCTTCGCCGCGATGCCCGTCTCGGCGAGCCATTCGAGGATCTTGCCCTTGGGCATGGCGCCCACCTTCAGGGATGCAAGTTGGCCGTCCTTGAACAGCATCAGGGTCGGGATGCCCTTCACGCCCAGTTTGGACGGGGTCAGCGGGCTGTCGTCGATATTGATCTTGGCGATGGTGACCTGGCCGCCCAGTTCGTCGGAGATCTGCTCCAGGGCCGGGCCGATCTGCTTGCAGGGGCCGCACCACTCCGCCCAGAAGTCCACCAGCACGGGGGTGGATGATTTCAGGACGTCGGCGTCGAAGCTCTCGTCGGTGACCTTGACCGTGGCCATGGAATTCTCCTCCTCAAGGGCGGCATCGGCGCGCCCGGTGTTCTGTTGGCTGAGATGTGGGGCGATTCTGGGGGAAATCAACGGCTCCCAACCTCCGTGCACCCCGGCGAAGGCCGGGGTCCAGGTGGACCACGCTGAAGTCGGATCAGCAGGACCGGTGTGATATCCCAGCCGCCACAGTCTGGGATCTGGATCCCGGCCTGCGCCGGGATGCACGGTGAATTGGGGGTCACAGCAGCCCCGCCAGCGCCTCGTCCATCAGCGTCTGCGGCACAGCCATCAGCTTCGGCCCGTCGGTCCAGACCAGCGCCGCCTCGACCGGGCGGTCCGGATACAGCCGCGCCAGCACCGCGACATAGGTGGCCATCTGGGCGACGTAGGCGGGGTCGGCGTTCTCGATGCGGTCGGGGGCGGGGCGGTTGGTCTTGTAGTCGACGACAAGGACCCGGTCGGGCGTGACCACCAGCCGGTCGATGCGGCCGTTGATGACGACGCCGGGGCGCAGGGATCCGGCGCCGCCGGTCAGGGCGATCTCGGCGCGGGAGCCGGGGCCGAAGACGGCGTGGAAGCGGGCGTCGTCGAGCACGCGGAAGGCGGCGGCGATCATCTCCGACGCTTGCGCGTCCGACAGGTCGCGCTCCTTGGCCAGCAGGCGGGCGGCGGCCCCGGCGCGGTCGGCGACAGTGATCTCGGGCAGGCGTTCGAGCAGCAGGTGGATCAGGTCGCCGCGCCGGAAGCGACCGAGGGCGGCCCCCTCCCCGGTCGATGAGACGGCGAGCGGCGACGGGGCGGCGATGCGTTTGGCGCCCTCCATCTGCGACGGGGAGATATAGCGGGCGGACGGATCGACCGGCGGCATCGTCCGGGCCCAGGCGGGAACAAGGGCGCCCGGGAAGGGCACGACCCGCGAGGTCGCCAT
Source organism: Brevundimonas sp. TWP3-1-2b1 (assembly GCF_049896165.1). Lineage (NCBI taxonomy): Bacteria > Pseudomonadati > Pseudomonadota > Alphaproteobacteria > Caulobacterales > Caulobacteraceae > Brevundimonas > Brevundimonas sp. TWP3-1-2b1. The sequence continues at coordinate 68,093 of NZ_JAFCTT010000013.1, read as the reverse complement.
CACGACAGGATCGACGCCATAGCGGCGGCGACCATGGCCGATGTCGCGGACCTGTCCGCCGAGGCGGTCGAAGGTCTCGGTCAGGACCGCCCACCAGCTGCCGTCCTCATAGCCCTGTTTCGACCGGCCGCTGCCCCGGCCGAGGACGACGATCCGGTCGCGGGCGCGGGTCAGGGCGACGTAGAGGAGGCGCAGGGTCTCGTCGTCGACGCGCTTCTGGCGGACGGCGCGGGCGGCGGCCGAGGCCTCGCAGTCCTCCTTTTCCGAGCCGGGGCACATCAGCCAGGCCTCGGCGCCATTGGCCAGTTCGACCGGCATCAGGGTCGGCCCCTGGGCCTTCGCCCGCGCCGTGGTGTCGGGCAGGATCACCACCGGCGCCTCCAGCCCCTTCGAGCCATGGACGGTCATGACGCGGACCTCGCCGCGCGCCCCTTCCAGCTCGCGCTTCACCTCGACGTCGGCGGCCTCCAGCATCGACAGGGCCGTTTCCAGATCGAGGCCGCCTCGTTGTTCGGCCGCCAGCACCTGGTTCAGGGTCTCGTCGATGGCCTCCTCCGCCTCGCGGCCGAGGCGGGACAGGATACGGGCACGACCCGAGCGGCCGGTCTCGTCGACCCGGTTCAGCAGGGCGGCGAAGAAGGCGAAGGGATCGCGGCCGCGCTGGTCGATCGCGAAGGTCAGCAGGTCGCGGGCGCGGGCCCATTCCGGCCGTTCGGGAGCGCGGCGTTGCAGGACAGGCCACAGCCGCCCCTTGCGGTGCTCGGCCCCGGCGAGGTCGAACAGACTGTCCTCGTCCAGGTCGCAGAAGGGGCTGCGCAGGATGCCGGCGAGGCTGAGGTCGTCGTCGGGATAGAGGGCGAAACGGGCGACGGCGATCAGGTCGTCGAAGGCGATGTGCGATGACAGTTTCAGCCGGTCGGCGCCGGCCACGGGCACGCCCGCCGCCTTCAGGGCGCGGATGATCTCCTCGAAGGTAGCGTCACGGCGGCGCACGAGAATGAGGAAGTCGCCGTAGCCGCAGGGACGCAGCGCGCGATCCTTGCGGTCCTGAACGGCGACGCCGGTCTCGACCTGGCGTCTGATCTCGCGGGCGAGGTCGGCGGCCATCCGCTTGCGGGCGCCCTGGACCGGCTCCTGATCGACCGGGTCGTCCCAGGCGTCACGCTCGGGCGGCTTCTCGTCCTCGTAGAGGGGCCAGAGGTCGACACAGCCCTGATCGTCGGCGCGCATGGCCCTGTGCGCCGGTATGGCGCCGACCTGTTCGCCGATGAGGGCGCGGGTGCGTTCGGGGCCTTCGAACACCGCATCGACGAAGCCCAGCACCTCCGGCGTGGAGCGGAAGGAGGTGGCCAGTTCGACGCCGGTGTAGGCGAAGCCGGCCCCGCGAACGAGAGTCTCGTACGACTGGGCCTCGCGGTTCAGCCGCTCGGGGCGGGCGCCCTGGAAGGAATAGATCGACTGTTTCTCGTCGCCCACGGCGAAGACAGTGCGTTCGACCTTGCCGGCCCCGAAGCGACGCGATCCGGCGCCCGAGAAGAAGCCCTCGGTCAGGGCGCGGATGATGTCCCACTGTTCCGGGGCCGTGTCCTGGGCCTCGTCGATCAGGACGTGTTCGACCCCGCCGTCGAGCTTGTAGAGGACCCAGGCGGCATTGGCCCGGACGGTCAGCAGCTCGACGGTGCGGGCGACCAGATCGCCGAAATCAAGGGCGCCGCGCCGGGCCTTGGCCTGGTCGTAGAGGGCGCCGTGGGCCTGGGCCAGGGTCAGGACGTGGACGGTGTCCTCGGCGACCCGGGCCTTGCGGACCTCGCCGAGGGTGGCGACGACCTTGTCCTGCAGGGCCGTCAGCCAGTCGCGGGCGCGGGCGGGCGCGGACTTGGTCGCCATCGACTTGCGCGGCGCGCCACTGGTCAGGAAGACGGCGGACACCTCCGGGAAGGTCCAGTCTGCGGCGTACATGCGGTCGGCGCAGCCCTGGTCCGTGACCGAGCCGGTCGACATCAGTTCGGCCATCTCCAGCCATTCGCCCCGGTCGAGGAAGCGCATGAAGTCGGACTGGATCGACGCCACGTCGCCGTCGGGATCGGCGCCGACGAGGGCGTAGGGGCTGATCGTGGGGTCGGCGGCGATGCGGGCGACATAGTCGATCAGCCGGGCGCGATCCTGTTCGATGCGGGCCAGCAGACTCTCGAAACTGGCCCAGTCGAGCTCGACGGCGAAATGGGTGTAGGCGCGGCCGATCCGGCCGTCGGCGTCGGCGAGCGCGGCGCGGGCCAGGTCCTCTCGGGCCCCGTGGGACAGGGCCAGGGCCGCCTGATCCTCCAGCACGGTGAAGCCGGGCGTGACCCCGGCCTCCAGCGGGAAGCGGCGCAGCAGCTTTTCGCAGAAGGCGTGCAGGGTCTGGATCTTCAGCCCGCCGGGGGTGTCGAGCGCCTTGGCGAAGAGGTTGCGCGCCTTGGAAAGTTCGTCGGATGACAGCGTGGCCCTGACCTGACCGCCAAGGTCGGCGAGCGAGTCTTCCAACTCTTCATCACCCATGACCGCCCAGTCGCCGAGGCGCTGGAACAGCCGCGCCTGCATCTCGGCGGCGGCGGCCTTGGTGTAGGTGACGCAGAGGATCTCGCCGGGCTGGACCTCCTCCAGCAGCAGCCGGGCCACACGGTCGACGAGGGTCGAGGTCTTGCCCGAGCCGGCGTTTGCGGTGACGAAGACCGACTGGCGCGGGTCCGCCGCCGCGATCTGGGCGAAGTCGGGCAGGATGCGGACGGTGCTGTCCGGGCTCATTCGGCGTCTCCGTCAGCGCCGGCGACCGCCCATTCCCAGACGCGCGCGAGGTGGTCGTAGTTGCCGCCGAAATTGCCCATGAACTGGGGCGCGACCCAGCTGAGGTAGGGGGTGGTCTGATCGTCGAACCGGGCGACGCGGGCCTTGAGGCCGGCGAGCGCCGCCATCGACAGGTCGGACGCCTCGGCGCCTTGCGCTCGAACCTCGGATTTGCCGGGCTCCTTGCGGCCGATGACCCGGACATAGGTCAGTTCTTCGGGCTCGATCGGGCCGGAGGTCTTGAGGCCCGCCTCGGCGAGAATGGCGCCGGTCAGGGTCAGCTGGGGCGCGAAACCGGACTTCACCTGTTTGGCCGAGGGGGCCGCGCCGGTCTTGAAGTCGAGGATGGCCGCGCCGGTGGAGGACAGTTCGATCCGGTCCGCCTTGGCCGTCAGGGTGAAGGGGCCGGCGGGGGCGTCAAAGGTCATCGCGACCTCCTCCTCGACGCGGATCTCGATGCCGCGCGCGCGGCGGCGCATCTCGAACCCGGCCAGCCAGCGGGCGCTGTTGCGGGCCAGGGGCCCCTCGCGCGCCATGGCCGCGTCCTCGAAGCCGTGATGGGTCAGCTCCTCGTGCAGCAGGATCGCGATCTCGGCCTCGCAGTCGTCGGGCAGGACGTCGGGCCAGCTCAGCGTCAGCCGTTCGACCGCCTTGTGGACGGCCTGGCCGCGCGCCAGAGCCTCGGCGGACTGACCCGGCCGGTCGAGCTGACGCAGGTTCAAGACGAAGCGGGCGTAGACAGCATAGGGATCACGCACCCAACGTTCGACGCCGGTGACGGGGAGCTGACGCGGGCGGCGGTCGACGGGCGGCTTCGGGGCCGGGCGTCTCGCGAGACCGCCCTGACCGGCGACGGGCGCATCGAGGGCGCGGGCGGCGGCGAGGGAAGCGGAGGGGCGATCGATCTCCACCCCGGCGCCGCGTGTGAGCATATCCAGCCGCCACAGCCAGCGGGAGCGGACGGCGGGCTGGCCGCCGCGGCGTTCGGAATGGACGAGGATGGCCTCGGGGGCGCAGGCCGCCTGGACGAAATCCTGGGCCGTCTGACCGACCCGGCGCTCGGGCGGGGGCAGACCGAGGGTCTTGCGCATCGGGCGCGACAGGAAGGGGTCGATCGGCGCACCTTGCGGCCAGACCCCCTCCTCCAGCCCGGCCAGGATCATCCGGTCGGCCCGGACCAGCCGGGCTTCGATAGCGCCGAGGATGCGCAGGGACGGATGGGTGGCGCCGCCGGTCCGGACCGTGACGTCGTGCAGCAGGGCGGCGACCAGTTCGGCGAAGTCGTTGGCGGTCACGTCGCCCAGGGACGCCCCGCCCTCGATCAGCTGGGACAACAGGGAGGCCGCCGCCTCCCCGTCCGGTCCGGCCCAGACGTCGACGCCGGCGAGGGCCTCGACGAGGGCGGTCAGGTTGCGAGCGGCCTGGTCGAGCGGAGCCGCACGACCGAGGGCGGCGGCAGCGGCGAGGGCCTGAAGCCGGCCGGCGAGCGCGGTCGCCTCTCTGGAGCGCGGACCTCCAGGTCCGCTGGTCTCCGCCGTCGGTGAAGAGCGGACCTGGAGGTCCGCGCTCCGTTGCAGGCGGGTCTCGATCCGGGTCCAGTCGCGGGTGCGGGGTCCGCGGAAGGCGACCTTCTCCAGCTCGGCGACGGCGTTGGGCGTGGCCTCGGCCAAGGTCGTCAGGTCGTGCTTGATCAGGGCCAGCACGGTCTGGGGCTTCAGCGGATCGGCGATGAAGCGGGCGGCCAGATCGACGAGAACGCCGACGGGCATCTGGTCCAGCGTCGCACCGGAGGAACTGTCGGCGATGACGCCCCAGCGCTCCAGCCGGGCAGCGACGCGGCGGCCGAGGGCGAGGTCGGGGGTGACGAGGGCGCAGGTCCGGCCGGGGGTTTCGAGCGTCTCGCGCATCATCAGGGCGATGGTCGCGGCGGCGTCCTCCTCGGTGCGGGTCGCGACGACGGACAGGCCTTCGAGGCCGAGCGCGATGGGGTCGGCGACCTGGCCCGCCTCGGCGGCGTCGGCGCGCAGTCGGGCGATCTCGGCGCGCCAGTCGGCGGTGGCCTCGGCCGGGCGCAGGGCCTCGTTGACCAGTCGCTGGCGAGCGAGGCCGCGCGCCTCGACATCGGGCACGGCCGGGCGGCGGAACCATGGGCGGACGGCGGCGCGGTCGGCGCCGGCGCGTTCGAGGAACCGTTTCAGCGCGCTCTGCGGATGCTGTTCCTCGATGGCGTCCCAGGCGGGTTCGCTGAGCTCGAGATCAAGGCCGGGGAGGACCACGCAGCCCTGGGGCGCCCGGGCCACGGCCTTCAGGACATCGGCGGCGGCCTTGACCGTGCCGGTCGATCCGGCGGCGATGACGGGGCCCTGCGGCGGGTGGCTGTCCCAGCGTTCGGCCAGAAGGCGCAGCAGCTTGGTTCGCCGCCACGAGGCGTCGACGAGGCCGAGTTCGGCCAGCCGCCGGGGCCAGGCCTTGACGGCGAGGCCGAGGAATTCGGCCGACTGCCGCCAGTGCTCGGCGAAGTCCTCCTCGACGAGGGTGGCGATGCGTTCGGGGGCCTCGACCTCCTCGATATTGCAAGAATCGAGGAAGGCGCCGAGGCTGTCGGCCAGCTCCAGCGCGCGCATTGGCGAGAGGCTGTCGTCGTGCTGCTCGACGATCAGACGCGCCATCTCGAACCGGCGGGTCAGGGGGGCGATGGCGCGCGGCAGGTCGAGACCCAGTTCGCCGGGGGTGAACGGCGGCTCGTCCTCCTCCAGGTCGCCCAGCGGGCGAACCTGGGGCAGGAGGACGGGCCGGTCGCCGCTCAGGGTTGAAAGGGCGCTGGTGAAGGCCCGCGCCGCCCGGCGATTGGGCAGGAGGATGGTGGCGTCGGACAGGGTCTCCGGCGTCTGGTCGCCCAGCCAGTCGAGCACGCCGGCCGCCAGATCCTCAAGGAACGGCCGGTGAGCGGGGATGGCGAACCAGCGCGGGTCGTCCTTGCCGCCGTCTGCCGGGAAGGGGTTGAAGGCGATCATGCCCGCTGTCCTTTGATCCGCTCATCCCCGCGAACGCGGGGACCCAGTGCTGTGGGCGATGATCGCGTATGGCCGGCGCGAACGATCATCCCGGACACCGGGCTTGAAAGAACGACTGGTCCCCACGACAGAACTGGGTCCCCGCGTTCGCGGGGATGAGCGGAAAGGTTGGAGGTGACGGGGTCACTCGCCCGCCAGTCTGGCCTCGGCCTCGTCGCGCGCCTGGGGGTCGCCGACGTGCATCCAGTCGCCGTCGAGGACGCAGCCGTACAGTCGTCCGGCCGCAGCCGACGCCCGCCACAACGGGCTGAGCGAGAAGGGTCCGTCCGGCCCGCCGTCGGCATAGTCCGGCCGGGTGATGTGGACGCCCATATAGGCGAAGGGCGCGGACGCAGCCTCGCCCCGGAAGGTCAGTCGGCCATCGTCGGCGAGGAAGAAGTCGCCGTCGCCCTCGAACCCGATCGCGCCCTCGCGGGTGGCCAGCAGGAGACAGGCGTCCATCTTCACCGGGTCCCAAAGTCGGACCAGTGCGTCGGCCCAGGGCACGTCGCCGCGATCCATCCAGACGCTGTCGATATTGGCCACGAAGACGGGCGCATCGCCGAGCAGGGGATGGGCCTTCTTCAGGCCGCCGCCGGTCTCCAGCAGCTCCGCGCGCTCGTCGGAAATGACGATCCCGGGGCCGCGTCCGCGCGCGGCCAGATGGGCCTCCAGCCGGTCGGCGAACCAGTGGACATTGACCACCGCCGTTTCGACGCCAGCCTCGGCCAGCCTGTCCAGGACGTGGTCGATCAGGGCCCGGCCGCCGACCTCGACGAGGGCCTTGGGTCGATTGTCGGTCAGGGGCCGCATGCGTGTGCCGAGGCCGGCGGCCAGCACCATCGCCGTCTTCGGGGCGGTCATGCGCGCAGCTCCGCAGGGACATATTTGTCGAACCAGCGGGCCACGCCTTCGAGGCCGGGCTTCGTCAGGTTGGCGTTCAGGTGGGCCCACATACGCGGCATGAAGGCGGGGTAGCGCGGCTTGCCATCGCGCACGATCAGGCGGGCGAAAATGCCGAGGATGCGGGCCTCGTTCAGGGCCGCAAGCCCGGCATAGGCGCGCATGAAGGCGGGGCGGTCGGCGACCTCGGCCATCTCGAAATACCGCTCCAGCGCCTCGGCCTCGAGCGACGGCGACACATCGCGGCGGGCGTCCTGGAGCAGGGAGTGCAGGTCCCACGACGGGTGGGCCCGCACCGCGTCCTGGAAGTCGATCATGCCGACGCGGGCCGGACCTTCCCGCTCGGGCAGCCAGATCAGGTTCTCGGCGTGGTAGTCGCGGTGGGCCACCACCGAGGCGCCGGCCTCGCCCTCGGCGACGATGGGCGCCCAGGCAGCATTCCAGTCCGCGATGGCGGCGTCGTCGAAGCGCAGCTCTGGCTTGAGCTTCGGCATCCATTCGACGAACAGATCGGCCCCGCCCTGGAGGGCGGTCTGGTCATAGACCTGCAGCGGCCATGGCCCCGCCGCACCGGTCAGCATCGGCGGCGTCGGCGCCGCATGCAGTTCGGCCAGGGCGTCGACGGCGGCGAGGTAGAGGGGCGTCTCGTCCTGACCGGCCTCGATCACGCGGGCGAACAGGTCGTCGCCGAAATCCTCGAGCACGGCGAGACCCGCAGCGGCGTCGAGCGCGACGATGGCGGGCGCCGACAGCCCGACCGAACGCAGGTGGGAGGCAACGGCGGCGAAGGCCTCGATCCGGCCGGCGGACAGGCGGGCGATGGCGTTCCAGCCCTCGGCCTTGCGACGCTCGGGCGACCAGGAGGGATCGGCCGGCGGGCTCTCGGCCGCCGCGACCTGATCCATCAGCATCAGGCCCGGACCGTCGGCGGGCGTCAGCCGTTCGTACCGGCGCGTGGAGGCGTCGCCGGGCAGGGGCACGCGGCGGGCGTCGGCGAGGCCGACCCCGGTCAGGAAGGCGACCCGCTGGGCCTCCCGGTCATTCAGGGCGTCAGACATTCAGGCTCTTTGGCAGGCTTTCGACGACGGCGTTGATCTTCATTGCCCACGCCCCTGCGCCGGAAACGGTCGCATGCCGTCCCTCGCCGCGTTCTTCCAGGACGATGGTCAGGCGGTCGGGGCCGAGCGCGCGGGCGGGATCGTCGCCCAGCCGCTCGGGCCATTCGATCAGGGCGGCGCCGACGTCCAGCGCCTCGTCGAGGCCGATCTCGAACGCCTCCTCCGGCCGGGTCAGGCGGTAGAGGTCGAAATGGGCGACCGGTGGGTTCGTCTCGTAGAACTGGACCAGGGTGAAGGTCGGCGACGGCACGTCCTCGTCCTCGCCGGCGAGGGCCCGGATCAGGCCCCGGGCCAGGGTCGACTTGCCCATGCCGAGCGGGCCGTAGAGCAGGACGGCCTCGCCGGGCTCGAGACGCGGGGCCACAGCGCGCCCGAGCGCCGTGGTCGCCTCCGCATCGGCCAGATCGATCCCGACCATCAGGCGAAGTCCGCGTCGGGCTGGCTGGGCAGAACCCGCTCGACGAAGGCCTTCAGCGCATAGGTCGCACGGGTCGCGTCGATATCGAGACGGGTCGGCGGGATCGGCTTGCCGACGCTGAGGCGGAAGGGCTTCTTCCGCTTGTTCAGCAGCTCGTGGAACAGGGTGATGTCCCGCAGCTCGGGCGACACCCGGTTGAACAGGTGGAACAGGGTCGACCAGGGGCCGCTCACATGGATCGGAATGGTCGGCGCGTTGTATTTCCGCGCCAGCGATGTTGCGGTCGATGCCCACTCCGGGTCGGTCAGCTGTCTGTCTTTTCCCACGCGGGAAATCCGTCCCGCAGGGAACATGACCACGCAGCGTTCCGCCTCGAACGCGGCCTTGGCGGCGTCCAGGGTGACGCGGGTCTTCGCCCGCGTACGCTTGTCGACGACCCATTCGACCGGGATGAGGACCTCGTCCAGCCGGGGCGAGACGCGGACGGCGTCTGCGTTGGCGAAGTAGATGGCGTCGGACCGGCGGCGCTTGATGGCATCGTAGACGGCGATTCCGTCGGCGATCCCGGTCGGATGGTTGCAGACGACGATGCAGCGGCCGGTGGCCGGCAGCCGATCGAGGTTCAGGCTCGACACCTTCAGGTCCAGCAGGTTCGACACATGGTCCAGCGCCGCCCGTCCCGACAGAGGCGTGATGGCGTCGGCCATGTCCCGCGCCTGGCCATAGCCGAGGATCGAGTAAAACACCGGGCGAACCACCGGCCAGAGGATCGACCCCGTCAGCTGCGGCGCCCGCTCGGCGATCAGGACGTCGACGACGTGATCCGACCGTCGCGCGGGGACGGCGGCAGGCTCGGTCGTGGCGGGCGGCGAAGCGGTCATCCGCGCCCCTTGTCGCCTCTGGCGGGAACACAGGCAAGCATGTCCACCCCTCCCGTGCACCGCGGCCAAGGCCGGGGTCCAGATCGAGGACACAAGGGATTGGGCTTGCGGGGCGACTTGACCAGAGCCCTGCCTTTTCCATCTGGACCCCGGCCTTCGCCGGGGTGCACGGTGGGGAAATACCGAGGGGGCTCCCATGAAGTTCAGCATTTCCACCGCCGTGCTGGCGCTCGCATTGTCGACCGCGTCGATGACCGCCTCGGCCCAGCAGGCGTCGCCTCCCGGCGCCGACGTGGCTGCCTTGCCCGGCGGTCTGTCGATGCGGGCCCTGGCCATGATGGACCGGGTCTCGGACCCGCGCCTGTCTCCGGACGGGCGACGCGTGCTCTATTCCGTCCGTTCGACCGACTGGGACGGCAACAGGGGCGTCAGCGCCCTGTGGGTCGCGGACGTCAGCGGCGGGGAGCCGCGCAAGCTGGCCGTCTCGACCGGCGGCGCCTCGACCGGGCGGTGGGCCGTCGACGGTCAGGCGATCTATTTCCTGTCGGCGCGCGGGGGATCGAACCAGGTCTGGCGCGCGGACGTCGAGGGCAATGCGGCGGTGCAGGTCACGACCTATCCGGTCGATATCGTCGCCTTCAAGGTCTCGCCGGACGGGCGGAACCTGATCCTCTCCCTGCCGATCTTCGTCGACTGCGACACCCTCCAGTGCACGAAGGACCGGATCGAGGCGGACAATCGCTCGCCCTCGACCGTCACCGGCTATGACCGGATGCCGCTGCGCCAGTTCGATCACTGGAACGATGGACGACGCCAGCAACTGTTCGTCCAGGCGTTGGATGGATCGGGTCTGGCCGACGGCGCGCCGCGCAACCTGATGGCCGGGATCGACGCCGACACGCCGTCCCAGCCGCAGGGAACCGAAGATGATTTCACTCTTTCGCCCGACGGCCGCACCCTCGTCTATTCGACGCAGACGCAGGGGTCGGGAGAGGCCTTCACCAACAACTCCGACCTGTTCCGCGTCTCCCTGGATGGCGGGACGGCCGTGAACCTGACGGAGACGAACGAAGGTTCAGACGGCGCGCCGGCCTTCTCGCCGGATGGACGCCGCCTGGCCTGGCTGGCCGGTGAGCGCGAGAATGTCGGCGGCGATCAGGCCGTGGTCATCGTCGCCGACGCCGATGGATCGAACCCGCGCCCGCTGACGCCGAACTGGGATCGCGGTCCCGGCTCGCTGAGCTGGTCCTCGGACGGTCGCAGCCTGCTCGCCACCGCCTCCGACGACGGCCAGAACCGGCTGTTCCGCATCGACGCCCGCACCGGCGAGGTCACACCCTTGACCGGACGCGGCGCGATCTCCGGCGTGGAGAGCCGGGCGAACCTGCTCGTCTACGCCCGCGACGGCTTCGACGCCCCGACCCGGATCATGACCGGCGTCGGCGACGACGCCCGCGCCCTGACGACCCACAACGCAGACGCCATCGCCGCCCTCGACCTGCCCGAGGCCGAAGCCTTCACCTTCGCCGGATGGAACGGCGAGGATGTGCGCGGCTGGGTGTTCAAGCCCGTCGGCTATGTCGAGGGGCAAACCTATCCGGCCGTCTATCTGATCCACGGCGGGCCGAAGTCGCCCTGGACCGAGAGCTGGTCCTATCGCTGGAACCCGCAGATCTACACCTCGGCCGGATACGCCGTGGTGATGGTCAATTTCCACGGCTCGCCCGGCTACGGACAGGCGTTCACCGACGCCATCAACGACCACTGGGGCGACCGGCCGCTGGAAGACCTGCAGAAGGGCTGGGCGGCGGCGCTGTCCGCGAACCGCTTCATCGACGGCGACCGGGCCTGCGCGCTCGGCGCCTCCTACGGCGGATACATGGTCAATCTGATCGCCGGAAAGTGGAACGGGCCCTGGGCCTGTCTGGTCAACCATGCCGGGGTCTTCGACGTGCCCCAGCTGATGAACGCCATGGATATCGGCAACTTCATCTGGGAGTTCGGCGGGCCGTCCTGGGAGCGGATGGAACTGTACCGCGCCTTCTCGCCCGGCGACTTCGCGGGCGACTGGACCAAACCCATGCTGGTCCTGCACGGATCGCGCGACTTCCGCGTGCCGATCGACCAGGGCCTGGCCACCTTCTCGGCCCTTCAGCGTCAGGGCATTCCCAGCCGCTTCGTCCAGATCCCGGACGAGAACCACTGGGTGCTCAAGCCGCGCAACTATGTCGACTGGCAGAGGGAAATTCTCGACTGGACCGCAAGGTGGACGGCGGAGGCTCCCTAGCGGGCTACCAGAGGCGTTTAACGCCGAAATCGTCGAACCGGCGCTCGTTTGAGACGAGGGTCAGGTCGTCGATCAGCGCCTGAGCGATCAGAAGGCGGTCGAACGGGTCGCGGTGGGTAAGGGGGAGGCGTCCAGCACGAAGCGCGTGTGGGATGGATATCGGCAGCGAGTCGAATCCCTGTCGCTCGAGCGTCGCTTCGAACGTCTGCACGACGAGGGAGGCGTCCGGCAGCTTTCCCAGCCGATGCTTGAGCGCGATTTCATAGGCGCAGACCGCACTGACGATGACCGTGGTGGTCTCGTCGCCAACCGCCCGGCGAGCCTCAGACGACAGATTCTCGTCGCCCGCCAACCACCAGAGCAGGGCGTGGGTATCGAGCAGAAGTCTCAATCGTCACCGTCGCCACGGCCTTCCCAGAGCAAAATATCTTCTTCCGGAAGCGGCTCGAAGAACCGGTCGTCGATGGAGATCAGACCCTTCATTGATCCGAACTGACGCTTCGGACGTACATCTGCGGGTTCGATCGCGCTTATTCGAACCGCCGGCTTGTTGCCGCGCGCGATAATCACCTCCTCGCCCCGCTCGGCGGCGGCGATGAGCTTGGACAGATGGGTCTTGGCGTGGTGGACGGTGACCGTGGCCATCGGCGCATCTCCTTGGTCCCACTTACTTAGCTAATCTGGCCCCAATCGGCAACTTCCGCCCCGCTCCGCCCGGTGCTACGCCAGCGCCAACGAAGTCCCAGGAGCCGCCCGATGCGTCACCGTTCCCTGCTTTCCGCCTGCGCCGCACTGGCGATGCTGACCGCCCTGCCCGCCCTCGCCGAGGCGGCCGCCGCGCCGACGGCTCAGGCCGCGGAACGCGCCTTCACCTATACCGACATGCTGAACGCCAACCGGCTGTCGGACCCGCGCGTGTCGCCGGACGGCCGGCACGTCGTCTACAATGTGCGCGCCACGGATATGGAGGCCAACCGCGGCGTCTCCAGCCTGATGATCCAGACCCTCAACGGCGAGGGCGAGCCGCGTCGCCTGGCCATCTCCGACGGCGGCGCCAACACCGCCCGCTGGGGTTCGGACGGCGCCCTGTACTTCCTCTCGGGCCGTTCGGGGTCCAGCCAGGTCTGGAAGACGGACTCGACCGGCGCCACGGCGACCCAGGTCACCGACCTGCCCCTGGACGTCAATGCCTATCGCCTCAGCCCCGACGCCTCGAAGGTCGTGGCGTCCCTGGCCGTCTACCCGACCTGCGACGATCTGGCCTGCTCTGTCGCGCGCGGCACGGAAGCCGCCGCCCGCAAGTCGACGGGTCAGGTCTATGACCGGATGTTTGTGCGCCATTGGGACACCTGGGCCGACGGCACCCAGAACCACCTGTTCGTGGTCAACGCCGACGGCTCGGGCGATCCGGTCTGGGTCACCCACGGCTTCGACGGCGACACCCCCTCCAAGCCCTTCGGCGACGAGGGGGAGTTCACCTTCACCCCCGAGGGCGACGCCGTCGTCTTCTCGGCCCGCGTCGCCGGCCAGACCGAGCCGTGGAGCACCAATTTCGACCTGTTCAGGACCAACGGCCTAACGGGCGGAGGCTTCACCAACCTGACCGACGGCAACGACGCCTGGGACACCGGCCCGGTCTTCTCGCCGGACGGCCGAACCCTGGCCTGGCGCGCCATGGCCCGCCCGGGCTTCGAGGCCGATCGCTGGCAGATCGTGCTGATGGACGTGGCCACAGGCGCCAAGCGCGAGGTCGCCGCCAACTGGGACCGTTCGGCAGACAGCCTGCAATGGTCCGCTGACGGCCGAACCCTGTATGTCGTCGCCGGTGATGTCGGCCAGACCCGGTTGTTCTCCATCGATGTCGCCAACGGCGCCGTCGTCCCGATCACTGGCCCCGGCCACGTCTCGGCGGTCGAGTTGACCCCGTCCGGCTTCGTCTTCGCCCAGGACAGTCTGACCTCGCCGTCGGAGCTGTTCGTGAAGACCTTCCGCGGCCGTGAGATGCCGCGCCAGATCACCGACGTGAACCCGGAACTCGACAGCCGCATGTTCGGCGAGGCCGAGCAGTTCTCGTTCGAGGGCTGGAACGACGAGACGGTCCACGGTTACGTCATCAAGCCCGCCGGCTATGTCGAGGGCCGCAAATACCCGGTCGCCTTCCTGATCCATGGCGGGCCGCAAGGCTCATTCGGCAACTCCTGGTCATACCGCTGGAACCCGGAAAGCTACGCCGGCGCCGGCTATGCGGTGGTGATGATCGATTTCCACGGCTCCACCGGCTACGGCCAGGGCTTCACCGACGCGATCTCCGAGCATTGGGGCGACCGTCCGCTGGAAGACCTGCAGAAGGGCTGGGCGGCGGCGCAGGAGCGCTACTCGTTCCTGGACGGCGACAACGCCTGCGCGCTCGGCGCCTCCTATGGCGGCTATATGATCAACTGGATCGCCGGCCGCTGGTCGGACGAATTCAAATGCCTGGTCAATCACGACGGCGTCTTCGACGTGCGCGGCATGGGCTATGGCACCGAGGAACTGTGGTTCACCGAGTGGGAGTACGGCGGCACCGTCTACGACAACCCGGAAGGCTATGAGCGCTTCAACCCGGTCCATCACGTCGCCGACTGGAAGACGCCGATGCTGGTCATCCAGGGCGACCTCGACTACCGCATCCCGACCTCGCAGGGCCTGTCGACCTTCACCGCCCTGCAGCGTCGCGGCATCGAGAGCCGGCTGATCGTCTTCCCGGACGAGAACCACTGGGTGCTCAAGCCCCAGAACAGCCTGCAATGGCACAATGAGGTGTTCCGCTGGCTGGACCAGCACCTCCAGCCCCAGGACTAGGTTCGTGACCGTTCCATCCCCGGAAACGCCCGACGGCATGCTCGTCGGGCGGGTCATCGCCATGCCCGCCGACACCAACCCCGAAGGCGACATCTTCGGCGGTTGGCTTCTGGCCCAGATGGACCTGGCCGGCTCGACCCCCGCCTTCGACATCGCCCAGGGTCGCTGCGCCACCATCGCGGTCGACGCCATGGTGTTTCACCAGCCGGTCTCGGTCGGGGACGAGGTGTCGCTCTACGCCACGGTCCTGAAGACCGGCCGCACCTCGATCCGCGTTCGCGTCGAGGCGTGGAAACGGCCGCGCTCAACCCACGAAGTCTCCCGCGTGACCGAGGGCGTCTTCACCTATGTCGCCATCGACGAGGACCGTAAGCCGAGACCCCTCCCGGGTCAGAGCTGATTTTTCTTTGGTCATCGCCCGGTCTGCGCCGTGAAGCTGCCGCCGGCCTGAGGATGACGAAAGAGAGGCAAACTTGACCCTCCCGGCCCTCGCGCCTACCTGACGGCCATGGCCATCCGACGCATCCTGACCATCGACAACACCGCCGACCTGGCGATCCTCAAGCAGGTATCAAAGCCCGTAGAGGTCGTCGACGACGCCCTGCGCGCCCTGATGGATGACATGCTGGAGACCATGTACGACGCCCCGGGCATCGGCCTGGCCGCCGTGCAGATCGGTGAGCTGAAGCGTGTCGTGGTCATGGATCTGGGCGACGGCCCCCTGCCTGAAGGGGCCGAGGAGCCGGCCGAGGGCGAAGAAAGCCGCGTTCCCAATCCGCGCGCCTTCGTCAATCCGGAGATCCTCTGGGCCTCGGACGAGACCTATTGCTACGAAGAGGGTTGCCTCTCGATCCCGGAGTATTTCGACGAGGTCGAACGCCCCGCCCGCGTCCGGGTCACCCATCTGGATCGCGACGGAAACCGCATCGAGGAAGAGATCGAGGGCCTCTACGCCGTCTGCTACCAGCACGAACTCGACCATCTGAACGGCGTTCTGTTCATCGACCACCTGTCGCGCCTGCGCCGCGACCGCGCCATGTCCAAGGTCAAGAAGACCATGCGCCTGAGAGAGGACGCCTGATGTCCCGCCGCAAGTCCTACGTCATCGATCCCACCGGCCGTCGCCGCCTGACCCGATCCGAGAAAATCGGCATCGGCTCCGTCGCCACCCTGATCGGCGTCGCCGCGCTCGGCATCATCGCCGGCGTCCTGCTGGACCGTCTGTTGGTGTTTGATGACGCGCTCGACGCCGGCGGCGAATGGGACGAGGGCGGCGGCGTCTCCACCCGCTGGCAGTAAGCGTTTCGACAGAAATCGCTTTCGTGGTATGGTCCAGACATGGCTCAACCTGAACCTGAATATGTCCCTCTGCTTCTGCGGCCCGATCTGATCGAAGAGGTCAACCGGATGGCGGCCCATATCCGGTCGCCTGAAGGCCAGGCGGAGATCGCGGCGTGGGCGAAGAGACTGCGGGAAGATCCGGTCGAGCGACGTTTGGGCGAAGAGCTCGAAGCCGACTTCGCGGATATCCCGGGCTGGGAATGGAACGAGGATCTTTAGTCGCCGCAGTTTTTTCGCGCGAGCTTGGCCGACCGCGTCCGGCACTTGTGATCCAGTCTGATGATTTTCAGTTGGGTATGGTCGCGCTGCTTCCAATCACAAGCCACCTTCAACCTGGGTTGAGTTTTCGGATCGACGTGCTGCCGACGAGCGGCAATGGCCTGAAACGCCGCTCTCAGGTCATGATAGACCGATCCCAATCGGTCGCGATCACACGCATTGGAAAAACGATCGGTCGCCTCGACGTGGAAACCCAGCATCGCGTCGATCTCATGCTCTCGCTATTCCTCGGCCTGGCCTGAGGCTATAGCCCGCCCATGCGCCTCGCCTTCATGGGTACCCCCGACTTCGCCGTGCCGTCTCTGGCCGAGCTCATCGCCTCGGGCCACGAGATCGTGGCCGTCTATTCCCAGCCACCCCGACCCAAGGGGCGCGGTCAGAAACTGACGCCGTCGCCGGTCCACGCCTTCGCCGAGGCCATGGGGCTGCCGGTCTTCACGCCGGAGTCGATGAAGGCCCCAGAAGCCATCGAGACCTTCAACAGCCTCGACCTCGATGCGGCCTGCGTCGTCGCCTACGGCCAGATCCTGAAGCCCGCCGTGCTGCAGGCTCCCCGTCTCGGGTGTTTCAACCTGCATGGCTCCCTGCTGCCTCGCTGGCGCGGTGCCGCCCCGATCCAGCGCGCCATCATGGCCGGAGACCGCGAGACCGGCGTCCAGATCATGCGGATGTCGGAAGGGCTCGACGAGGGCGCGATCCTGCTCAGCGAGATCCTGCCGATCCAGCCGGACGACACCGCCGCCAGCCTGGCTGAACGCATGTCGATGGTCGGCGCCACCCTGTGGACCCGGACCCTCGCCGCCATCGAACGTGGCGGCGTCACCGAGACCCCGCAAACCGGCGAACCGACCTACGCGAAGAAGATTACCCCCGCAGAGGCCCGTATCGACTGGACCCGGCCGGCCGCAGAGATCGACTGCCACATCCGCGGCCTGTCGCCCTTCCCCGGCGCCTGGTTCGAGGCCCCCGGTCCCGACGGCCCGGTCCGGGTGAAGGCCCTGCTGTCCTGCCTGTCCAGCGAAGGCGCCGGCGCGCCCGGGGAACTGCTGGAAGGCGGCTTGCTGATCGCCTGCGGAGACGGAGCCGTCCGCCTGCTCCGCGTCCAGCGCGAGGGCAGGGCGCAGTCGTCGCCCGCCGACTTCCTCAACGGCTTCGCCCTGCCGGTCGGGACCATCCTGGGCTGATGCCCCGCTATCGGCTGGACATCGAATACGACGGCGGGCCCTACAACGGCTTCCAGGCCCAGGACGGCCTGCCCACGGTTCAGGGCGCGATCGAGACGGCCATCCACGCCTTCTGCGGCGAGACAGTACGCATCGCCGCCGCGGGCCGCACCGACAGCGGGGTCCACGCCACAGGCCAGGTCGCCCATGTCGACCTCGACAAGGACTGGCCCGCCGCCACGGTCATGAACGCCCTCAACGCCCATCTGATCAGGGAGGGCGTCGCCGTCCTCGATTGCCGGGCCGTACCCGACGACTGGCATGCCCGCTTCTCGGCCACGGGCCGCAAATACCTGTACCGCATCCTCAACCGCCCCGGCCGCCCGGCGCTGGAGCGGGGCCGGGTCTGGCATGTGCGCAAACCGCTCGATGCCGGGGCCATGCAGGCCGGCGCCAACCACCTGATCGGCCACCACGACTTCACCACCTTCCGCGACCTGGCCTGCCAGTCGAAGTCGCCGGAGAAGACCCTCGATGTGGCGACGGTCCGACGCGTGGGCGAGGAGGTTCATCTGGTGTTCGAAGCCCGGTCCTTCCTGCACCGCCAGGTCCGGTCCATGGCGGGCACCCTGGTCGAGGCCGGTCTCGGCCGCTGGACGCCCGACGACGTGAAGGCGGCGCTCGAGGCGAGGGATCGTACCGCCTGCGGACCCGTGGCGCCGTCGGATGGGCTCTATCTAACCGGCGTCACCTACGGTTCTTGACAAGGTTTGCCATCGGACCGACCCTTGGGTCATGGCCACGATGAACATTTCCCTCCCCGATCAGATGAAGGCCTGGGTCGAGGCCCAGTCCGCCGATGGCCGCTATGCGAACTCCAGCGACTACGTCCGCGACCTGATCCGCAAGGAGCAGGTGAAGGCGGAGAAGATCGCCAGCATGCAGCGACTGGTCGATGAAGCCTATGCGTCCGGCGTCAGTGAAAAGAGCTTCGACGAGATCATCACGGAGGCGCGCGCGGAAGCCGGGAGCCGCGCAGGTTCACGGGCGGCCTGACCATTGCGGGTCCGCTACGCCGGGGCGGCTGAAGCCGATCTGAAATCGATCTATCTCAGCAGCTCGGAAATGTTCGGACGACGGCAGGCTGAAGCCTATGTCGCTGGCCTTCGGCGAGCTGTCCAACAGATCGCCGACTATCCTCTGGCGTCGCGATTGAGGGAGACGATCCAGCCGCCGATCCGCGCCCGTCCTTTCCAATCCCACGTGATCATCTACACGGTCGATGAGGTGGGCGTTCTGATCCTGCGTTTTCGCCACGGGCACGAGAATTGGCAGGATAACGCCATCGACGGCGAGGAGGACACCCCATGACCCACCCCATCCACATCGGCATCGGCGGCTGGACCTTCGAGCCCTGGCGCGGCGTCTTCTATCCGTCGGACCTGACGCAGAAGCGCGAGCTGGAATATGCCTCGCGCGCCCTGACCTCGATCGAGATCAACGGCACCTACTATTCGACGTTCAAGCCTGACAGCTGGATGAAATGGCGCGACGAGACGCCGGAGGGCTTCGTCTTCTCCGTCAAGGCCAGCCGCTACTGCACCAACCGGAAAATCCTGTCCGAGGGCGGCGAGAGCTTCGCGCGGTTCCTCGACCAGGGCCTGACCCTGCTGGGCGACAAGCTGGGCCCGATCAACTGGCAGTTCATGGGGACCAAGAAGTTCGATCCCGAGGACTTCGAGGGCTTCCTGAAGCTGTTGCCGAAAGAAAAGGACGGCGTCCGCCTGAGGCATGCGCTTGAGGTCCGCAACCCGACCTTCGCGACACAGAAGTTCTACGATCTCGCCGCCAGATACGGCGCCGCCATCGTCTATGCCGTCGACGACGAGGAACCGACCTGGCCCCAGATCGACGAGCCGACCGCCGACTTTATCTACGCCCGTCTGATGTCCAGCCGCGAGGACGAGCCCACCGGCATGACCTCGGGCAAGCTGGACGCGGTGGCGCAGCAGACGAGGGCCTGGGCCGAACGCGGCGAGGTGTTCGCCTATTTCATCTCGGGTGCGAAGGTGCGGAACCCGGCTGCGGCGCAGGCCCTGATCGCCCGGCTCGTCTAGTTGCGGATTAATTGTAACCGCAGTTGATGCGAATTTGCTTGAACCAGCGCAATCCCGTCCCTTTATATGAAACCGCTGCTGATGCAGTTGTAGACTTTAAGGGGTTTTCCAATGGCTTTCGACTCTCTCCCCGCCCGAGACGTCCCGCTCACCGATGCGGCCCTGGCCCAGGTGTTCACCGAGGCCCGCACGCGCAACGGCTGGACCGACCGTCCCGTGCCGACCGAGCTGTTGCACCGCCTGTATGACCTGACAAAATTCGGTCCGACGGCGGTGAACAACACCCCTGCCCGCCTTGTCTTCGTCACGTCGCCCGAGGCCAGGGCGCGCCTCGTGCCGCTGATGAGCGAGGGCAACCAGGCCAAGACGGCCCAGGCGCCGGTCACGGTCATCCTCGGCTACGACATGAATTTCCACGATCACCTGCCGCACCTGTTTCCGCATGCGCCGGGCGCCCGCGACTGGTTCGGCGAAGAGACCGGACGTCGTGAAAGCGCCTTCCGCAACTCCTCGCTGCAGGGCGGCTATTTCCTGCTCGCCGCCCGCGCCCTGGGTCTCGATGTCGGTCCCATGTCCGGCTTCGACCCGGCGGGCGTGAAGGCCGCGTTCTTCCCCGACGGCGACATCGAGCCGAATTTCATCATCAACCTCGGCTACGGCAACGACGACAATCTCTTCCCGCGCAGCCCCCGGCTGACGTTCGACGAGGCTGCGAAGATCGTCTGACGGATCAGGCGCGCAACCACGGCTTTCCGCGCAACCCGCCACAGGCTAATGATTTCCCTGACAAAGGTTCGGCGCCAGACCGGACCGTCAGGGAAACAGGAACGCAAATGGCTCGAGTGGCTCTCGTCACGGGTGGAACCCGCGGTATCGGCAAGTCGATCGTCCAGCGGCTGAAGGAGGACGGCATGTCCGTCGCCGCCGGCTATTCGGGCAATATGGAAGCGGCCGAGGCCACGGCCCGCGAGCTGGGCGTCATGGTCGTCAAGGGCAATGTCGGCTCCTACGAGGACTGCGCCCGCGCCGTCGCCGACGTGGAGGCCGAGCTGGGCCCCATCGACGTGCTGATCAACAATGCCGGCATCACCCGCGACGGCTTCTTCCACAAGATGAGCGCCGACCAGTGGTCCGACGTCATCCGCGTCAACATGGACAGTGTGTTCAACATGACGCGCCAGGTGATCAACGGCATGCGCGACCGTGGCTTCGGCCGCATCGTCAACATCTCCTCGATCAACGGCCAGAAGGGCCAGATCGGCCAGACCAACTATTCCGCCGCCAAGGCCGGGATGATCGGCTTCACCAAGGCCCTGGCCCTGGAGAACGCGCGCAAGGGTGTCACCGTGAACTGTATCGCGCCCGGCTATATCGACACGGAAATGGTCGGAGCCATGGACGAGAAGGTCCTGGCCGGCATCATCGCCCAGATCCCCGTGGGCCGTCTGGGCAAGGGCGAGGAGATCGCCGACATGGTATCCTGGCTGTCGGGCGAGCGTGCCGGATATGTCACAGGCTGCACGCTGTCGCTGAACGGTGGTCAATACTTGGTCGGCTGACCTTTTCGTCGCCCAAAATCCGCCGCGGCTCCCGCGCAACGCTTTCGGCCATGAGTTCAAGGGTCAAGCACGAGACGGCGCGATCGCCGGTCCCGGCGACGATGGCGTTCGCCATCGTCGTTCTGGCGATCATGGTCGCTTCGGCCGCCGAGGCCCAGGTGCGCGGCAACGCCCAGGCCGAGCAGAATGAGACCTTCCAGAACGACAGCCAGCACGGCCTCCCGGCCAACGGCCTCTATGCGTCCGACGTCGGTGAGCGGTTCATCTTCGACGGCCGGGGCACGCGTCCGCTGTTCCGGTTCGAGCGCCGGGAGGAGACCTGGGTGTTGCGCTCGACGCCCGCGCCGCGCGGCGACGTCATCTATCGCAACGACGGCGGGGCCCAGATCCTGCGTGTCACGCCGGACGGCGGCCTGACCCTCTATACGACCCGCACGCCGAACGGCTCTCCGGCCTCGCGCATCGGGGTGGCCCCGCCGCTTGAACTGCCGACGCTGGGCCCGATCCGGCTGTTTACCCTGATGAACCAGCGCGGCAGTCTGGTCAGCCAGGCCCTGGGCCGGCTGATCGTCGTCAACCTGACGGGCGAACAGTCCGAGGCCCTGATGGTCGACGCCCTGATCGTGACCACCGAGGCGGTCATCCGCATGGCCCGCACCCCGACCTTCCGCGACCGTGTGAACGGCCTGCGCAGCATCACTCTGGTGGAGGGCTCCCGCAGCTCCGTGACCTTCTCGGGCGGCGATCTGCGGGTCGTCGTCGATCCGCGTCAGGGACAGGCCGGGCGGCCGTCGTCCTCCAGCATCATCCAGGCCGTCGCAACGCGGGACTAGAGCCTGATCGGCTGAGGTGGAATCGCTTCGCGATTCCGCTGATGCCGTGAATCAGGCTCCAGATATAAGCGAGAGCATGATTCACGCTTCATGTCGGACCCGCCAAGCGGGTCCATCAGAAACGATCATGCTCTAGCCGGCGAAAGAATCCTTCGCTGCGCGACGCCGGGCGAACTCTTCCGCATTGCCGGCGGTCAGGAACGGATTGAAGGCCCGCTCGATCTTCATGGTCGTCGGCACCGTCGGCTCGCCCCGTTCGCGCGCCGCGAAGATCGCCTCCGCATGCGCCTTCACCTCCAGCCGATCATCAACGCTGAGGGTGAAACGGGCGTTGGCCGCCGTATATTCGTGCGCCCCGTACAGCACCGTCTCGTCGGGCCAGGCCAGCAGACGGCTCAGGCTGTCCCACATCTGCTCCGGCGTGCCTTCGAACAGCCGCCCGCAGCCCAGCGGGAACAGGGTGTCGCCGGTGAAGGCGATGGCGTCCGCCGCCGAACGGAAGACCACATGGCCCAGCGTATGGCCCGGCGTCGCGGTCACATGCAGGGGCGTGGCGCCGATCATGACCATGTCGCCCTCCTCGACCACCCGGTCCAGCGGCGCGACCTTTCGCACCTCCTCCGGCCCCCAGATGTCGCAACCGGTCTCGGCCTGAAGCCGCGCATTGCCCTCGGTGTGGTCAGGGTGCCAGTGAGTGTTGACGATCCGGTCCAGCCTGCCCCAGCCGAGGCTGGCGATCCCGTCCAGGATCACCTGGGCGTCCGGTGTGTCGATGGCCGCGACCGTCCCCGTCGCCTCGTCCCGGGCAAGGAAGGCGTAGTTGTCGGTCCGCGCCGCAAACAGGTGAACGGTCAGGGGCATGGGTCGTCCTTGGTTCGGTAAGCCTCATCGCCATATAGTCAGGACCATGCGCCGCGCCATCGAAGACCTGCGATCCTTCTACGGCGAGCCGACCGGTGCGCTGGTGCGTCGGCTGCTGGCGAAGCGGCTGGAGGATGCCTGGGGCGAGGCGCCGGGCTGCGACGTGCTCGGCATCGGCTACGCCACGCCCTGGCTGGACGCCTTCGTCGGCGCCCGCCGTGTCATCGCCGCTATGCCTTCGGGCCAGGGCGTCGAGGTCTGGCCCGCCGCCGGGCGCAACCGCACGCTTCTGGTCGACGACAAGCGGCTGCCCTTCCCGGCCGGATCGTTCGACCGCGTGCTTCTGGTCCATGCGCTGGAGGAGGCGGACGATCCCGCCCAGCTGCTGACCGAAGCTGTGCGCGCCCTCGCACCCGCCGGGCGGATCATCCTGGCCGCCGCCGCGCGGGGCGGCATGTGGGCCCGGGCCGAAAGCACCCCCTTCGGTCACGGCCGTCCCTTTACCCGGGGCCAGCTGGAACGACTGGTCCGCGCCGCCGGCCTGGAGCCGACCGCCTGGTCCCAGACCCTCTATGTTCCGCCGTGGACTCCGCTGCTGGGCCTCGCCGACGGATTCGAACAGATCGGTCGGCGTATCGCGCCGGGCGCCGCCGGGGTGATTCTGCTGGAGGCGACCCGTCAGGCCTACGCCCGCATCCGTCCCTCGGGCGCGAGCCTGCGCGTGCGCGCCGAGGCGCCCGGCCTACAGCCCCAGCCCGTCACGCGCGGCCCGATCACCCGCAATCCTCTGTCTCGAAGACTGGATACAGACGCCGAACCTCTTTAAGCGCGGGCCCATGCACCGCCTGATCCTGATGCGCCACGCCAAGACCGAGCGGGCCGCCGAAAGCGGCCTCGACCGTGATCGCGCCCTGACGCCGCGCGGGCTGGACGACGCCGCCCTGATGGGCCGCATTCTGGCCGGCAAGGGCCTGCGGCCCGACCTCGCCCTGGTGTCCTCGGCCACCCGGACGCGACAGACCTGGGAGGCGATGCACGACTCGCTCGGGGACGTCGAGGTCCGCATCGAGCCCCGCCTCTACGACGCCACCACCGACATCATCCGTCGCTTCGTCGAGGATGCGGAGGACAAGGCGGGTTGTTTGCTGGTCATGGCCCACAATCCGGGCGTCCAGTTGCTGGCCATGGAATATCTGACCGAGAGCGCCGCCTCCCCGTCGGTGCTCGATCGGATGGCGGGTGGTTTCCCAACGGGCGCGGCGGCCATCTTCGAGGTCGATGTCGCAGGTCGCTGCGCCTACGACGGCTTCCTCACGCCCAAGGCCTTCGGCGGCGGGGCAGAGGACTGATGACCGAGACCGTCGCCTACAAGATCATCGACGCTGCCGAATGGCGCGGGGCTGTGGCCGAGGGCGTCTATGCCGGGTCCGCCTTCGATCTGGCGGACGGCTACATTCACCTGTCGACCGCCGATCAGCTGGCTGAAACCACGCGCAAACACTACGCCGGGCGCGAAAACCTGGTGCTGCTGACCGTCGACCTGACGGCGCTCGACGACACGATCGTCTGGGAGGCCTCGCGCGGCGGCGCCTTGTTCCCGCATATCTACGGCCTCCTGCCTGTGACGGCGGTCACCGAGGCTGTGGCCTATTCCTCCCCCATCGGGGGAGGGGGACCGCGAAGCGGTGGAGGGGGCCAACCCCAGACACCGTATCCGGATCGGCCCCCCTCCGTCACGGCGCAAAGAAGCGCCGCGCCACCTCCCCCCACGGGGGAGGAATAGATGCCCGTCCCCGACTTCGGCGCCGCGATCCTGCGTCGGCTTGACCCCGAGACGGCGCACGGCCTCGCCATCCAGGCTCTGAAGACCATCCCCCTGCCTGCGCCGCGTGCCGACGACCCGATCCTGGCGACCCGGATCGCGGGCCTGAACCTGTCCAACCCGATCGGCCTCGCCGCCGGGTTCGACAAGAACGGCGAAGCCCTGCGCGGCCTCGCCCGCCTCGGCTTCGGCTTCGTCGAATGTGGCTCGGTCACCCCCCTGCCCCAGGCCGGCAATCCGAAACCCCGGCTGTTCCGCCTGTCGCAGGACCGGGCCATCATCAACCGGATGGGCTTCAACAACACCGGGCTCGAGGCCTTCGCGGGCCATTTGTCCGCCCGCCCCTCGGGCGCTGTGATCGGCGCCAATCTGGGAGCCAACAAGGACACAGACGATCGCGCGGCCGACTATGTCACCGGCCTCAAACGACTTGCCGGCCTCAGCGACTATTTCACCATCAACATCTCCTCGCCCAACACGCCCGGCCTGCGCGCGCTGCAGGGGCGGGAGGCGCTCGACGACCTGCTGGGCCGCATCGCCGAGGCCCGGACCACCGCCGCGCCCGTCTTCCTCAAGATCGCGCCGGACCTGACCTTCGCCGAGATCGCCATGATCGTCGAGGCGGCCCTGGTCCACCGGATCGACGCCCTGATCGTGTCGAACACCACGCTCGACCGTCCCAACAGCCTGACCTCGCCCGACCGCGCCGAAGCCGGCGGCCTCAGCGGCGCGCCCCTGCGCGGCAGGGCCCTGGCCGCGCTTCGGGATGCCGCCGAGGCCGCCGATGGCCGCCTGCCCCTGATCGGCGTCGGCGGCATCGCATCGGGTCGGGACGCCTGGGAGCGGCTCCGCGCGGGCGCGTCGGCCATCCAGATCTATTCCGCCCTGATCTTCGACGGCCCCGGTCTGGTCGGGAGGATCAAACGCGATCTCGCCGCCCGTCTGCGCGCCGAAGGTTTTTCCAGCGTCGCCGAGGCGGTTTCGGCGGCTCCGTTGACGGAGCGTTAGGGGCAAGCCGGGCATAGTCTTCTGATGCGTGGCGAAGACCGCGCGTTTTATCGGGGGCAGAATGTCGGAGGCCAGTACGATCACGTCGCCGACGTGGGCCCCGGCGGTCCGTCGCCGTCGCAAGGCTCTGCTGCAGCGCCTGGGCATGGGCGCCGCCACCGCCATGGTCTTCAGCCCCCTGTTCGGCTGGACCTTCTCGAGCATCTGGGTCGGAACCTACTTCCTGGTCCAGTTGCTGGACCTGATGATTTTCGCCCCCATCAACAGCGGCAAGGTCGAGCGGATGGGACCGGTCCGGTCTGCCGCCGGCGTCGCCATGCTGTTCCTGAACGCGGCGGCTTTCGGCAGTCTGTCGATCCCTCTCTGGCTGACCGGCGGCCCGATGGGCGGAGTCTGCGCCGCCGTGCTGGCCGCCTCGGGCGCCATCTATGGCGTGATCAATTCGCCGCGCTCCAAGACGGTGCTCGCGATCACCGTCACCCCGCACTTCCTCTACATGCTGGCCACGCCCTTCTGGATGGCCTGGTACGGCGCCTCGTCGTCGTTCGTCACCGCCGCCGCCGTCGCCTTCGTGGTCTTCGGCGTCTACTGCCTGTCGACCTGGCAGCGCATGAACCAGGCCGCCGACGCCGAGATCGCCGCGCGCCTGGAAGCGGATCAACGCCGAGCCGACGCCGAGCGCATCATGGCCGGTCGCTCCATCTTCCTGGCCACCGTGGGCCATGACCTGCGCACCCCCATCAGCGCCATTCTGACCGGCGCGGCCGAGCTGGAGCGCGGCGCGACCGACGGCGCCGCCCGCGCCCAGGCCGCGCTGATCACCGACGCCGGGATCATGATGAAGGCGCTGCTCGACGATCTTCTGGATCACTCCAAGCTCGACGCCGGCCGGATGACGGTCGAGACCGTCGACTTCAACCTTCGCGGCCTGATCGCCCAGACCCTGATGTTCTGGCAGGGCGAGGCCCGCGCCAAGGGGCTGAACCTGCGCGTCGAGGGCGCGTCCAGCATCCCGCACTCGGTCAAGGGCGACCCCATGCGCCTGCGTCAGGTGCTGAACAACCTCGTCTCAAACGCGATGAAGTTCACGGCCGAGGGCTCGGTCACCCTGCGCCTTTCGGCCTGGCTGGAAGAGCCGGCGCACTATGCGATCCTGATTGAGGTGGCCGACACCGGCCCCGGCATGACGCATCAGCAGCTGACCCGGCTGTTCACCCCGTTCGACCAGACTGCGGAGGGGGTCAGCGCCCGCCATGGCGGCACGGGCCTGGGCCTCAGCATCAGCCGCGACCTGGCCGAACTGATGGGTGGCCGCCTGACCGCCCGCAGCTGTCCGGGAGAGGGCGCCGCCTTCACCCTGTCGCTTCTTCTGCCACGCGGCGACGCCATCATCGTCGCACCGAAGGGCTTCAACCAGGAGAGCCGGGGCGACATTGTCCGCAGCCTGGCCCCACGGACGCGCCGCGCGGCTACGCCCGTGCCCACGCCCTCAACGCCGGTCTTCGAGACCGCTCCTGCGTCGATAGAGCCCGAGGCAGAGACGCTGCCGGTCGAGAGCGGCCCCGAGATCGGCAACGAGATCGGCAACGACCCCGAGCAGGAGGCGGACCGGCCCCTGCGCGTGCTGGTCGTCGATGACCACGACATCAACCGCCGCGCGGTGGAGCTGATCCTCTCTCCGCTGGGCTGCGATATCGCGACCGCCGCAGACGGCCTTCTGGCCCTGGCCCAGTGTCAGACCGCCGAGTTCGACGTCATCTTCATGGATGTGCGGATGCCCGAGCTCGACGGCCGCGAAACCACCCGCAGGCTCCGCGCCGGCGGCGGATTGAACGCCACGACCCCCGTAATCGCCGTCACCGCCGACACCTCGCCCGACGACATCGCCGCCTGCATGGCCGCAGGCATGACCTATTTCGTGTCCAAGCCCCTGACCCCGACCGCCCTGCTGGGCGCCCTAAGTCACGTCCTGGCGGGCGAAGAGTCCGAAGCCGCCGAGGCCGAGACCGTCGCCGCCTGACCGGTCACCTCGGCGACCAGTTTCGACGCGGCGTCCGGCGCCTTCAGACCACATTCCCAGACCGTGACGACACGCCAGCCGTCGTTGGTCAATTTGGCGACGACTTGACGATCCCTGGCGACATTTCTCGCCAGTTTGGCGGTCCAGTAGTCGGCATTGGCCCTGGGCTTTCGCTAGCCCCTCGCGCAGTCGTGGCCATGCCAGAAACAGCCGTGGACAAAGACCACCGTCCGCCGCCCCTGCATGACGATATCCGGCCTGCCGGGCAGGCCTGAGCCGCCCAGCCGATAGCCGACTCCCGCCGCGCGCAGCATCCGCCGCATCGCGATCTCTGGCGCGGTGTCGCGCCCCTTGACCCGACGCATGACGGCGCTGCGCTTCTCCGGAGAGAAGACGTCCGTCATGCGCCGCCGGCCTCTAAAGCTGCGCCAGCAGGTGTTCCGCCGACGATACCTTGAACTCGCCGCCCTGTTCGATGTTCAGCTGGGTGACGACGCCGTCCTTGACCAGCATCGAATAGCGCTGCGAGCGCTCGCCCATGCCGAAACCGCGCGCGTCCAGCACCAGGCCGAGCGTGCGAGTGAAGTCACCGCTGCCGTCGGCCAGCATGACCACGTCATCTGGTGTCAGGCTCTGGCTCTCGGCCCAGGCGTTCATCACGAAGGCGTCGTTGACGGACAGGCAGGCGATCACGTCGACGCCCTTCTCCGCGAGCACCGACTTGTTGTCGACATAACCGGGCAGGTGACGCGCCGAGCAGGTCGGGGTGAAGGCGCCGGGAACGGCGAAGAGGGCGACGGTCCTGCCCTTGAAGAACTCGTCGGTGTGGACCGGCCTGGGGCCTTCCGGAGTGCCTTGCGACAGGGTGGCCGAGGGGATGCGGTCGCCGATCTGGATCGTCATGGGAGGCTCCGGGAGGTCTGTGAAAGAGGCGCGTGCGCCGACTTCGGTCAGATAGGCGCACCCGTAGCCCTCGCCAAGCGTGATCGTGACCGCTCTCGCCTTGCGTAACGCCCCCGGCGCACCGATCATTCAGTCATGGACGATTTCCAATCCCTCGCGGGCCGGCTGCTGGTGGCCATGCCCGGCATCGGCGACCCCCGTTTCGAGCATGCGGTGATCCTGGTCTGCGCCCACGAGCCCGACCATGCGATGGGCGTGCGGGTCGATCGGCCGGCCCCCGGCGTCGACCTGAAGGCCGTCCTGACCAAATTGTCGGTCAACGCCCCCGACGCGTCGAGGGGTCGCCCCGTCATGGTTGGCGGCCCGGTCGAGCGCGAGCGCGGCTTCGTGCTCCACACCGACGACTGGATGATCGACGACACCTCGACACCGTTCGGCGCGGGCCTTGCCCTGACCGGCACGCGCGAGGCGCTCGCGGCCATGACCGACCCCCTCGCCGGCCCGCGCCGTTCGACCCTGCTGCTCGGCTATGCCGGATGGGGCGACGGCCAACTGGAGGAGGAACTGGGCGAGAACGTCTGGCTGACGGCCGACGCCGACCTCGACCTGCTGTTCGATACGGATTTCGACACGAAGTGGGCGCGCGCGCTGGCCGGCCTCGGCGTCGATGCGGCGATGCTGTCGGGGCAGAGCGGCAGGGCCTAGCCGCTTGCGTCTCCTCCCCATCGAAGATGGGGAGGTGGCTCGGAGCGCAGCGGAGAGACGGAGGGGTTCTTGCCGCCCTCCAGAACCCCTCCGTCAGCTCGCGAAGAGGCTCGCTGCCACCTCCCCATCCTTCGGACAGGGAGGAGACGAAAGTCACCCCGACCTTGCCTTCAGCGGCGCGACGCCGTCGGAGAGGCTTTCGTTGAGATAGACCTCGGCCTCCTGCGCGGGCAGCGCAGGCGCATAGCCGAAGCCCTGGCCGTAGTGGCAGCTGGCGTCGAGCAGCAGGGCCGCCAGCCCGGCGTTCTCCACCCCCTCGGCCACGACCTCCAGGTTGAGGTCGCGACCCAGGTTGACGACCGACTTGACGATCTTCGCCGAGCCCTCGTCCTTATCCATCGTCAGCACGAAATAGCGGTCGATCTTCAGCGTATCGAACGGCAGGCGCGCCAAGTACGACAGCGACGAGAAGCCCGTGCCGAAGTCGTCGAGCGCGAGCGACGCGCCCACATCCTTGAGCTTCTGCAGGATGATCGCGGCCGAGGCCGTGTCGCGCATGATGTCGCCCTCGGTGACCTCCAGCTTCAGCGCGCCCCAGGGCAGGCCGGTCTCCTGGATCACGCGCGCGACATCCTCGACGAGGTTCGGCCGCTCGATCTCGCCGACCGACAGGTTGACGCTGCAGAACAGCTTGCCGGCCGAGGGGTGGCGCTTCAGCCACTCCGCCAGCTGGCGCGCCGACTGGGTCATCATCATCAGGCCCAGATCGTTCATCAGGCCCATCTCGTCGGTCAGGCCGAGGAACTCGTCCGGCGGCACGAGGCCGCGCTTGGGGTGACGCCAGCGGGCCAGGGCCTCGAACCCGGCCACCGCGCCGGTGTTCAGGTTCACGATCGGCTGGAAGAAGGGTTCGATCTCGCCGCGCACGAAGGCGTTGCGCAGGTCGGCCTCAAGCGCCAGGCGGCTGAGGCTGTCGCTCTCCATCGCCCGTCCATAGGCTGCGGCACCGCCGCGCCCGGCCTTCTTGGCGGCGCCGACAGCCAGTTCGACCCGGCGCAAAAGCTCGGCGGCGTCCGGCGCGTCCGGCCCGCCCTCGAAGGTCACCGAACCGATCGAGACGGTTGGATAGATGTCGAAGCCCGCGACCCGCAGCGGCTGTTCCAGCGCGTCCCTGAGCCGATCAGCGGCGTTGCCGACCCCGCGCGGCACCAGGACGGCGAATTCGTCCTCGCCGATCCGGGCCGGATTGGCGTCGAACGAGAAGGCGGCGGCCATGCGCGATCCGAGCGCGGAGATCACCATGTCGGTGCGCTCGTGGCCCAGGGCCTCGTTGAGGCGGCGCAGGCGGTCGATATCGGCGACGACCATGTCGTATTCGCCGGGCGCGGTCAGGGTCTCGGCGGCGCGATTGAGGAAGCTGCGGCGGTCCAGCAGGCCGGTCAGCACATCCTTGTCAGCGCCCGCGATCTTGGTTTCCAGCGCCACCATGCCGGCGGCGCGGAGGCCATCCTCAAGCCAGACGCCTCGCCACAGACAGGTCTCGGCTCCCCGCATGCGCAGCCGCAAGGCGATTTCGGTCCCTTCGGCGGCGGGTTTCAGCACCCGTTCGGCCAGTGACCGGTCCTGGGGCAGGGCGAGGGCGATGAAGGCGGCGCCCGAACATTCCGGCGCCAAAGGGCCCAGTCCCAGCGAACGGGTCGCGCCGGTGAAACGGATCTGATCGTCGCCCGGGGTCCATATCCACAGGGCGGAATCAGCGGCGGCCAGCGCCTCGATGGCCGTGGTCGCGTCCCAGGTCATGGTACGGGGTCGCGGGGTCACGGGTGCAGGCGTTCCTTCAGGACACAGCGACGTCGTCCGCCACGAGGCCGAACAGGATATGATCTGCCCATGCGCCGTTAATTTTAAGATAAGCCCGCGCCTCGCCCTCCTTCAGGAACCCGGCTTTTTCCAGAACCCGGCGCGACGCCGTGTTGGCCGGCAGGCAGGACGCCTCCAGCCGATGCAGGCGCACCGAGCGGAACGCGAACACTGTCATGGCCTGCACGGCGGCGGTCGCCACGCCAAGCCCGGCGAACGGTTGCCCGACCCAATAGCCCAGGGTGCCGGTCTCTGCGACGCCCCGCCGCACGTTCGACAGGGTGATGGCCCCCATCAGGGTCCGCCCGGACGGATCGAAGACGAAGAACGGCCAGGCGTGGCCCAGCTCCATCTCGCGCGCATAGACGCCCAGTCTGCGCCGATAGGCGGCCCGGGTCAGGTCGTCGTCCGGCCAGGACGGCTCCCACGGTTGCAGGTAGTCTCGCGAATGCTCCCGGAGGTCGGCCCAGGCCGAGTAATCGCCCGTGCGCGGCGGCCGCAGCAGCACGCCCGCGCCCTCGACCACGGGACCGGTCGCATCCGTCATCCAGTCCAGCAGGGCCATGGACGAAGAGATAGCCCGAGCAGACGCCCGAAGGCGAGTTCAAATCCTCCCCCATTGGGGGAGGGGGACCGCGAAGCGGTGGAGGGCGCCTGCCGCACATGCCGGAGTCCGGGGCTAGCCCCCACCGTCACTGCGCTACGCTCCGTGCCACCTCCCCCAAAGGGGGAGGATTACTGAGCCACTCTCTCAACAAATGCCCGCCCCGCCGGCGCTGCCGCCTTGGGCCCCAGCACCGCCGTCGAGGCCTTGCCCGAGGCGAGTATCCGCTCGCCGACGGCCTTCAAGTCCGCAATCGTCGCCGCCTCCATCCGCGCCGCCGTGTCGTCGGATGGCACCGGCGCGCCGAACATCAGGGTCTGGGCGGCGTTGCGCCCCGCGCGGCTGGCCGGGCTCTCGTCCGACATCCATAGCCCGCCCTTCAGCACCGCCTTGGCGCGCGACAGTTCGGCGTCGGTCGGGCCCTTCAGCGTCAGGTCGCGGATCTCGTCGGCGCAGACCTGGGCCAGTTCGACCGCCCGGTCCGCCGCCGCGCCCGCATAAATCCCCAGCACCCCGCCGTCCTCATAGGGCTCCTGATAGGCGTCGATGGCGTACGCCAGTCCCCGCTCCTCGCGCGCGCTCTGGAACAGGCGGGACGCCATCCCCCCGCCGAGGATCTCCGTGAACAGCCGCAGCGCCGGAATGCCCGTATCGCCCGTCGCCAGCGACGGAAGCTGGAACACCAGATTGGCCTGTTCGATCTTGCGCGACAGGGCCGCCGTGCCGCCGATGAAGGTCGCGGGCTCCGGCGCATCGGCGGGCTGGGCCACAGCGTCGGCGAACCAGCGCTCGGCCAGGGCCAGCAGCTCGAGCTCGTCCACCGCGCCGGACACCGCCACCACCATCCGGTCGGGCGAATAGAGTCGCGCGCGCCAGTCACTGATGGTCGTGCGATCGACCGGCTTCAGGCTGGCGATCGAGCCGAGAATCGGGCGGCCCAGCGGCTGGCCTGAGAAGGCCTTGGTCTGGGCCATTTCGAAGACATGGTCGTCGGGCGTGTCGAAGGCCTCGGCGATCTCCTGGGCCACGACGTCCTTCTCACGCTCGATCTCGGCGGCGTCGAGCGTGGGGCGGAACACCAGATCCGACACCACCTGCATTGCGAGGCCCAGCGATCCGTCCAGGGCCCGGATCTCGAAACTGGTCCGCTCATAGCCGGTGGCGGCGTTGATCGAGCCGCCCTCGGCTTCGATCCGTTCGACGATGTCGCGCGCGCCCATGTCGCCGGCGCCCTTGAACACCAGGTGTTCGAGCAGGTGCGACCAACCGGAGCGGCTCTCGCTCTCCCACCGTGCCCCGCCCTTGACCGCCACGGTCAGGGCCAGGGTGCGCAGGCCGGGCATGGGATCGCAAACGACGCGGACGCCGTTGGACAAGGTATGAATAGAAGCGGTCAGGGGATGGGCTTTCGGTAGCGTCGGACGAGCACGGCCACATAGAAACCCACGAGGGCCAGCGCCAGCCCGTACCAGGTCAGGGCGTATCCCAGATGGTTGTTCGAGAAGGCCGCCGGGGGGGCCGAAGCGATCAGCGCCCCGATCTCCGGATTGGGCGAGGCCAGGGCGAACAGGGTGAACTCCGACGGCGCGGCGGCCCCCAGCTGTGCCGAGACGGCTGCATTGTCCCGGCCATAGAAACGGCCGTTTGCGGGCGGCGGCGTCATGGCTCCGGGCGGAGGCGACCGGCGCAGCTCCACCGCCATGGCCAGAGGCAAGGTCGAGGCCAGCACACGCGGCCGCGCCGAGATGCTGTCGGCCACGAAGCCCCGATCGACGAGGAAGGTCTGGGTCATCCCCTCAGGCACGCAGGCCGAGATCAGCCGGCTGCCGGGCTGGCCGTCATGGATCGACTGCAACTCGACATAGGCCGCGGTCGGCAGGCCGCGACACACGACCAGAGCCTTGCGGAACTCCGGATCGGCAGCGGTCAGGACCTCGGGCAATGGCGCGGGCGGCAGTTGGGCCGCCGCCTCGGCCTTGGCGATCAACTGTTCCTTCCAGTGCATCCGCTGCACCTGCCAGGTCCCGAGCCCGCACAGCAGGGCGACGCAGACCAGCAGAAACAGGGTCAGGAGGATGGGGAACCGCGCAAGGACCAAATCCTCGCCCGTCAGGGGCTGCGGGCGGCTCGTATACGAGCCGTCCTCAGGCTCGGAGCGAAGCGGAGAGACGAAGGGGCCCCGTTCCACATCCGGCGTCTGGGGTTGGCCCCCTGACCCGATGGGGGAGGACTGTGGATCTTGCTCAGTCATTGGTGCGCATCTGTCCCGCCCGGTGGCGCATCTGCAGGGCGATCATCACCCCCTTGCCCGGCTGCATCAGTCCCAGCGACATCCCCACGACCAGCGGCAGGGCAACGACCAGCATGGCCCAGACCGACGGGTCATAGGCGATCTGGACGAACAGCGCCCCGAACACCACCAGACCACCGGCGATCTGCATGACGAAGATGGCGGCCCCGTCGCCGGTGTTCAGCCGGGTGAAGTCGAAGCCGCAGACCGCGCAGCGCTCGACCAACTTCAGGAAGCCCGAAAACAACGGCCCGTTGCCGCAGTTCGGGCAGCGGCAAAGCAAACCGGCGCGGATCGGGTCGATCCGCGCCGGTGCAGGAGTGTCAGGTTGGAGTGGACCGCTGTCCAACGCCGTCCCTAGCCGAACGTCACATAGACGAAGGCGAACAGGAACAGCCAGACCACGTCCACGAAATGCCAGTACCAGGCGGCGGCCTCGAAGCCGAAATGCTTCTGAGGCGTCATCTGGCCGGCCAGCAGGCGCAGCAGGCAGACGGCCAGGAAGATGGTGCCGAGCAGGACGTGGAAGCCGTGGAAACCCGTCGCCATGAAGAAGATCGAACCGTACAGGCCCGAGTTGGCGGCTTCCGCGTTGAAGAACAGGTTCTCGTGGAGGATGTGTTGGTATTCATAGACCTGAACCGCGGTGAACAGCGCGCCCAGGACCACGGTGATGACCAGGCCCATCTTGGCGCCGTTGCGGTCGCCGACCTGGAGGGCGTGGTGCGCCCAGGTGACGGTCGTGCCGGACAGCAGCAGGATTACGGTGTTCAACAGCGGCAGCTGCCACGGATCCAGAACCTCGACGCCCTTGGGCGGCCAGGTCGACCAGGCGGCGGCGGTATCGGCCCAGTTGGAGATTTCCGGGATGTGGGCGCGGGCTTCGTTGAAGACCGCCATCTCGAAGAACATCCAGAAGAAGGCGGCGAAGAACATGATCTCCGACGCGATGAACAGCACCATGCCGTAGCGCAGGCCGATCGAGACGACCGGCGTGTGATCGCCGCGACGGCTTTCCTTGATCACGTCCGACCACCAGCCGAAGGCCGAGTAGAGCACGCCGGCCAGACCGGCGAAGAACAGCCACGACGTGCCTTCCGGCAGGCCGAAGAGGCCCTTCATCCAGGCCACGGCGCCGACCATCATGACCGTCGTCGCGATCGAGGCGACCAGCGGATAGGGGCTGGGATCGACCAGGTGATAGTCGTGGTGTGGAGCGGCGTGGGCCATGCGTCGTGTCTCTGAATCGGCGAGAGAGGAGAAGTTCGAACGGGCTATAGCGTCGGCGTTCAGCCCGCGCCAGTGCCCCCGCGGGAGGCGTTCTGATTAGAAGCCCCCTGATCGTCCTGCACGGGATAGAAGGTGTAGCTCAGGGTGATCTCGTTGACGCCCGCAACCTCGCGGTCATCGACCATCTCGGGCGCGATGAAATACTGCATCGGGAACTGGCGGGTCTCGCCCGCCGCGATCGTCTGATCGTCGAAGCAGAAGCATTGCAGCTTCTGGAAATAGGCTCCCGTCTGCTCAGGCACGACGTTGTAGCTGGCGCGGGCCAGGATCGGCTTGTCCGAGGTGTTGGTGACGTCGAAATACGCGATACCGGTCTCGCCGATCTTCACCCGCTGAGTGACCTGTTCAGCCTTGAACACCATGGGCAGGCCCCGAACATTGGTGTCGAAGCGGATAACCACTTCCCGGTCCAGCGTCTCCGTCGGAGCCTTGTCCGCCTTCATCGTCGTACCGTTGAAGCCGGTGACCTGACAAAACATCCGGTACAGCGGCACCGCCGCGAAGGCGGCGCCGGTCATGGTCACGACCACCCCGGCGCACAGCAGGGCGATCAGTTTTGCGGATCGGGGCGCGGCCATCAGTTGGAGGTCTCAGCCATCGACGCAGGCTGCGCGGGCGCGGACGCCAATGCACGGTCCTGGGCCGTACGGGCCGTCATGTTCGCCTGCATCCGCATGAAGGTCGTGGTGAAGATCAGCACGATGAAGGCGACCAGGCCCACGGCGATCCAAAGACTGCGCTTGTTGCGGGCCGCGAGTTGTTCAGGCGTCAGATAGACGGGCATGGGCTCAGGTTCCGGGAACGACGAAGCTCTCGACCAGAAGGGCCGCGAACAGCGCCATCAGATACAGGATCGAGAAGGCGAACAGGTTCCGCGCCGGTTTGGCCTCGACGCGGACATCATACAATGCGGCCTCTCGCCCCACGGCCTCGGCCTTGTCGGGCGCGTCCCCGGCGCGGGAGCGCCACAGCCGTGCGGCCAGGGCCAGGAAGGCCAGGCCGCCGACGATCGAGACGGTCAGATAGATGCCACCCCCCATGCCGACGACGCCCGGGGCGATCGCGACCGGCACGAAAATCAGGCTGTAGAGCAGGATCTGCAGCCGGGTCGATTTCGCCCCCTTGGCCACCGGCATCATCGGGATGCCGGCCTTGGCGTAGTCGCCGGCCGAATACAGGGCCAGGGCCCAGCTGTGCGGCGGGGTCCACAGGAAGATGATCAGGAACAGCAGCCACGCCTGCCACGGCGCCGATCCGGTCGCGGCGGCCCAGCCGATCACGGGCGGGAAGGCGCCCGCCGCCCCGCCGATGACGATGTTCTGCGGCGTCCGGCGCTTCAACATCATCGTGTAGAAGACGGCGTAATAGACGATGGTCATGGCCAGCAGACCGGCCGCGAACCAGTTTGTGTTCATGCCCAGCAGCATGACCGAAAAGACCGAAAGGACGATGCCGAAGGCGATGGCGTCGTTGCGCTTCAGTCGCCCCGCAGCGACGGGACGGCCCCGCGTGCGGCGCATCAAGGCGTCGGTCTCGCCCTCGATCGCCATGTTCAGCGCGCCCGCCGCGCCCGCGCCGACGGCGATGCACAGGATGGCGATGGCGGCGACCAGAGGGTTGATCGAGCCCGGCGCGACGACCAGGCCGGTCGCGGCGGTGAACACTACCAGCGACATCACGCGCGGCTTCAGCAGCTGGAAGAAATCTTCCGGCTGGGTTGTCGACGGGACGTGGACCTGGATGGGGGCTGGGGCTTGAGTCATCAAATGAGAGGGGCCGCCTCCCGGGGTCGGAAGGCGGCCCTCATCCTAACACGGACGGGAGGGGTTTAGTGGCTGTCGCCCTTCACCACCGGCAGTTCGTTGAACTGATGGTGCGGCGGCGGTGAGGACAGGGTCCACTCCAGGGTCGTGGCGCCTTCACCCCAGGGGTTGGCGACACCCGGACGGCGACGAACGGCGGCCTCGACCAGCATGATCAGGAAGACCAGCACGCCGACAACCGTGATCGCATAGCCGACCGAGGAGACCTGGTTCCAGAGGGTAAAGGCTTCCGGATAGTCGACATAGCGGCGCGGCATGCCCTGCAGACCCAGGAAGTGCTGCGGGAAGAAGACGATGTTCACGCCGACGAACATGATCCAGAAGTGCGTCGCACCCAGATATTCGTTGTACTTCACGCCGAACATCTTCTCGAACCAGTAGTAGAAGCCCGCGAAGATCGCGAACACGGCGCCCAGCGACAGCACGTAGTGGAAGTGGGCCACCACGTAATAGGTGTCATGCAGGCTGTAATCGATGCCCGCATTGGACAGGACCACGCCGGTCACACCGCCGACGGTGAACAGGAAGATGAAGCCGATGGCCCACAGCATAGGGGTCTTGAAGCTGACCGAACCGCCCCACATCGTGGCGATCCAGCTGAAGATCTTCACCCCCGTCGGCACAGCGATGATCATGGTCGCAGCGATGAAATAGGCGCGCAGGTTCACGCTCATGCCGACCGTGTACATGTGGTGGGCCCACACGATGAACCCGACGAAGCCGATGGCGACCATGGCGTAGGCCATGGCGAGGTAGCCGAACACGGGCTTCTTCGAGAAGGTCGAGACGATGTGCGAGATGATGCCGAAGCCTGGCAGGATCAGGATGTAGACCTCGGGGTGACCGAAGAACCAGAACAGGTGCTGGAACATCACCGGGTCGCCGCCGCCGGCCGGATCGAAGAAGTGGGTGCCGAAGTTCCGGTCCGTCAGCAGCATGGTGATGGCGCCCGCCAGAACGGGCAGCGACAGCAGCAGCAAGAAGGCGGTGACCAGCACCGACCAGGCGAACAGGGGCATCCGGTGCAGGGTCATGCCCGGCGCGCGCATGTTGAAGATGGTGGTGATGAAGTTGATCGCGCCGAGGATCGACGAAGCGCCCGCGACGTGCAGGGAAAAGATTGCCAGATCCATGGCCGGGCCGGTGTGGCCGACGGTCGAGAGCGGCGGATAGATGGTCCAGCCGCCACCGAAGCCCTTGCCCGGACCGCCGTCGACGAACATCGACAGGCACAGCAGCACCCAGGCCGCGACCAGCAGCCAGAAGGAGATGTTGTTCATGCGCGGGAAGGCCATGTCCGGCGCGCCGATCATGATCGGAACGAACCAGTTGCCGAAGCCGCCGATCATGGCGGGCATGACCATGAAGAAGATCATGATCAGGGCGTGGGCCGTGACGGTGACGTTGTAGCCATGCTTGGAGGCTTCAACGATGCCCAGTTGCTGGATCAGGCCGCCTTCGACGAAATACTGGATGCCGGGTGCGGCCAGTTCCAGGCGAATCAGGCCGGACAGGAAACCGCCGACCAGGCCCGCCATGATGGCGAACAGCAGGTAGAGGGTGCCGATGTCCTTGTGGTTGGTGGACAGGAACCAGCGGGTGAAGAAGCCCGGCTTGTGATCGTGCTCCTCATGGGCGTCGTGCCCGGGATTCGCGTGCGTGTCAGCGGTGATGTCGGTGGCCATTTCGGTCTCTGGCTCGCGGTTACTGGGCGGCCGGGGCCGCGGCGGCGGGGGCCGTCGCAGCGGGAGCGGTTCCGGCGGCGGGAGCCGTCGGCGTGGTTGCAGTCTGGGCGGTCGGGATCGCGCCGGCGACGGGAGCGGCCGGAGCGGCCGCGTCAGTCGTGCCGACCGCGACCTGGGCGGCGGTGCCGCCAGGCGCTTCAGCGGCCGTGGCCGGGGTCATCGAGCCGCCCTTGGAGGCGACCCAGACCGCGAACTCGGCCTCCGTCACGACATTGATCTGGATCGGCATGAAGGCATGGTCGACGCCGCAAAGTTCCGAGCACTGGCCGTAGAAGACGCCCGTGCGCTCGGCGCGGAACCAGGTCTCGTTGACCCGGCCGGGGACGGCGTCGGTCTTCAGGCCGAAGGCCGGCAGGGCGAAGGCGTGGATCACGTCGGCGGCGGTCACCAGCACGCGGACGGTCTTGCCGACCGGCACCACGATCGGCTCGCTGGCGGCCAGGCGGTACGGGACGTTCTGGGCGCGGGCCTCGTCTTCCGGAAGCATGGCCGAGATGTATTCGGCGATGCCCTGGTCCGGGTACTCATAGGCCCAGTTCCACTGGTTGCCCGTGGCCTTCACCGTCAGGTCCGGCGTCGGCATGTCGTGATAGGCGAACAGCAGGCGGAACGAGAACAGCGAGATGCCGACCAGGATCATGACGGGCAGGACCGTCCAGATGATCTCGATCAGGGTGTTGTGGCTCCACTTCGCCGGAACCGGATTGGCCTTCTCGTTATAGCGGATGGCGATCCAGATGATCAGGCCCAGCACCAGCACGCAGATCGCGGTGATGATCGGCATCAGGATGGCGTCGTGGAAGATATGCGCCTGATGCTTCAGCGGCGACGCAGCCGGCTGCAGGCCGATGCCGCCCGGCGTCGGCTGGCCCATCAGGTCCTGCGCCCACGTCGGGGTGGCGAAGAAGACGGCGAGCGATGCGGAGGCCAGAACGCCACCGGCCTTGCTCAGGGCTCGAGTGCCCAGTCCCATGCGAGAAATCCTCATCAAAGTCATCTGCATCAAGTATTTGCGATCCACTCGCATATACTTGGCCGGGCTCTCTGGAGACACGGCGTTTCAGGGCCGGTCCATATCGCCCCGGTTCGCGGTTGCCAAGCGATTGGGCGTCGCAGGCGCGATTTCGTCGCGCCTCGGGAGAGAACGTCGATTCTTAAATCGCTGTCATGTTTTAACAGCTACCTTGCGCCGCAAGATACCTTGCGATAGCCTATGGAAATCAAAGGAGGTGTTCGGACATGCCCGAAACCATAGAGATCCAGTTGAAGAAGGGGGTGCTCGGACTATGTGTCCTGGCCCTCCTGGCCCGCGCCGACAGCTATGCCTACGAGATCGCCAGCCGCCTGTCGGATGCGATCGACATGGGCGAAGGCACCATCTACCCGCTCATGCGCCGCATGCAGACCGACGGGCTGGTGGAGACCTATCTGGTCGAATCATCGTCGGGGCCGTCGCGCAAATACTATCGGCTCAGCCCGGCCGGGCGCGACGCGCTGGTCGCCCAGTCCGCCGAATGGACCCATTTCACTCGCGCCGTGGATGCGATCGTCGCCAATGACGAAGCACCCGTGGCTCCTGCTCCGGGAGAAGCAGCATGACACGAACCGAATTTCTCAGTCGCCTGAGACAGGGCCTCGTCGGCCTGCCGATGTCCGTGGCCGCCGAGATCGTCGCGGACTACGAGACGCATTTCGACGACGGCATAGCCGCCGGCCGCTCGGAGGCCGAGGTGGCCACCGCGCTCGGTGATCCGGCCCGCCTCGCTCGTGAACTCCGCGCCGAGGCCGGCGCCCAACGCTGGCATCAGGAGAAGAACCCCTCCGCCGCCGCCGCCGCCGTCTTCGCGGTGCTCGGCCTGGGCGCCATCGACATCCTGATCCTGCTGCCCATCCTGATGGGCGTGATCGGCACCCTGTTCGGCGTCGCCATGGCGGTCATAGGCCTCTTCATCGGCGGCGGCGTGCTCATGGTCGCCGGGCCGTTCGCGGACGGTCCCGGAGGCGCCCTTGGCGCTATTCTGGCCGGCCTTGGCCTGATGGCCGGCGCAACCTCGGCCGGAGCGCTTCTGGCCGTCGTCACCATCGGCCTGATCAACGCCATCGTCTGGTTCGCCCGCCTGCACTACCGCCTGCTGAAGCCGGCGCTCGATCCCCAATCCACCAATACCGTCGTGGGAGACGTCGCATGATCCGGACCCTTCTCATCATCGCCGCGGCCGGCCTCGTCCTGGCCACGGCCTCCATCGCCGGCGCCTTTGCCCTGGGGGGCCGCGACATGGCCCGCCACGGCTGGGAGTGGACCTTCAACGACCGTGATGGCGACACCGTCTCGTTCAGGCGCGAGGACGGCACGCGCGACCTCGATACGACCCGGACCCTGGAGTGGACCGGCGGTCAGACCCTGACCGTCGATCTGTCGGCCGACGTCGAATATGTCCAGGGCGATACGCCCGGCGTCACCGTCACGGGCCCGGCCCAACTGGTGGAAAAGGTGCGACTGGTCGATGGACGCCTGACCTGGGCGGACACAGACGGTCCCAACCACGAGACGGTCGTCTTCGGCCGGAACGAACACGGCCGGGGCATCTGGGTCCATTCCGAAGAGGTGAAGATCGTCGTCACGGCGCCCGCCATCAACACCTTCAATGTGGAAGGCTCGGCCAGCGTGCTGCTGCGCGACTATGACCAGGACACCCTGTCGGTCGATATCTCGGGTTCCGGCGAGGTTTCGGCGACCGGTCGTACCCGCGCCCTCGAAGTCGATATCTCCGGCTCCGGCGACGCCGACCTGGGCTCGCTCGTCACGACTGACGCCAATGTCGCCATCGCCGGGTCGGGAGACGCGGTGGTGGCTCCGACGGGCAAGGCGGACATCTCGATCTCAGGATCGGGCGACACGGTCCTGACCACCCGTCCGGCGACGGTCAACCAGCAGGTCTCGGGTTCCGGCGAGGTGGACTTCGCAACGGTCTCCACCACGATCACCACCTCACGGGAAATCGGCCGTGCGGAAGGCGTGTCGGTCAGCACCTCGAGGGAAGTCCCGGCGCCGTAGCCAGTCCGTCAGCGTCTCCTCCCCGTTCGCCGCTTGGCGAATGGGGAGGTGGCAGCGAGCTCTTCACGAGCTGACGGAGGGGTTCTTGCCGCACGAAGAACCCCTCCGTCTCCTTCGCTTCGCTACGGATCCACCTCCCCACGCCTGCTGCGCAGGGAGGAGACAATCACTGATCGCCTCCCTATCTTCCGGGGATGACCGTCCACATCCCTCCGCCTCCCCTGCTCGAAACCTCGGGCGTCGATCCTGACGAAGCCCTGTCGATCCTCCGGGAGGCGCTGCACGGCGCCGATGACGGCGAACTGTTTCTTGAACGCTCCGAGTCCGAATCGCTCGTCTTCGACGACGGCCGTCTGAAGGCTGCCGCCTATGACGCCACCGAGGGCTTCGGCCTGCGCGTCGTGGCGGGAGAAACCGCCGGCTACGCCCACGCCAACGAGATCAGCTCGGCCGCCCTCCGCCGCGCCGCCGATTCGGCGGCGCTGGCCAAGTCCGGCCACGCCGGCGTCACCGCCGAGGGGCCCCGCGCCACCAACCAGAAGCTCTACGGGGACATCGATCCTCTTGCCTCGCCCGCCTTCTCCGACAAGATCGCCCTGCTGCAGGAGATCGACGCCTGGGCCCGCGCCCGCGACCCGCGCGTCGTCCAGGTCTCGGCCTCCATCGTCGGCGAGCGCCGCGCCATTGAGATCCTGCGGGCCGACGCCCTGACCGTGCGAGACGTGCGCCCGCTCGTGCGGCTGAACGTCTCCATCACGGTGGAGAAGGACGGCCGGCGTGAGACCATGTCCAACGCCGCGGGCGGCCGGGCCGGGTTCGAAAACTGGATTACGCCCGACCGCTGGCAGGCCCAGGTGGATGAGGCCCTGCGCGGCGCCCTGGTCAATCTCGAGGCGGTCGACTGCCCGGCCGGAGAGATGGATGTCGTTCTCGCCGCCGGCTGGCCCGGCGTCCTGCTGCACGAGGCTATCGGCCACGGCTTCGAGGGCGACTTCCACCGCAAGGGCTCGTCGGTCTTCTCCGGCATGATGGGCCAGCGCGTCGCCGCGCCGGGCGTCACCATCGTCGATGACGGCTCCATCGCCGGCCGGCGCGGATCTCTGAGCGTCGATGACGAAGGCACCCCGACCTCGCGCACCGTCCTGATCGAGGACGGCATCATGGTCGGGCTGATGAACGACCGCCTGTCGGCGCGTCAGCTGGGCCAGCGCGCCACCGGCAACGGCCGCCGCCAATCGTTTGCCCACCAGCCCATGCCGCGCATGACCAACACCTTCATGGAGGGCGGCTCGGCCAAACAGGCCGACATGATCGCCTCGACCAAACGCGGCCTCTATGCCGCCAACTTCGGCGGCGGTCAGGTGGACATCACCAACGGCAAGTTCGTCTTCCAGTGCACCGAGGCCTATCTGATCGAGGACGGGAAGATCACCGCCCCCGTGCGCGGCGCGACCCTGATCGGCGACGGCGCCACGGCCCTGACCAATGTCTCGATGATCGGTGACGACTTCGCCTTCGACCCCGGCGTCGGCGTCTGCGGCAAGGCGGGCCAGGGCGTGCCGGTCGGCATCGGCCAGCCCTCGCTCAAGATCGGCGGCCTGACGGTGGGCGGCACGGCGGTCTGAGACGTCCCCAACACCCCCGTCTTCGCCTTGCGTCTCCCCGACGTTCACTAAATGTTCTATGATCCTGCAGGTCGGCCCGAATGCCTCGGGACGCGGCGCGATGCGGGGTTTGAACAATGCAGGGCTGGAAGGAACGACTGGATCAGGCGCTGAAAGCGCAAAGGATTCACAAGTCATACGCGCTGGCCGTCGAGCTGGGCGTCGATGAAAGCGCCATCAGCCGATGGCGCCGGGGTCCGTCGATCTCGCTGGACAACGCCGTCAAACTTTGTCGCGCGCTCGATGTCTCGCTGGACTGGCTCCTGACCGGGCGCGGCCATGTCCATGCCCACAGGGACGAGGACGCGAAGCTCGATCGGCTGACCCGGGAGCTTCTGGCGGATCTGTCCGAAGATCGCGCCTCTGAAGCGGTCGACGCGCTGGTCGGCCTGGTCAGAATTCTCAAACCCGTCCGGGACCACCCTTGAAGCGCCGCGCGCAAGAGGTCGCCCGCTTTCGTGTGCGGGACACAAGGAACAATCCTACCTAAGGTAGTAAATAGCGGCGATTATTATCGCATGGATTGCATTTCGCCATCCACGCCCGGCCCTGCCGGGGCGACCTTTCGCCACGAGATCCGCCATGTCCACGCCCTATGAAATCGATATCTCCCTGTCCCCCGAGACCGTCAAAGAGCTGAAGGACGGCGGCTATGCCCTGTACGGGTTCAAGGCCGTCAAGAGCACCGTGGTCGGCGCCGCGCCGCTGGTCTGGTTCACCGATCTGAACTTCCTGAACACCACCAGGGTCAAATGGACCGAGCAGTATCAGGCCTACATCTCGACGGATCAGATCATCTCCAACGGCGTCATCGACGCCAGCGCCAATGTCGACATCAATCTGGGCCAGACCGCCAATGTCGATGAGGACCAGAACCTGACTCCGGTCAGCGAAGGCACGCCGCTGGCGATTTCCATCTTCAATCAGTCCAGCATGCCCCTGACGGCCGGCATCTCCCAGATGAACAACGGGTCCGCCAATCCGATGTGCGCCATCCCCCTGCACGGCAACATGCTGGATGTCGTGGTGCCGATCGAGAAGGTCC
Organism: Brevundimonas sp. TWP3-1-2b1; assembly: GCF_049896165.1. Taxonomy (NCBI): domain Bacteria; kingdom Pseudomonadati; phylum Pseudomonadota; class Alphaproteobacteria; order Caulobacterales; family Caulobacteraceae; genus Brevundimonas; species Brevundimonas sp. TWP3-1-2b1. The sequence goes on along the minus strand of NZ_JAFCTT010000013.1, from coordinate 23,782 downwards.
TGCTGACCTTCGCCTCCAACACCGTCAACACCGGCACGGTGATCTACAAGGCCTATGCGTCGGGCCTGCTGATCGATCTGACCGCCGACAGCACCCGCGCCGTCTCCTTCGACATCAACAAGGGCTGGGCCTGGGACGGCGGCACCTGGGGCGTGCCGGTCAAGGCGAACGAGAACCTCGTGCCCCTCTTGATCGAGGACTCCTGACCCCTGCTGCCCGACCTGGCGCGGGCGGTCGCCCCCATCGGACGTCCGAGTCCTTTCTTCCTTCATCAAGGACCACAACCATGCCCCAAACCATTATCCTCAAAGGTCAGGCGCACGCCTTCGCCGGCGGCGTCATCCCCAACAACGTCACCCTGACGACGACCAATCCGGCCACCGGCAACGTCACCTACACACTGGCCGCCATGGGACCGATCGTCGTCCCGTTCGTCGGCAATCAGGTTCACACGTTCGTCCTGCCCGTGAACGGTAACCCTCTGGGGGTCTTCAATAATTCGACCTCCGGTCTGTCCTGCGTCTACTGAGGTCGGTCGGGGCGAAGTCGTCCTTCGCCTCGACGCTCTCCTCTCCATGTCCTCCCGGAGATCGCCATGACCCGCCATCTGACGATCACCCTGTCTCCGCACACGGTCCAGTCGCTGAACCGGGAGGACATGGCCCTCTATCTGTTCGCCGCCGTCCGGCACGGCCCCTTCGCGTCTGGCGCCCCAGGGACGGCGGGCGGCGCGCCGCTGGTCTGGCTGAGGCGAACGCACCTGTTGCAGACGACGACGCTCACATTCGAAGACACGCTGAACATCTATCTGTCTTCTACGGAGATCGAGCCGAACGCCGTCGTCGTGGTCGGCGCGCGCAGGTCGATACCGCGCTGGGCCGGACGGCCTTGCTGAACGACGGTCGGCAGTTGACGGCCACCGTCTCGGGCCTGCCTGACACCGCCGCCCTGATCAACAGGGACGATCAGTCCTGGACCTGGGGCCTGTGCCGGACGATCGCGGACCAGATGGCTCCCTTTTGCGTCTTCCCTCTGCACGGTCACGCCATGGGGATGCTCGCCCCGACCGATCGGATCCTGGCGCTCTTCGCCACCGATTCGACGCCGCCCGGCGCAATCGTGCAGACGGCCTTCGGTCCCGGCCTGCTGATCGATTTCGTCGCCGCCGCCACACGGGAAGTCGCCTTCGACATCGACACCGGCTGGCGATCCGACGGCTCCGTCTGGGCCACGCCGGTCCCGGCCGGATCGGCTCTGGGGCCCTTGTTGATCGCACGATAACGTCAACCGGACGGACGATGGCCCAAGGCCCACGACCGGGTCTGACGCCGCGACCTGCCAGGAGTGACCGGTTACGGTCTGTGACATCGCCATCCCTTCGGATATCCGAACGCTTCGGACGCTTCGGACGCTTCGGACGGTGTTTTGGAGTTCGGTCAGGGTTCCGCCGTCCAGTCCGGCCCCCGCACGTCCAGACCATCCGCCTGAAGCCCGTCCAGCACCCCGCCGGGCTCTGCGAGCAGGCGCAGCGGGGCGACGGCCAGGGTCACGCCCGGCGCGTCCAGCGCCGTCGACAGGGCCGTCAGCCATTGCCCTCGCAGTTGCGGGCCGATCGTCGGATCGCCCCAGGGCCAGCACTGGCCCAACGCCACATCCAGGGGGTTGGCGATCACCTCGGCCACGCGCAGGCTGCGCCAGTCGTCGGCCCGGTCCGCGAACAGGCCGTCGCCCGCCTCGGCCGCCGCGATGCTGGCGGCCATGCAGGGCTCATAGGCGGACGGCGACTGGGTGATCAGATTGTCGATGATCTCGTCGCCCCGCACGAAGCCGACCGCCTCGCCCTCAACATCGGCGCGTCGGGCCGCGCCCCGGACGACATCGTCGGCGTCGCGTCCGCCCCGCACCAGCCCCGCCCGCTTCAACAGGTCGTCGCTGGTGATCAGGAAGCTCCGGCGGCGCCAGTCCTCGTTCCTTTCCCCGACCATGACGGCCTCGAGACGCCCCTGGAGACCGACCGGAAGATGGTCCGCCGATGTCGTGTCGTCCGGCAATCGCGTGATCGTGCGGCTGCGCCAGAGCAGACGCATGAAGTCACTGGCGGAGACACGGGCATAGGGTGGATAGAGGATTCGGTCGGCCCGTCCGGTCGCCTCTTCCAGCGCCTCGGGCCGCCACTGGAAGTCGCGCGGCAGGCCCCGGATCGATCCGACCAGGATCACTGTGCTGTCGCCCCGTTTCACCGTCCACATCGGCGCGCCCGCCCGGCGCGCGATGACCACGACATCCTCGACCCGGTCTTCGTCCTGGGAGACAGGATCCTGGGCAAACGCAGGCGCGGCCCCCGCGAGGGTCGCAACCAGCGCCAGCCCTGTGAGCCATTTCCGCATGTCCGAATTCTCCCCGTTTGTCCGCACTGGAATATCGGTATCGGTTGTGGCTCAAGCGTGGCCGTGGTGGCGGAACCGCGCCGCCGCCGCCGTGTTCCGCTAACGCCGCAGCCCTCCGTCAGGTCCCGACCGCCATGGCCCATCCCCTGTCCCGCACCGAGGTTCGCCTCGGCCTCGCCGCCGTCGCCATGGTCGGCGTCATCGGAGCCGGCGCCGTCATGCTGGGCGGATCGGAAACGGGCCGGGCGCTGGGCCGGGGCCTGGCCATCGCCGTGGTCCCCCCTGTCGAACACGAAGTCCTGCCCGGCGAGACCATGGAGGTCGGCGCCCTCAACGACGGCTTCGACCGCGCAGCCCTGGAACGGATCGCCGAACGGCCACTCGACGACACCCTGCCGCCGCCCGCCTGGATCGGCGATGAGTCCCTGGGCGACGCCATCCCTCGAATGCCCATGCCGACACCGGTCAGCGACAGGGGGGGCATCGAGGTCGCCGCCCCTCCCGCCGATCCCCTGGCCGACGGATCCCGCGCCTTCGGCTTCGACACTCCCCGCCCGGACTACGCCGGGGAGCGCGCGCTACGCTGGAACCGGCTGGAAATCGCCGCTACGCAAAGTCCTGCATCGACTGCCGCCAATGAAGGCACTGAACCGGTCCAGTATTCGCCAGAATAAGCCACGAAGATTGCGGCCCTGTAATGCTGTCAGAGATTTAATCCACCTGTCCAGCTTGTAACTGGAGATGAATGCGGCCGGTCGTCACACCTCTCGCCAGCAACGAGGGGAACCCCAGGCGATGACCAAGACCATTCTTCTGGCCACGACGGCCATCATGTTCAGCGTCGGCGGCGCCCTGGCGCAGACCGCGCCCGCGCCCTCCCAGGTGACCAGTCCTCCCCAGGCCGAGGCCAGCCAGCAGGGCGTGCTGGTCTTCACCCCCGACTTCTTCGCCGACCAGCGCCCGAACACGGCGCTCGACATGGTCAACCGCATCCCCGGCTTCTCGGTCCAGGACGGCGACGGCTCGCGCGGCTTCGAGGGCGCCGTCGGCAATGTCCTGATCAACGGCGCCCGCCCCGCCTCCAAGAACGACGCGGGGTCCTCTGTCCTCAGCCGCACCCTGGTCCCCCAGGTCGAGCGCATCGAACTGGTCCGCGGCGGCGCGCCCGGCATCGACATGCAGGGCTACTCGGTCGTCGTGAACGTCATCACCAAGACCCGGTCCAGCCACGAATCGATCTTCACCGGCACCGCCTTCCTGTTCGAGGGCGGCCGCGACGCCGCCAACGGCATCTATCAGTTCACCGCCCGCGACGGCGAACGGGTCATGGGATTCACCCTGTCCGACGGCATCAGCATCAACGACTCCAACGGCGTGGGCCGCGTCATCCGGCGCGACCGCAACGGCGTCATCCTGCGCGACGAAGGCTATATCAACGACCAGCACGGCGGCGGCCAAGGCATTCGCGGCAACTACGCCAACGCCTTCATGGGCGGCAAGATCGACCTGACCGCTCGCATCGGCCAGAATGACTACAGCCAGTGGAGCCGCCAGGACGGCCCCGGAATCCTGCGCGAAAACTCCTATGACGAGACCGGGACCAGCGGCGAAGTCGGCGCGGTCTTCACCCGCCCGCTCCGCGACGGCCTGACCTCGGAAACCCGCTTCATCCGCGAATGGAGCGATTTCGAGAATGCCTCCATCTCCAACAACCGCGTCGGCGCCGTGATCAGCCCCGAGCAACGGTTCGAATCGACGGGCGATTCGTCCGAGACCATCCTGCGCTCGCTGCTGCGCTGGGAACGGTCGTCGTCGATGACCGTCGAGGCCGGCGGCGAGCTCGCCTACAACATGCTGTCCGTCGACCAGGCCTTCAGTGTCGGCGGCGTCAATGTGCGCCTGCCCTCAGCATCCGTCACCGTCGAGGAGACGCGCGGCGAGGCCTTCGGAAAGGCGACCTGGCGGGTGCGTCCGAACCTGACCGTCGAGGGCGGCCTGCGTCTGGAAGGCTCGACCATCACCCAGTCCGGCGACGCCGATCAGGAGAAGAGCTTCTTCTTCGCCAAGCCGCGCGTCCAGGTCACCTGGACCCCCATGCCCCAGAACCAGGTCCGCTTCCGCTTCGAGCGTGAACTGGGCCAGCTCGACTTCGGCGACTTCGCCGCCTCAGCCGAACTCAGCGATGACCAGGTCTTCGGCGGCAACGTCGATCTGGAGCCGGAACAGCGCTGGATCTCCGAACTGGTCTACGAACGCCGCTTTCTCGGCGACGGCATCGTCTCGGTCGGCTATCGCCACGACGAGATCATCGACGTCATCGACCGCCTGCCCCTGCCCGGCAACCTGTCGGCGACGGGCAATATCGGTGACGGCACGCTCGATCAACTGGCGGTGAACGTGGTCGTGCCGCTCGACTGGACCGGATTCTCGGGCGGACAGTTCGCCTTCCGCAACACCTGGAACAAGACCGAAGTCACTGATCCGACCACCGGCTTGACGCGCCCCATCTCACAGGTCCGCCCGTCCCAGCCCGCCTTCACGATCTCCCAAGACATCACGACCTGGAAGGTCAACTGGTCGGCCACATATCTGGAGGGTCTGCGCCAGTTCTCCTACGATCCGGACCAGACCTCCGGCTTCACCGGCAGCGACTATTTCGAGGGCTTCGTCGAGTACAAGCCGACTCCGACCCTGTCGGTCATGGTCAAGGTCAACATCTGGAACGACTTCCAGGTCGAGCGGACCGTCTTCGCCAACCGGACCGCAGCGCGCCCGATCGACTATGTCGAACTGCGCCCGATCGATCCCCGCACCTTCTGGCAGATCCGCGTCCGCAAGACCTTCTGAGGCGCATCGCCACAGCATCGCCACGAATGTTTCGGCAATGTAACCCACCTGTACCGCTTGTAACTGGAGATGAACGGAGCCGGTCGTCAGGGTCTTCTCAGGGAGAGGCTTCCATATGACCAAGGCGCTCTTGCTGGCGACGACGATACTCGTCGCAGCTCCGTTCACCGCCGCCGCCCAAAGCGCGGCGCCGACAACCGCCGCACAGGCGCCCGCGGTGGATACGGCCCAGCAGGGTGTCCTCGTCTTCGAACCCGCTTTCTTCGCCGACAGCAGCCCGAATACGGCGCTGGACATGATCGCCCGACTGCCGGGCTTCGGTCTGGACACCGGCAACACCGACACCCGTGGCTTCGCGGGTGCGGCGGGTAACGTCCTGATCGACGGAGACCGACCCTCCTCCAAGAGCGACGGACTGGATGAGATCCTGCGCCGGATCGCGGCAGACGGCGTGGAACGGATCGAGCTGATCCGCGGCGGCGCGCCCGGCATCGACATGCAGGGCAGATCCGTGATCGCCAACGTCGTCCTGAAGCGCACGGTCCAGATCGAGACGGTGCTGGAAGCCAACACCTACCTCTACCCCGACGGCTACCTGGGGCCGCTACTCAAGGCGTCCTGGTCGCGGCGCGAAGGGGACGATCAGCTGGAGGCCTCGCTCCTGGCCACGACTGATCGCACCGATGACACCGGCGACGGCTATCGCCGCCGCTACAACGGGGCCGGGGCCCTGATCCAGGAGGCCGACCTCGAGCGCTACGACCGCTTCCGCAATGTGCGGGGCACCGCCGCCTGGCAGCGTCAGATCAGCGGCGGCAAGCTCCGCCTGAATGGCCTGCTCGGCTGGTTCGAGAGCATCAACACGATCGACACCCGCATCCTGGCAGGAACGGGCCAGAACGAGTTCGTCGCCAACGACTATGAGGGCGTCAACTCGGAGGTCGGCGCCAACTGGTCACGGCCGCTGGGCGAGCGTACCGAGCTGGAGCTGGTGGGCCTGCAGCGTTACTCGACAGAGGAAAGCACCTCGGCCTCTCGGAGCGGCCTGAACGGCGCGGTCTTCGGCGCGGAAGGAACTTCGGGCGAGACGATCGGCCGGGCCGTCCTGCGCTTCCGCCCGTCAGATCGCTGGGCCTTCGAAGGCGGGGGCGAGGCGGCCTACAACTTCCTCGACAGCGCCACGACCTATGTCGAGAACGGCGTCCCCGTGCCCCTGCCCTCCGCCTCGGTGAAGGTGGAGGAGTTGCGCGGCGAGGTCTTCGGCCAGGCGACCTGGCGGCCCGATCCAAGCCTGACCGTCGAGGCGGCCCTGCGGGTCGAGGTGTCGGAGATCAGCCAGTCGGGCGACAGCGACCTGACCAGGACCTTCGTCTATCCCAAGCCACGCCTCCAGCTGACCTGGACCCCGGTCGCCGACCACCAGTTGCGTCTGCGCGTCGAACGCGAGATCGGCCAACTCGACTTCGGCGACTTCGTCGCCTCGGCCGACGTCGATCTGAACCAGGTCGAGGGCGGCAACCCCGAACTGGAGCCGGCCAAGGCCTGGGTTCTTGAAGCCGTCTATGAGCGCCGTTTCTGGGGCGAAGGCGCCCTGACCCTGACGGCCCAGTTCAAGCGCTGGGAAGACCTGATCGACGTCATTCCCCTGACCGGCGGCTTCGAGGCCGTCGGCAATATCGGCGATGGCTCGTCCAGCTATCAGCAGATTGCGGTCACGCTGCCGATGGATCGGCTGGGCCTGCCCAATGCCCGCCTGGTGGCCAGGGCCACCGTGTCTCAGTCCAGCGTGACGGACCCTCTGACCGGCGAAGACCGCCGCTTCTCGGGCCAGATCGCCTTCGGGTGCGGCATCGACTTCAATCAGGATCTGGGGGGCGGCCGCTGGTCGTATGGGTTCCAGCATGGCTGCAATCTCGACGACCCGGTCCAGTACCGGATCCGCGAAGTGCGCAACATCGAGGAAGAACCGTTCGTGACCGTCTACGGCCAGTGGAAGCCCCGGTCCGACCTGACCGTCCGTGTCGACCTGGGCAACGCCACCGACCGGGAGCAGCGCCGCGAACGCATCGTCTATTCCGGCCCGCGCAACAGCGCCCCTCTTTCGTTCCGCGAGGAGCGGGGCACGAGGATGAGCCCCTGGCTGTTCATCCAGATTCGCAAGACCCTGTAGGGTCAACCTCCGGGTCGGCAGACCCGTCGGCTGGCGATGTCAAAGACCGTCACGACAGATGGCGGCCCGGCTTCGCGACACAAGGGCCGTGGAACGAATTAATTCCCATCTCCTTGCGTGAAAAAGGGCGACGCCCGCGAGGACGCCGCCCTTTGTCTTGCCGACAGGCGGTCAGCCCGTCGTGGTAGCTCCGGGGCGAGCGACGCTGCCGTCTTCCGTGCCCCGATCGGTCAGCGATGGTCCCGGGTGGTTGTCCGGGTCATTCACGCCGTTCGACCATTTCGAGATGAAGACGCTGGCGACGATGAAGGCGACGCCGATACCGACGCCCCACAGGCCCAACAGGTTGAAGGACGCCAGGGACGTGTTCAGCGCCACCTCGGGATCCAGCACCTGGCCGCCGACGGTTTCGGTCCCGGCGGCGCCCGCGATGATGCCGCCGACAAAGTGGGCGATCGAAGACGCCATGAACCAGACGGCCATCATGAAGCTGACGATGGCCGGCACCGACAGCTTGGTGATCTCCGACAGTCCGACCGGCGACAGGAACAACTCGCCCAGGGTGTGGAACATGTAGAGCAGCGCCAGCAGCACGATCGGGGTGCGGAAGGCGTCGTCCACCAGGCCCGACTGGGCGCCCCAGACCACGATCAGGAAGCCGAGGCCGACCTGGATGATGCCCAGGCCGAACTTGACCACCGGGTTGGGGTCCATCTTGCGTTTGGCCAGCCAGACCCACAGCGCCGCGAAGACCGGCGCGAAGATCAGGATGAAGCCCGCGTTGAACGACTGGGTCTGGGAGGCCGACATCGAGGTGTCGATCCAGCCCCACCACTGCGAGGTCGAGAAGCCCGCGGCGGCCACCTGGTCCGGCGAGCCCACCGGGATGCCGAGGAAGGTGTAGGCCTGGCTGGTCAGGGACAGGTCGACGTTGCGGTCGGCGAACAGGTTCAGCGAGGTGCCCGCCTGTTCGAACAGGGTGAAGAAGATCACCGAGCCGAACACCAGGACCATGGCCAGCATCATCCGCTCACGCGCGACCTTGTCGCCCTTGAGCTTGAAGACGATGAACCAGGTGATGAAGGCCAGCGAGGCGATCGTCGAGAGGATCAGGCCTGCTCCGACCAGTTCGTGGTTCGGAACGATGAACCACAGGGCCGCGACGCCGACGAAGCCCAGGATATAGATCAGTCCCTCGCGGTTGATCGGACCCAGGACGGGCTTCTTGATCAGGTCGGGGAACGGGCTTTCGCCCTTGCCCTGAAGCAGGGGCTTGCCCAGCCAGAAGACGATCAGGCCGGCGAACATGCCGATGCCGGCCAGGCCGAAGCCCCAGCTCCAGCCGAAACGCTGGCCCAGCAGGCCGCACAGCACGGCGGCCCAGAAGGCCCCCAGATTAATGCCGTAGTAGTAGAGGGTGAAGCCGGAATCCCGACGTGGATCGCCTTGCGGATAGAGCTGTCCGACCAGGGTCGAGATGTTCGGTTTCAGGAAGCCGACGCCCATGATGATCAGGGACAGGGACAGGTAGAAGATGTTGACGCCCATCGGATCGCGCGCGGCGGTCAGCTCGTAGCTGCCTGCGGCGAGCGTGCCGGGGACAACCGATCCGGCCGGCAGGTCGGTGATGGTCAGGCCGCCGCCGTCGGCGGGGGTGAAGTGGTACGGCTGTCCGCCGACCACGACCTGGGACGTCTGGGTGTCGCCGCGTCCGTCGATCTGGATCTCATAGACGGTGCCGCCATAGGTCAGGCTCTGGGTCGCGGGATTGCCCTCGAAGGCCATCATGCCGTGACCGGCGACCAGCAGGACCGCCCCGAACATGATCGCCTTGCGCGTGCCGATGTAACGGTCGGCCACGATGCCGCCGATCAGCGGCAACAGGTAAACGAGGGAGGCGTAGGAGCCATACTGGCCAGAGGCGAAACCGTCATCGAACAGGAAATGCTGGGTCAGATAGAAGATCAGCAGACCGCGCATGCCGTAGAAGGAGAACCGTTCCCACATCTCGGCGAAGAAGCAGACCAGCAGCCCCTTGGGGTGGGTCTTGAGGATTTGCAGCAGGACCGGAAGCCCGGTCGCCAGGGTGATGATCACCCCCAGAAGGATGACGATGTTCACGCCTGACCTCCTGCACTGTTCACAAGTCGTCGAAGCCCTTTTGCGGCTCCCTCGTCGGTCTTGATCAACCGCCCACTCCCTAACATCGCGCCGAACGGACGCGCACAAGCTGGCATAAGCAGCACGCCGGGCAAGACCGGACAAGCCTTATGGATAATCGAACCGTCACAAGGCGGCGATGAACGCAGGCGAACCGGCGTCCCGGGCGCTTTCCCTCCCCCTCGGGGGAGGGTCGTCGCGCAGCGACGGGGTGGGGGCGGCAGGGTGATGCGGATGCAGGCCCTGGTGGTTTGCCGTGCCGCCCCCACCCGGTCTCCGCTTCGCGTCGACCACCCTCCCCCGAGGGGGAGGGAGAGGGAAGGCGGGTTCAGTGAAAATCCCGCGACCCCGGCAGGATGCGCACGTCCCGCGGATGCCGTCCCCGCGTCGGGGCGTGGCCCGATCCCGGCGTCTGGTCCGTGGACAGATGGCCCAGCATGGGCGTCCAGTCGACCATGTCCTCGACCACCAGATGGACCACCCCCTCGGCCCGCTGGACCTTGCCGGTGACCAGAACCATACGCGCGCCCATGACGACGGGGCGTAGCCGCTCGAACACATCGGGCCAGACCACGAGGTTGGCGACGGCCGTCTCGTCCTCGAGGGTCAGGAACACCACCCCCCTGGCCGATCCCGGCCGCTGGCGCACCAGCACGACTCCCCCGACCGAAACGCGACGGTTGTCCTTCGCCGTCCTGTAGGCCTCGGCCGTCATCGCCCCGGCCCGCGTCAGCCGTTCGCGCAGGAAGGCGACGGGGTGGCCCTTCAACGACAGCCGGATGGTCTGATAGTCGCCGACCACCTCCTCCGCATCGGTCAGGCGCGGCAGGGCGGCCGGGGGCGCCCCGTCCGCCTCGTCCAGCCCCATGGCCGCGAACAGGGGCGCCGTCGACGCCGGCGCCGCCCCCCTGGCCGCCCACATTCCCCGGCGCCGCGACAGGTCCAGCGATCCATAGGCGTCCGCCTCCGCCAACCGGTCGAGGGCGGGAGGGGAAAGATCGGCGCGGATGCGAAGGTCCTCCAGATCGCGGAAGGGGGCGATGGCCCGTTGCTGAACGATGGTCTCGGCCCACGCCTCCCGGAAACCGTCGATGGAGCGGAAGCCGAGGCGTATGGCGCAGGCCTCACCCTCGCCCCGAGTCTCGAGCGACGCGTCCCAGCCGCTCGCATTGACGTCCGGGTGGCGCACCTCGACCCCGTGCTCGCGGGCGTCCCGCACGAGCTGAGCCGGGGCGTAGAACCCCATCGGCTGGCTGTTCAGAAGACAGGCGGCGAAGACCTCCGGGTAGACGCATTTCACCCAGGCCGAGATGTAGACGAGGAGGGCGAACGAACAGGCGTGGCTTTCGGGAAAACCATACTCCCCGAAGCCCTTGATCTGGTCGAAACAGCGGCGGGCGAACCCGGCCTCATAGCCCCGCCCGATCATCCGGCCGACCATCATATCCTCATAATGACCGATCGTGCCCATGTGCCGGAAGGTGGCCATGGCGCGGCGCAGACCGTTGGCCTCTCCGCCGCTGAACTCGGCCGCGACCATGGCGATCCGCATCGCCTGTTCCTGAAACAGGGGTACGCCCAGGGTCTTGCGAAGGACGTTTCTCAACTCGTCCGGATCGCCGCCTGCGGGACCCGGCATGTCGAACTCGTAGACATGACCGCGCGCCTCCGCCGCCCGACGCTCCGTTCGTCGCTTGAGATAGGGGTGGACCATGCCGCCCTGGATCGGACCGGGTCGGACGATCGCGACCTGGACCACCAGATCGTAGAACTCGCGCGGCTGCAGCCGGGGCAGCATGGCCATCTGGGCCCGGCTCTCGACCTGGAAGACCCCGACGGAATCCGCCTTGCAGAGCATCTCGTAGACCTCGGGGTCCTCCCTCGGCACCGTGTGCAGTTCCAGGGATCGCCCGTAGCTCTGCGCGATCATGCCGAAGGCGCGCTTCAGCGCCGTCAGCATGCCCAGGGCCAGGACATCGACCTTCATCAGTTGCAGATGATCAATGTCGTCCTTGTCCCATTCGATGAAGGTGCGGTCCTTCATCGCCGCATTGCCGATGGGGACGATCTCGCACAGCGGCCCCTGACTGAGAACAAAGCCGCCGACGTGCTGCGACAGGTGGCGGGGGAATTGGATCAGCTCGGCGGTCAGGTCGAGCGCCAGCTTCATGCGGACATCGTCGCGGCTGACGCCGGCATGGTCGACGTGATCGTCCTTCACCTCCGAGCCGTAGGAGCCCCAGACGGTGTCGGCGAGACGGGCGGTGACGTCCTCGGTCAGCCCCAGGGCCTTGCCGACGTCGCGGATGGCGGAGCGCGGCCGGTAGTGGATGATGGTCGCCACGATGCCGGCACGGTCGCGGCCGTAGCGGTCATAGACATGCTGCATGACCAGCTCGCGCCGTTCGTGTTCGAAATCGACGTCGATGTCAGGCGGCTCCGAGCGTTCGGACGAGATGAACCGCTCGATCAGCATGTCCTGATCTGTGGGATCGACGTTGGTGATGCCGAGGCAGAAACAGATGACGGAGTTGGCTGCGGAGCCCCGTCCCTGACAGAGAATGTCGCGATCGGGATGCCGCGCCCAGGCGACGATCTCGTGGACGGTCAGGAAATAGGGCGCGTATTTCCTTTCCCGGACCAGACGGAGTTCCTTGCGGATCGTCTTGACCACGGAGGTCGGAACCGGCCCGTTTTCGCGGGGCCATTTTTCGCGGGCGCCCCTGCAGGTCAGGCGGATCAGCCAACCCTGCGGCGACCAGCCCGCCGGCACAGGTTCGTCCGGGTACTGATAGCTGAGCTCACGCAGGGAGAAGGTGCAGGCCCGCACGACCTCCATGGTCCGGGCCAGGGCCGCCTCGTGGCCTTTGAAAAGGCGGCTCATTTCGGAGGCGGGCTTCAGATGGCGTTCGGCATTGGCCTGGAGGCGCAGGCCGGCGGCGTCGATGGTCATCCCCTCGCGGATGCAGGTCAGGACGTCCTGAAGCGGGCGCCGGTCGGGGTGGTGGTACAGGGCCGCATTGGTGGCGATCATCGGGGCGCCGGTCCGGGTCGCCATCGCCGCCAGCCGGTTCAGACGCGCCCGGTCGTCACCGCGCCACAGGGGCTGGGCGGCCAGATAGAGGATGTCGGGCCACGCCTTGCGCCACGTCAGGAGGCGGGACTCGAACGCCGCGTCGGGAGCCTCGGGGGCGACGGCGAGGGCGATCATCCCCTCGCCGTGGGCCGCGGCCTGTTCGAAGGTCAGCCGGGTCTCGCCCTTGGCGGTGCGGTCGGGGGCGACTGTCTCCTCCCCGTCCGCATCGCGGATGGGGAGGTGGCGCGGCGCCTCTTCGCGCCGTGACGGAGGGGCCGACACCAGCCGGAGATGTGAGCCACGCATCGGACCCGCCGGCGTCGCCCCCTCCACCACGGTCGCTGAGTCGCGCCCGCGGTCCCCCTCCCCATCGCCAAGAGGCGACGGGGAGGAGACATCCCCGTCCAGCACCTCGCTCTTGCCCAGGGTCAGCAGGCGGCACAGGCGGCCGTAGGCGGCGCGGTCGCGGGGGAAGACGATCAGTTCGGTCCCGTCGAGAAAGCCAAGCCGGACCCCGACGACCAGACGGATGGCGTGGTCCTCGGCCCCCATCAGGGCACGGACCATTCCGGCCAGGGTGTTGCGGTCGGCGACGCCGACGGCGGCGAGGCCCAGGGCTTTCGCCTGCATCGTCATCTCCCCCGGATGGGAGGCGCCCTCCAGGAAGCTGAAGTTGGTCATGGCGCCGAGCTCGGCGTACTCGCCGTTCCAGTCGGGGTGGGGCCAGCCCGTCACGGGAACATCCCGTGCATCCACCATGAGGGGACGCGCTCGTCCTTCGCGCCTGTGTATTCCGCGCCGTAGAGGCCTTCGCGGAACAGCCAGTAGCGCAGGCCCTGGTCGTCCTCGATGCGATAGTAGTCGCGGGTGCGGGACTGGCGGCCGTCCGGGCGGGGACGCCACCATTCGGGCGACAGGCGTTCGGGGCCGTCGGCGCGGGTCACGCGGCGGGTCACGCGCCGCCAGGTGAACCGGGCCGGGGCGCCGTCGGGCAGGTCGGCGAGGGTCTCCACCGGCTCGGGCGGGTCGAGCAACAGCAGGGGGCGGGCCCGGCCGGGATCGCGCCTGTCCCTGACCGGGGCGGACGTCAGGGCCGGCGCCCAGCGTTCGGCCCGCTCCGGCATCCACGACCCCTGAGGCGTCGCGACCCGCACCGAGGCCTCGCCCAGACGCGCCGACAGCCGGTCGATCAGGGCGGCCATGCCCTCGGCGTGACGCGCCTGCAGCTCCTCGCCCATGGAGACCTGGAGCGCGACCATGGGCTCGGTCAGGTCAGCAGTGAGCATCAGGGCGTCGATGCCGAAACCGGGGTCGATCCGCTCGATCCCCGTCTCGCGGAACAGCCGCATCCAGATGGAGACATCGCGCAGCGCCCGCCCCATGCGCACCGAGACGGCGCTGGCCCGGCCGTCGACGCGGAAGGCGGTCAGGGTCAGGGCCCTCGCCCCCTGCCCGTCGCTCTCCATGGTCCTGGCCAGGCCTTCGGCGAGACCGGGCAGGCGCGCCTCGATCCCGGCCGTGTCGGTCAGGGGATCGGCATAGGCTTCCCACCCGCGATAGCGAGGCGGGGCGCGGGTAGGGATCAGGGCCTCGGCCGTGGCGCCCAGGGCCTGATCCAGACGGCGGACCAGCCCGACCCCGGCGCCGTCACGGAAGCGACGGGCCAGGCCTGCGCGCGGCATGGGATAGAGATCCCCGATCCGTTTCAGCCCGAACCGCCGCGTCTGTTTCAGGGCCGCGTCGTCGATGCGCAGGGAGTCGACCGGCAAGGGGGCCAGAGCCTCGCGCACGTCCGCGTCGCAGGCGATGCGGGTCGCATTGCCCCAGCGCGCCAGGGCCCAGGCCGCACCGGGAGACGGGGCCATGGCGGCGCGGGCGCGGATGCCGGCCTCGGCCAGACGCTGCTCGATGCGGTCGATCGCCCCGTCCTCGCCGCCGAACAGATGGGTCGCGCCGGTCAGGTCGAGGAACAGCCCCTCCAGCCCGCCTTCCGAGGGATCGACGGTGACGGCCGGAGACCAGCGCTCGCCCCAGAAGGCCAGGGCCTCCAGCGCGCGCAGGTCGGCGGCGGGATCGGCGGGATGACAGACCAGATGCGGGACCATGGCGAGGGCGTCGGCCTGGGTCTGGCCGCGCGACAGGTTCAGGGTCCGGGCGGCCGGGTTCAGGGCATGAATCACCGCCCCCCGCGCCGTGCGCAGGATCAGGGCCAGCGGACCTGCCCCGGCCGCGAACGGGTCAGGCCGGGAAGACTCAGGCGTATTGGGTCCGGCCGATCGGGTCCAGACCGTCACCGGCCAGTCGATCAGCCAGACGGAGACGATGCGTCTCATCATCCTGCTCCAGCATCCAGACGCCCGGTCGCTCCATCCGGCTGCGGGTCATTTCGGCACGGATCATCATCCGCCCCGGCGCGCGGTCGTCGAAGGCGTCGCCATTGCCCGCAAGAGTTGTAATGCGCCAGCGCCGACGCGCGGCGCTGAGGTCGCCGGAGCGGGCGCGCAGCAGAAGGCCGGAACACCCCCCGTCGCGGGCGGCGAATTCCAGCCGCCGGGTCTGGGCCAGTTCGGCTCCATCGACCGTGCCGATCACCAGGGCGGCGCCGCCGGACCGCAGTGCCTGTTCCATGGCCCACAGGGCCAGCGCCTCCGTCCGGGTCTCGATCAGGACGAAGGCGTCGCGCGTCCGAAAGCCCGCCAGACCGGGACCATAGGGCCGTCCGTTCTCACCCAGCCACGCCCGGGTCGCGCTCATGACAACGCCTCGCCCCTCGCCGACCACAGCCCGGCCGAGGGTGAAGGCCAGGGCCGCCGCCATGTCGCGCGCGCCCGCCGCGCACACCTCTTCCAGCCCTTCGGACAGTCGCGAAAGGGGCGGCGGGACGGCTTCTGACTCTGGCGACGGACGGTCGGACATGGCGATAGAAAACTCCATGTTCATTATTTGTTCCGCCGTCGCCGGAGTCAAACCGGAATCGCTACGCCTGGAAGATTACCCGCCCGCTCTACTTAAGCATGTCCGTGTTGGCCTGCCTCGTGCAGGGACGTCCGGTGGAGGGGGCGGCCTGTATCGCTCTGGAACCTGACCAATGAGTTTTTCAGTTCGACCCATCGACACGAGGGACCACGGCGCCGTCAACGCCCTGCACCATTCCGTGGGCTGGCCCGAGCGCTCGGAAGCCGGCTGGGTCTGGCTGGCGAGCAATCCGGCGCTGCAGGAGACGACCGCGCCGGCCGGCTGGCTGCTGGAGGCCGAAGACGGGGAACCCTGCGGCTTCACCGGCAATTTCGTTCAGCGCTTCCACAACGGCGACCGGACGATCCACGGCGCCACAGGATTCTCGATCATCGTCACGCCACGGGCGCGTGGCAACAGCCGGAAACTGCTGGCCGCCTTCGCGGACCAGAGGAACCTGTTCGCCCGCTACACCTTCAACGCCAATCCGGCGTCCAGCCCGCTCTACCGGCGCCACGGCATGGTCGCCTGGCCGCCGGAAACGCACGATGTGAAACTGTCCTGGCGGGTCGACGCCCTGGCCTGCGCCGGCGGACGACTGTGGCGCGAGATCGATCGCCACGCTCCCCGCCTGACCGAAGCGCGCAACGAACGACTGTTGAACCCGCGTCTGCATGATCCCGAAATGCTGGATCTGCCGGCCCGCGTGGCCCTCCTGACCGATCTGGCGGACCGGTCGCGCTATGCGGATTTCTGGGAAGCCCTGAGGACCGAGGGCCGGATGATTTCTGACCGCAGCCCGGCCATGCTGCGCTGGCGGCTGTCGGACCCCGACCTGACCCTGCGCCCCCTGCTGCTGGCCTTCAATCGCGGCAAGGCCATCGGCGGCTATGCCATGGCGATGATGTCCAAGGGCAATCCGATCGAGCCGCCGATGCTGGAGATCATCGATCTGATGGCCCTGGAGGACGAACCCCGCGCCATTCCGGCCCTGATGCAGGCGCTGCTGGCCAATACCCGCAGCCTCGGCGCGGCGAAGCTCCGCATACAGACGGTCAACCCGGACCTGCTGCGCCGCCTCGGCCCGCTTGCGGATTCAGCACGACGCGAGGGCGGCTGGGGGCATTGCCATGTGAAGTTCGACCCGGATACGCCGGGCGTCGACACCTGGTCCCCGACGCCCTTCGACGGCGACTACGGCATCTGTTTGAGACCTGTGCCCGTGACCGGGGAAGAGCGGCGGGCGGCCTGAGAAAGGCTGCAGGCAGCAGGCAGGCGATGTCGGCGGCGACCGAGACGGACGCCCGTCTCGCTTGAGACGTCAGCCAGCGCGGACCTCCAGGTCCGCGCTCCAAGGGCGCCGCAACTCACCCGTCGAACGGTCTAGACTTTCCGCGCCTTTAGCGCGTCGCGGATTTCGGCCAGCAGGGTCTCGGTCGGGGTCGGGGCCGGCGGAGCCGAAGGCGTCGGGTCGGCGGCTTCCTCGCGGCGCAGGCGGTTGATGCCCTTGACCATCAGGAAGACCACGAAGGCCACGATCACAAACTGGATCAAGGTGTTGATGAAGGCGCCATACTGGATGGCGACCTCCTCGACCGCTTCCGTGGCCGGGTTTTCGGGCGCCAGCACCCATTTCAGTTCGGAGAAATCGACCCGGCCGAGCAACAGGCCGATCGGGGGCATCACGACCTGTTCGACCAGACTGGTGACGATCTTGCCAAAGGCGGCGCCGATGATGACGCCGACCGCCAGGTCGATGACGTTGCCGCGTGCGGCGAACTCCTTGAACTCGCTCAGCAGGCTCACGGCGTCTCCCTTCAGTTTCGTCGGGCGGGCTCGTGACAGACCGGACTCAGGCGTCCCCGGAGGCATTGAGCCGCTCGCGCAGCTCCTTGCCGCTCTTGAAGAACGGGACCGACTTGGCGGGAACGTCCACGGTCTCGCCGGTTCGCGGGTTGCGTCCCGCCCGGGCAGGCCGGGCGCGAACCGAGAAAGCGCCGAAGCCGCGAAGCTCGACACGGCCTCCCTCGGCCATGGCCTCGGTCATGCGTCCGAGCACGACATTGACCACGCGCTCGACCTCGGCCTGGGTCAGATGCGTGTTCTCAGCCGCCAGCTTCTCGATGAGCTCAGACTTAATCATCGCCAGGCCCCCGACCTTTCCTGCTCACACCGAGCAAATTGGGTGCAACTTCAATCGAGTTGCGGGGACACCCTAGCCTTCGCCCGGCGAGCGAAAAAGGCCTGATTGTCAGTTTCCGTCAGGGAAGATCATTAAATGTCGGCAACCGTACACGGAGAACCTCGCCAGATCGGGTTGCAACCGCTAGCGAAACAGCATTTCGGCCGGCGCGAACACGCACGAAAAAGGGCGGCCGGATTGCTCCGGCCGCCCTTCATTCTTGTGGAGTCTGACGCCCGGTTCGCCCCCGGTCCGATCTTCGGTCGGCCGGGGGACAGGCTATGCCGGGCTGTTTGAGGCCCGATCAGATCGGAAGGATTACTCCTTGCCGGCCTTCTCGCGCAGGGCCGCGCCGAGGATGTCGCCCAGCGAGGCGCCCGAGTCCGAGGACCCGAACTGATCGATGGCTTCCTTCTCGTCGGCCATTTCCAGAGCCTTGATCGAGACCGAGACGCGGCGCGTGGCCTTGTCGATGCCCGTGATCTGGGCGTCGACGCGGTCGCCGACGGCGTAACGCTCGGGACGCTGCTCGTTGCGGTCGCGGCTGATGTCCGACTTGCGCACGAAGGAGGAGACCGGCGCGTCGTCTTCGCCGAACTTCACCTCGATGCCGCCCGACTCGATGGACGTGACGGTCAGGGTGACGGTCTGGCCCTTCTTGTAGGTGTCGCCTTCGCCGACGGGATCGCCGCCCAGCTGCTTGATGCCGAGCGAGACGCGTTCCTTCTCGACGTCGACGTCCAGGACCTTGGCCTTGACCATCTCGCCCTTGCGGTAGCGCTGGATGGCTTCCTCACCCGAGACCGACCAGTCGAGGTCGGACAGGTGCACCATGCCGTCGATGTCGTTGTCCAGGCCGATGAACAGGCCGAACTCGGTGGCGTTCTTGACCTCGCCCTCGACGGTCGAGCCGATCGGGTTGGCGGCGACGAACGCATCCCACGGATTGTCCTGGGCCTGCTTCAGGCCCAGCGAGATGCGGCGCTTGGAGGCGTCGACATCCAGAACCACGACGTCGACTTCCTGCGAGGTCGAGACGATCTTGCCGGGGTGGACGTTCTTCTTGGTCCAGGACATTTCCGAGACGTGCACCAGGCCCTCGACGCCGGCTTCCAGCTCAACAAACGCGCCGTAGTCGGTGATGTTGGTGATGCGGCCCGTGTATTTGGCGCCCGGCGGGTATTTGGCTTCGACGCCGTCCCACGGATCGCTTTGCAGCTGCTTCATGCCCAGCGAGATGCGCTGGGTGTCCGGGTTGATCTTGACAATCTGGACCTGGACGGTGTCGCCGACGGCGAGCACCTGCGACGGGTGGGAGACGCGCTTCCACGACATGTCGGTGACGTGCAGCAGGCCGTCGATGCCGCCCAGGTCCACGAAGGCGCCGTAGTCGGTGATGTTCTTGACGACGCCGTCGCGGACTTCACCCTCTTGCAGCTGGCCGACCAGCTCCGTGCGCTGTTCGGCGCGGGCTTCTTCCAGAATCGCACGACGCGAGACGACGATGTTGCCGCGCGGGCGGTCCATCTTGAGGATCTGGAACGGCTGTTCCTTGCCCATGAGCGGGCCGACGTCGCGCACCGGGCGGATGTCGACCTGCGAGCCGGGCAGGAAGGCCGAGGCGCCGCCCAGGTCGACGGTGAAGCCGCCCTTGACGCGACCGACGATGGCGCCGTTGACCGGGTGACCTTCGGCGAAGACGACTTCCAGACGGGTCCAGGCTTCTTCGCGACGGGCCTTGTCGCGGCTGATGACGGCCTCGCCCAGGGCGTTCTCGACGCGCTCGAGGTAGACCTCGACGTCATCGCCGATCTTGGGGATGACGGCGCCTTCGCCCTGACCGAACTCGCGGGCGGGGATGCGGCCTTCGGTCTTCAGACCGACGTCGATGATGATGATGTCTTTTTCGATGCCGACGACGCGGCCGTGAACGACCTGGCCTTCGCCGAGGTCGCGGCCTTGCAGCTGCTCGTCGAGCAGGGCGGAGAAGTCGTCGCGGGTGGGGTTGAGGGTATCAGACATGAAGCTCTGGTGTTTCCGATAGGGCTGTGGCGCGCGACCGAACGGCCCCGCGCGAGGTGAAAGTTGGAATGGGAAGTCGGTCGTGGGACGCGAGGCTCAGCTGAACCAGAGCGCCCGCGGAAGCCGAGGACGGAGCGCTGGATTTGCGAAACGGGCCTAGAGGCCGTGTTTCGCTCGCGCCGCCTCGACGATACGGCGGGCCGCATCGAAGGCGGCCTCTATATCCATATCGGTCGTATCCAGCAAGACCGCGTCCCCGGCCTGGACCATGGGAGCCGAGCCGCGGCCGGCGTCGCGTTCGTCGCGGCGCTGGATGTCGGCCAGCATGGCCTCATAGGTGATGGGATCGCCGCGACCGTTCAGCTGCAGCCAGCGGCGTCGCGCGCGGGTTTCGGGCGTGGCGGTGACGAACAGTTTGGACGGGGCTTCGGGGGCGATGACAGTGCCGATGTCGCGGCCATCCAGCACGGCGCCGCCCGCCTGACGCGCGAAGGCCTGTTGCAGATCCAGCAGGGCCGCGCGGACGCCGGGGAAGCCCGCGACCCGGCTGGCGGCCTCGCCGGCGTCTCCGCTGGTCAGGGCCGCATCGTCCGAAAGCCGCCCGGCGTCGAGGGCGCGGGCTGCGGCCTCCGCCGCCCTTGCGTCGCCGAGGTCGCCTCCACCGGTCAGCACGTCCAGACCCACGGCGCGGTACAGCAGGCCCGTGTCGAGGAACGGCAGGCCATACTCGCGCGCCAGACGCGAGGCGATCGTCCCCTTGCCCGAGGCGGCGGGCCCGTCGACGGCGATGACGAACGGATTGCTCATTTCAGTGTGTCGAAGCACAGACCGACGCCGGACGCCAGTGAACGCTGTGTCACCCCACGTTGCCTCCAAGCCCCTGCATCATCTCGACAAAGCCGGGGAAGGAGGTGGCGATCATGTCCGGCTCATCGACCGTCACGGCGCCCTCGGCGGCCAGGCCCAGGACCAGGTGACTCATGGCGATGCGGTGATCGTGGGCGGTGTGGACCGTCGCCCCGCCCGGAACGGCGCCTCCGGCGACCATGAAACCCTCAGGTTCTTCCTCCACGGCGACACCGCAGGCCCGCAGGCCGTCGACCATCAGGCGGATGCGGTCGCTCTCTTTGACCCGCATCTCGCCGACGCCGCGCATGACGGTCCGGCCCGTTGCGAAAGCGGCGGTGGCGGCCAGGATCGGATATTCGTCGATCATCGAGGCGGCGCGGCTCTCCGGCACGATGACGCCCTTCAGCGCGGAGTGACGCGCGGTGATGTCGCCGACCTCCTCTCCGCCCGAGACGCGGCGGTTGGCGATGGTCAGGTCCGCGCCCATCTCGACCCAGGTGTCGAACAGGCCGGTGCGGAGCGGGTTCAGCATCACGCCTTCAACCGTCACTTCCGATCCCGGAACGATCAGCCCCGCCGCCAAGGGGAAGGCGGCCGAGGACGGATCGCCCGGCACCGAGACGGTGGTCCCCGTCAGGGGCTGGCCGCCCTTGAGACGAATGACCCAGCCCTCGGCGTCGTCCTCGACATCGACGGTCGCCCCGAAGGCCCGCAGCATCCGCTCGGTGTGGTCGCGGCTCTTCTCCGGCTCGGTCACCGAGGTGACGCCGTCCGCGTTCAGCCCGGCCAGCAGGATGGCCGACTTCACCTGGGCCGAGGCGACGGTCTGGACATGGTCGATGGCGTGGAGCGTTCCTCCGGTCAGGGTCGCCGGCAACAGGCCCGGCTTGCCGCTCCAGGCGAAGCGCGCGCCCATCCGGGTCAGGTGGTCGGTGACGCGGCCCATCGGCCGCGACCGCAGCGAACCGTCGCCGTCGAAGGTGGCCGAGATCGGATATCCGGCCGCCGCCCCCATCAACAACCGCACGCCGGTGCCGGCATTGCCGCAGTCGATGACGCCGGCCGGGGTCTGGAAGCCGCCGCGCCCGGTGATGCGCCAGCGCCCGCCGCCCAGCGTCTCGACCGTCGCGCCAAAGGCCTCGGCCGCGCGGGCTGTGGCCAGGACGTCGTCGCCTTCCAGCAGGCCGTCGACCTCGGTCACGCCGGTCGCCATGGCGCCCAGGATCATCGAACGGTGAGAGATGGATTTGTCGCCGGGGGCGCGCACGATCCCTCGCAAGGGATGGCCGGGACGCGCGGTCAGATGGGGGGCGTTGGAGGCCACGGAGGCTCCGCAGGATGCAATGTGGGAGGGAGCGGATCACGGCCACGCCAAAGACGGCTTTTGACAGCGGCCCCCCATGGTGGCAAGGGACGCGGCCGAAATCCCCTCCTCCATCCAAAGGTCTCCATCACCCGTGGCCGATCCCAAACTTGGCGCCAAGCAGGTCTGCCCGAACTGCCAGGCCAAATTCTACGACCTGGGCCGTCGCCCGGCGCACTGCCCGAAGTGCGAGCACGAGTTCGATCCCGAAGAAGCCATCAAGCTGCGCAGCCGTCGCGGCCGCCCGGGCGGCTATGCCGCCGACGATGCCGAAGATCAGGTCGTCGAGAAGAAGCCGTCCGACGACGAGGATGAAGAAGAGGAAGTCGTCACCCCCGAGATCGACCAGGAAGGCCACGAGCCGATCCTGACGCCCAACGACGAGGACGACACGACCGCAGATCCGTCCGAAGAAGCCGGCATGGGCACGACCGATGGCGACGACGACGTCCTGGCGGACGACGACGATGACGACGACTCCGTTCCCTTCATCGAGGACGAAGACGACGACGCCTTCGACGGCGACATCGCCAAGGGCAGCAAGGACGACGATCATTAGGTCGGCCTGAGGCCTGTTTTCCAAAGGATTTCGGGGGCGGATTTCGGTCTGTCCCCGGGCCTTCGGGAAAGTCGAAAATAAAATCCGGAACCGGGTTGATCTGAAAAACGACCCGACATAGGTTCCGCCGCCTCGCCGGGGGCCACACCAGACCCGGCGGACCAACCGAAAGACCAAGCGTCTTGAGGTCTGGGGCTTTAGCTCAGCTGGTAGAGCGCTTGCATGGCATGCAAGAGGTCAGCGGTTCGACTCCGCTAAGCTCCACCACAAACCCCTCGCCGCAACACGGCGGGGGGTTTTCCATATCTGGATTCAATCACTTAACCGAAGCGTGTAGCTCAGCTTACGCTCCGGCTATGCCTGATTGCGACCGCAGACTGGTTCACAAACACTCCACCACGATCCCAGAAAGCCCGTTACCTTCAACGAACTTACCGGGATCGGACTGGCGCCGCAGTGTGGTTCACAATCGGCCCGGCAGGAGTCGAACCCACGCCGCCGGATCGTCGGCATCACCGTCTCCCAGATCGTCTCGGAACGTCCACGGACTGATCTTCAGGGGCAGGGTCTTCTATCTTCGACTGAGGGTACCTCGGACGCTTCAGGAGGCGGTCGGGAAGACACACTTCTGGCGATCACTCGGCACCGGAAAATAGGACGAGGCTGTGCGCGAGGCTCGGCTCGTCGGGGCGCAGGTCGAGACGATGTTGAGACAGTTTGAAGGGCGCAGCCTGTCCCCTGCCCGATTCGAAAATGGTCCCGCCTATGTTGGTGGGACGATCCCCGCCACGGTTCCCGCCAGGGGCGGAAAAACGCTCCGTGAGGTGTTCGATCTTCATCGGAGCGACCCATCCAAGGCTCGAACGCCGAAGACGGTTCTGGTGCTCCTCCCTCGTTTCAGTGGACACCCATGCTAGCTTTTCGGAGCTGGAGAGGAGTGTCTGATGAGTGTGCAACGCCGGGTGTTTCCGGAATCGTTCAAGCGGGAGGCCGTTGATCGGGTCGCCAACAGCGGGCTGAGCGCCGGCGCAGTGGCCAGAGAGCTGGGGCTGCACGATACGGTGCTACGTCGATGGATGACGCAGTTCGGGGTTGACGTGACCCCCGTTTCTCATCCAGCCATAACGAGAGTCCTTTGGTGATCTGAGCCGTGATTGGCTGGGGTGGCAAGAGGCCGGTCTGCGCAGCCATCAACCAGCGCAGCAGGCCGGC
>NZ_JAFCTT010000012.1:0-122992 GCF_049896165.1 Brevundimonas sp. TWP3-1-2b1 | reverse complement strand
CTGCTCGCGCAGGATCCCGATGATCTGCTCTTCCGTAAATCTCGATCGCTTCATTCTGTCCGTCCTTTCGAGGGGCGGACTCTAGCTATTCCTGGAGGAGTTTCAGGGGGTCACGTCAGCTTTGATGACGCGCGGAAGTTCATGTCTTTCCAGAACAAGGTCACGCAACTTGCCGCGTGAGGGTTGGCGGCGTCGCTTTAACTAGAACAGCACCGCCGGGTTCATGATCCGCTGCGGATCGATGGCTTTGCGGATCGCCTGCATGGTCGCGATCTCCAGCGTCGACTTGTAGCGGCGCGCCTCGTCGGTCTTCAGGCGGCCCAGACCGTGCTCGGCCGAGATCGACCCGTCGTAACGGGCGACGATGTCGTGAATGACCCGCGACCCGTCCAACCAGCGGCCGAGGAAGGCCGGCAGGTCGCCGCCGGGCGGGCACAGGATGTCGTAGTGCATGTTGCCGTCGCCGACGTGGCCGAAGGCGCTGACCCGGGCGCCCGGCTCGAAGGCCTCGACGGCGGCGGTGGCCTCATCGAGGAAGTCGGCGATGCGGCTGACGGGGACCGAGACGTCGTGCTTCCAGCCGCCGCCCTCGGGCCGTTGGGCCGCCGACTGTTCCTCGCGCAGTTTCCAGAAGTCGCGCACCTGGGACTCGTTCTGGGCGATGGCGGCGTCGGTGATCAGGTCTTCCTCGAAGGCTGCGGTCAGGATGCGTTCTATCCCGGCCTCGGCCGCCCCGGGTTCGCCCGAGGCCAGTTCGATCAGCACGTACCAGGGCTGGACGCTGTCCAGCGGCTCGCGGACGCCGGGGATGTGTCTGATCGCGAATTCGACGCCGATGCGCTTCATCAGCTCGAAGGCCTCGACCCCGCCGCCGGTCTCGGCCTTGGCGCGGGCGAGGAGTTGGATGGCGGAATGGGCGCTGGCCAGACCGACGACGGCGGTGGCCCGGCTGCGCATGATCGGGAACAGTTTCAGGGTCGCGGCGGTGACGACGCCCAGCGTGCCCTCGGCGCCGATCAGCAGCTGTTTCAGGTCATAGCCGGTGTTGTCCTTGCGCAGCCGCTTCAGGCCGTTGAAGACCTGGCCGTCCGGCATGACCGCCTCGATGCCGAGCACCAGGTCACGCATCATGCCGTAGCGCAGGACGGCCGTGCCCCCGGCGTTGGTCGAGATGACCCCGCCGATGGTGGCCGTGCCCTCGGCTGCGAGGCTGAGCGGGAAGAAGCGGTCGGCCCTGGCGGCCAGTTGCTGGGCCTCCAGCAGGGTGACGCCCGCCTCGACCGTCATGGCGTCGTCCAGGGGGGTCACATCGCGTACGGCGCGCAGGCGGCGGGTCGACAGCAGCACCTCGCCCATCGGAATCTGGCCGCCGACCAGGCCGGTGTCGCCGCCCTGGGGCGTGATGGCGACGCCGTGGCGGGCGCAGATCTCCACCGCGCGGGCGACCTCGCCCGTCGTGCCGGGCTTCAGCATCAGGGGTGTGTGCCCCTTCCACTTGTTGCGCCATTCGGTGAGCCACGGGGCGATTTCGGACTGATCCTCCGTCCAGCCCGAGGGGCCGAGCGCGGCTTTCAGTTCGTCGAGGGCGCTGGAGGAGGGGGAGGCCATGGCGTCTTGTCTCAAAGCCTTGCCGCAGACGCTACTCAAAAGAGGGGGCCCGCCAAAACAGGCGCTAGGGTGGCGTCATGAACGATTCCTCCATGACGCCTGTGCCCGCCGTCGGCGTGGTTTGCCTGAAGGGCAACGAGGTGCTGCTGATCCGGCGCGGGACGCCGCCACGGATGGGGGAGTGGAGCCTGCCGGGAGGACGCATCAAGCCCGGAGAGCGCGCGGTCGACGCGGCGCTGAGGGAACTCGTCGAGGAGACGGGGGTCGAGGCGCGCATTCTCGGCCTCATCGACGTCGTGGACGGCATTTTTCCCGAGGCTGGCCGACACTATGTGCTGATCGACTATGTCGCCGAATGGACCGGCGGCGAGGCGGTCGCGGGCGACGATGCGGCAGACGCTGTCTTCATGCCCATCGCGACCGCCATGGCCGCAGTGGACTGGGCCGAGACGCGGCGAGTGATCGCCCGGGCCGTCGCGTTTCGCCATGGTTGACGGCATTGTCAGGTCCCGTCACTTACCCTAGCGTGCTGCAAAGCCGACACATTTACAGGACGGCCCAGACGATTCCGTCCTCGGTCGCTCTCTTTTGAACTTTGGCCGGCATCCCGCCAGCCTTGGGGGACTATACAGATGAAGACGAAACTGTTCATGGCGGCCTCGACCGCCGCCATCCTGTTCGCGACCGGCGCCATGGCGCAGGCCACCATGACCGTGACCAACACGGGCGAAGTCGCGATCACCGAACTGGCCATCTCCGGCACGTCGGTCGAGGACTTCGGCGACAACCTGCTGGACGAAGAAATCGCACCGGGCGACGGCGTCGAAGTGACCTTCGAGGTCGGTGACGACTGCGTCCAGGACGTGATGGCCACCTACGAGGATGGCGACACGGAAGAAGTGTACGACGTCGACCTGTGTGAAGGCGGCGGCTTCGAAGTCGAGGACGACGACGCCGACGAGGAAGATCCGAGCGAGGACGAAGAAGAAGACGAAGAAGACGAGGACGAAGACGAGGACGAAGACGAAGACGAAGACGAAGACGAAGACGAAGACGAAGACGAAGACGAAGACGAAGACGAAGACGAGTAGTCTTCCGACCCGCTCTTTGCGATGCGGCGGCTCCCGGGAGGGGGCCGCCGTTTTCGTTTGCGGCGCCCGGATTCCGTGGCGTACCGGCTCGGCTCGGGTTAACTTGCGGCCAGGAGGATCCTGAATGACCTATTTCGCCGTTGTGCTGCTGGTTTTCGCAGTCATTTTCGTGTTCAGCACCGTCAAGATCGTGCCCCAGGGACGGGAGCTGACGGTCGAGCGGTTCGGCAAATACACCAAGACGCTGAAGCCCGGCATCAGCATCCTGATCCCGTTCGTGGAACGGATCGGCCGGCGCATGAACATGATGGAGCAGGTCCTCGACGTGCCCCAGCAGGAGGTCATCACCAAGGACAACGCCATGGTGAAGGTCGACGCCATCGTCTTCATCCAGGTCATGGACGCGCCGAGCGCCGCCTATCGGGTCGAGAACCTGCCCTATGCGATCACCCAGTTGTGCTCGACCAACCTGCGCACCGTGGTCGGGTCTATGGATCTCGACGAGGTCCTGTTCCAGCGGGACAATATCAACTCGCGTCTGCTGACCGTCATCGACGCGGCGACCGAGCCGTGGGGCGTCAAGGTCAACCGGATCGAGATCAAGGACCTGACCCCGCCGGTCGACATCACCAACGCCATGGCGCGCCAGATGAAGGCCGAACGCGAACGCCGCGCCGTCATCACCGAGGCCGAGGGCGAGAAACAGGCCGCCATCGCCCGCGCCGAGGGCGCCAAACAGGCGGCGATTCTGGAGTCCGAGGGCCGCAAGGAAGCCGCCTTCCGCGACGCCGAGGCGCGCGAACGGGCCGCCGAGGCCGAGGCCAAGGCCACCGCCATGGTGTCGGAGGCCATCGCCCGCGGCGACGTCAACGCGATCAACTATTTCGTCGCCCAGAAATACGTCGAGGCCTTCGCCGAACTGGCTCGCAACCCGACCGCCAAGACGGTCATCGTGCCCGCCGAGATGAGCGGCCTGGTCGGGACCATCGCCGGCATCGGCGAACTGGTCGGACTGGCGCGCAACCAGCAACAGGCGGCGCGCCCGGCGCCGCCGGCGCCGCCGGCGCGGTCCACCAGGTCCGGCGGCGCCGTGCCGCCGACGGCATGACGGAGAGCTGAGCCATGGGCGCTATTCTCGACATCTATGCCTCCCAGCCGTTCTGGATCTGGCTGGCCGTGGGCGTGCTGCTGCTCGCAATCGAGGCGTCGCTGTCGACCGAATGGCTTCTTTGGCCGGCGGTCGCGGCCGGCGTGGTCGCGGTCCTGACCGCCCTGGGGCTGCGCATGGGGCTGGCCGTAGAGGTCGGGCTGTTCGCTGGCCTGACGGTGCTGGCGACCGCGCTGTCGCGGCGCCTGATCCAGCGTGTGAACCCAGAAGATCACCCCGACATCAACGACCGCGATCTGCGCCTAGTCGGACAGCGGGCGCGAGTCGTTCAGGCCTTCGTCGAGGGCAGGGGACGGGTGTTCGTCTCCGGCGCCGAATGGGTCGCCCTGATCGACGGCGACGCTCCGCCCGTGGGCGACAGCGTCGTGGTGGATCGCCTGGAAGGTCCGTCGCTGAAGGTGCGGCGCGAGGTCTGACCGGTCAGCCGATGCCGGCGACCGCGCCGACCTCGTCGCGACAGGCGCTCGACGCAGCGTTCAGCTGATCCGTTTCCTCGCCCGCGAGTCGTCCGAGGTCAGCGATGTCCTGGGCCGTGATGACGCCGGCTTCCAGCACCTCCACCTGCTTGTTGTAGAGGGCCACCCGCTTCTCGCTGGCGGCATAGGCGGCGTCGCTGATCTCGTCGGGGAAGACCATCGTCATCTGCAGATACTGTTGGTAGATCGACGTCGAGATGGCGTCGCCGGCTTCCATGCGCGCGGTGATCTCGGCGCTGACGTCATCGTCGATCGGTCCCTCGTAAAGGGCCGCAGCCTTCTCGCTGTCCGACGAGGCGCGGGCGGTCAGTTCGCTGAACTGCAGGCAGGTGGCCAGCTGGGTCTCGAAGATCTTCTGCTTCGCCGCCGTGCGCGACACGTCCAGCGCCTGGACGGCGGTGAACATCGACGCAGCCGCGACGATCATTGCAGAGATGGCCGAGACGGATGCGATCGTGCCCTCGACGGAAACGCGCTGGGTCTTGCCCCTGGAGCCGTTATCGATCGGATCGGTTTCGGGAGGAATCGGGGTCATGTCGGTCATGCGCCGACCTGATCGCATCCCAGGCTTCGCCGCAAGGCGTCTACCGACGTTCGTCTGAACCCGTCAGGTCGAGGCGGCGCGCATGCGGTCGATTCCGAGGTTGGCCAACTGGTCCGCGCGTTCGTTGAGTTCGTGACCGGCGTGACCCTTGACCCAGTGCCACTTCACCTCGTGGCGGGTGCGGGCGATGTCGAGTCGTTTCCACAGGTCGTCGTTCTTGACCGGCTTCTTGTCCGCCGTCTTCCAGCCGCGCGCCTTCCAGCCGTGAATCCAGCTCGTGATTCCATCCATCACGTATTTGCTGTCGGTATGGAGGTCGATCTTGCAGGGCCGCGTCAGCGCCTCCAGCGCCATGATGGCCGCGGTCAGCTCCATGCGATTGTTGGTGGTCAGCGTTTCGCCGCCGCACAGCTCCTTGGTCTTGCCGCCAGCCTGCAGGATCGCGCCCCAGCCGCCAGGGCCCGGATTGCCCTTGCAGGCACCGTCGGTGTGGATGATGACGTGACTCATTTGCGCGGCCTTACAGCTTCCCTTGGCGCGTCGCCATCCGCTGGACTATAGGAGCCGTATGTTTGACGCGGGCCGCAACTGGCCCCGTTCGAGGAGAGATCGCCGTGGGCAGCTTCAGCATCTGGCATTGGGCCATCGTCATCGTCGTCGTCGCCCTGCTGTTCGGCGGCAAGGGCAAGATCTCGGGCCTGATGGGCGACGCCGCCAAGGGCATCAAGGCCTTCAAGGAGGGCCTGAAGGACGACGACAAGAAGGACGGCCCGTCCGACGGCGTCAGCAGCCTGCCGCGCACCGACGCGGAAAAGGAAGAGCTGAAGCGCTAGGTCCGGTTCGGGAAAGAGCCTGACGCATGGGCGGCCTCGGCCCCGGGATCGGGGGCCTCGAATATCTGGTGATCGGCATCGTCGCCCTGGTGGTGGTCGGACCCGAGCGGCTGCCTGGAATGCTGCGCCAGCTCGGCAAGATGGTCGCCAAGGCGCGCGGCATGGCCAATGAGTTCCGTTCCAGCTTCGAGGAGATGGCGCGTCAGTCGGAGCTCGATGAGCTGCGCAAGGAGGTCCAGGCGCTGCGCGACGGTCAGGGACCGGTCGGGCAGGGGATGGTTCGCCTCGGCGACGAGGCCAACGCCGCCTTCAAGGACATCAAGGCCGAGCTGGAAGCGCCCGCCTATGTCGAGCCGCCGCCGCGCGCGGTGATGCTGGACCAGCCCGAATTCCCGGAGCCGGTGGCGACGTCTGCGGTCGTGCCGGTGAAGACCCGGAAACCTCGCGCGATGACGGCCAAGGCCGCCGCTACGCCGGCCGCCAAGCCCGCACCCGCCAAACCCGCCGCCAAACCCGCCGCCAAGGCCGCGTCCAAGGTCGCCGCCAAGCCGCGCGCGCCGCGTAAGCCCAAGACCGTCCCATGACCGACCGCGACGAAGCCGAGATCGAGGCGTCGCGCGCCCCGTTGATGGAGCATCTGATCGAGCTGCGCGGCCGGATGATCTGGTCCGTCGCCGCCTTCTGCCTCGCTTTCATCCTGTGCTTCTTCTTCGCCGCCCAGCTGCAGGTCGAGTTGATCAAGCCGTTCCAGGCCGCCGCGGCGGTTCACGCCGCCGCCGTGGCTAAGGGCGAGCACGGCAACCCTCTGGACCTGCTGGCCATCACGGCCGGCTTGAAGCCTTTCCCGCCCGGCGGGCTGGCAGCGGTCGAACTGATCGCCACGGCGCCGCTGGAGCAACTCTTCACCAAGATGAAGATCGCCGGGTTCGGCGCGATCGTCCTGGCCTTCCCGATCCTGGCCTATCAGCTCTACGCCTTCGTCGCGCCTGGCCTGTACCGCAACGAGAAGGGGGCGTTCCTGCCGTTCCTGATCGCGACCCCGGTGATGTTCTTCCTGGGAGGGGCGCTGGTCTATTTCGTCATGCTGCCGTTCGTGATGCTGTTCTCGCTGAGCCAGCAGATATCGAGCGAGGGCATCACCGTCCTGCTGACGACCAAGATCTCGGACTACCTGAATCTGGTGACCTCGCTGATCCTGGCCTTCGGACTGTGCTTCCAGCTGCCGGTCGTGACGACGCTGCTGGGCATGGCCGGGCTGATCTCGTCCAAGATGATGAGCGAGGGGCGTCGCTATGCGATCGTCGCCGTCGTGGTCCTGGCCGCCGTGGTCACGCCGCCGGACCCGATCAGCCAGCTGATGCTCGCCGTGCCGCTGGTGCTGCTCTACGAGGTCTCGATCTGGTGCGTG
Source organism: Brevundimonas sp. TWP3-1-2b1 (assembly GCF_049896165.1). Classification (NCBI taxonomy): domain Bacteria; kingdom Pseudomonadati; phylum Pseudomonadota; class Alphaproteobacteria; order Caulobacterales; family Caulobacteraceae; genus Brevundimonas; species Brevundimonas sp. TWP3-1-2b1. Next base: position 115,864 of record NZ_JAFCTT010000012.1, on the reverse strand, counting down.
CGTCTGATCGAGCTGCGTCGCAAGAAGGACGAGGACGACGAGGGGCTGGCGACGGCCTGAGGAATAGGGTCCGCGGTCCGGCGCGAACCCTCCGACCGTTGCCGACCCGTTGCAGACGCTCGGAAAACCGGGCTGAGGCCTCACTCTTCTGGATTCCGCCCCCAGCCATATTCGGACCGGCTTTCAACCGTGACTCGCGTTCTGCTGATCGGGGACAACCCTCTCCATGGCCTCGTTCATCGCAGCAAACAGGGTCTCGGCAGTGATCGGCTTTGCGAGGTGAACGTCAGCGCCCGCAGTCCGGCTGGCCTCGACATGTTCCCGCATCGCATTTGCTGTCATCATCACGATCGGAACGTCCCGGCAGTTTGATGAAGACGCTCGGATCTTCTGCACGGCGGTGAGGCCGTCCATGACCGGCATCTGCATGTCCATTAGAATGATATCGAAATGCGAAGCGCAGGCGGCGTCCACGGCCTCTTGTCCATCGACCACACTCACGACGTCGGCCATTCCAGACAACATCAACTCGGCCACCTTACGGTTCGTCGGGTGGTCATCGGCGATGAGCACCCGCAGTGAGCGATCCGGGGATTCGACCGCAGTGGCAGTTGAACTCGTGTCTATAGGCGCATGGACGGAGTCCAGGGGAAGTTCAAACCAGAAGGTCGACCCCCGTCCCGGTTGGCTCTCGCAATCCAGAGTGCCGTCCATGGCTTCCACCAGGCTCCGACAGATGGAAAGGCCAAGGCCGGTTCCACCGAACTTGCGCGTAATCGTCTCATCCGCCTGTTGGAATCTGTTGAACAGCCGGTCCTTGTTTTCTGGCGCAAAGCCGATCCCCGTGTCGGACACAGAGAAACGGATCAGCCCGCTTGAGGTTCGTTCGACCGACAGGACGATCTTGCCCGCCGAGGTAAACTTGGCAGCGTTGCTGAGAAGGTTGCTCAAAATCTGCCGAATTCGCAGCTGATCTCCACTATAAAACCCACCAATGGTCTCGTCGAAAATGAGTTCGTAGGTTACACTTGGATTTGTGTTCTGCAGTTTGAATTTTTCGAGCTTGAATTCAGCCAATGATTGCAAATCAAGTGCTTCATTTTCTATTTTGAGCTCGCCGGCGTCGATCTTGGCCGTATCCAGCAAATCCACCAGCAAAGCCGTCAATGTTTCGCCGGATGAGCGAATGATATCCAGTAGTTCAAGCTGGTCACGCCGATCGCATTTTCGGGTCAGAATGTCCGAGGCCGCCACAATCCCATTCAGGGGCGTACGGAGCTCGTGGCTCATGTTGGCCAGGAACGCCGATTTCGCACGCCCAGAGGCCTCGGCGGCGTCCAAGGCGGCCCGGAGTGCAACATTTAGCTGGTGCTGCTCGGTTACGTCCTCACTGACAGTGACAATGTAGGCGGGCTCACCCTCCTCAAAGGTCACGGTTTTTCTGGTCGTCCAGTACCGTTCGCCCAAGTCCCGGGTTGTGACCAGCGCACCCTGCTCGACCTTCACCTGTTTGGTGAGAATGACCTCTTGATCCTCGTCCCAGGATCGTTTCGCCTCTTCGGCGGGAAACAGGTCATGAACTGTCTTACCTAGGGCCTCGGCCGACGACAGGCCCGTGGCGACCTCAGCCGCTCGATTGATGAGGACAAGCTTGCCGGTGCGGGCCTCCTTCACGACTAGCAGGGCCGGCATCATTTCCATGATCGCCCCATAGAACTCTTCTCTCTTCGCGACCGAACGCTGTTGCTCTTCGGCGTGATCCTCCAGCTCGGTCAGGCGCAAAGACGTTTTGGACAGGCGCTGCTCAACCTCGACCTTCGCTGCTTTCTCGGCGTGCTTTTCGATGACGGTTGCCGCCAGGACCGAGAAGTCCTGAATGGATCGAATCTGCTCGCCTGTCGGCAAGCGAGCATCACAGTAATAGAACGCGATTACCCCCAGGACCTGCCCAGCCTGGCCCCGGATGGGTTGCGACCAGAAAGCACGCAGACCCAACTCTGCCGCGAAGGATTTGAACCTGGCCCACAGCGGGTCAGACTGAATATCCTCGACAACGACGAGGTAGTTGCCGAAGGCCGCCGTGCCGCATGGGTTGGCGTCCGGGCCGACGGCGGACCCGCTGATCGTCTGGTTGTAGATGTCCGGCAGACTTGGAGCCGCCCCCAGAAGAAGATGTCCCCCTGCCGAGTCCACGAGCATGATGCTGGCCACGCAGCCGGGATGGGTTTGCTCGGCAAGCCTCACGATCGCCTCGAGTGATCCCGACAGAGACAGATCCAGATCACGGACGTCCAGCGAAGACCACTCCGCGGACAGGGGCGTGTCGGCGGCTAGTTTTTCTGACCCAGAATCCAAAATAGTTCTCCGACCGTCGTTCATCGAGATGACCCAAGCACTCGGTCTTCTCATTTCTGGTTAACGGAGACATCAAATCGTCCCGAGGGAGTGGCGGTGATCCGCACCAATGTCTGCTCACCACCCTCAGCCGACATTCCGCGCGCCCGCTTTTGTCGAACGCTGGCGCAGAAAAAAAGCCCCGGACGGCGGACCGTCCGGGGCTTTGTCTATCCGCCGATCGAACCGATCAGCAGCTGTAATACATGTCGAATTCGACCGGGTGCGGGTGCAGGGCCAGGCGCATGACCTCTTCCATCTTCAGCTCGATGTAGCTGTCGATGAAGTCGTCATCCATGACCCCGCCCTTCTTGAGGAAGGCCCGGTCCTTGTCGAGGTTCTCCAGGGCTTCCTTGAGCGAGCCGCAGACTTCCGGGATCGAGTGACGCTCTTCCGGCGGCAGGTCGTACAGGTTCTTGTCGGCGGGACCACCCGGATCGATCTGGTTCTCGATCCCGTCGAGGCCGGCCATGAGCAGGGCCACGAAGGTGAGATAGGGGTTGCCCATCGGGTCGGGGAAGCGGGCCTCCAGGCGCTTGGCCTTGGGGTTCGAGGTGTGCGGGATGCGGATCGAGGCCGAACGGTTCCGGGCCGAATAGGCCAGCTTCACCGGGGCTTCGTAGCCGGGCACCAGACGCTTGTAGGAGTTGGTGGTCGAGTTGGCGAAGGCGTTGATGGCCTTGGCGTGCTTGATGATGCCGCCGATGTACCAGAGGCACTGCTGCGACAGACCGGCGTATTTGTCGCCGGCGAACTGGGGCTTGCCGTCCTTCCAGATCGACATGTGGACGTGCATGCCCGAGCCGTTGTCGCCGAACATGGGCTTGGCCATGAAGGTCGCCGACTTGCCGTAGGCCGCGGCCACATTGTGGATCACGTACTTATAGAGCTGAAGCCGGTCGGCCATGGTCAGCAGGTCGGAGAACTTCAGGCCCAGCTCATGCTGCGCCGGCGCCACCTCGTGGTGGTGCTTCTCGGGGTTGAGCCCCAGGTCGCGCATGACGCCCAGCATCTCGCCGCGCAGGTCCTGGCCCGAGTCGACCGGGTTGACGGGGAAGTAGCCGCCCTTGGGTCCCGGGCGGTGGCCCATATTGCCCTCGGTGTATTCGGCGCCCGTATTGGCCGGCAGCTCGATCGAGTCATAGCTGTAGCCGGTGTTGTGCGGGGCGGTGTTCCAGCGGACGTCATCGAAGATGAAGAACTCGGCTTCCGGGCCGAAATTGACCACGTCGCCCACGCCCGAGGACTGGACATAGGCCAGGGCCTTCTTGGCCATCGAGCGGCTGTCGCGGTTGTAGGGTTCGCCGGTGTCGGGGTTCATGACGTCGCAGAACAGGAACATCGTGGTCTGCTGATAGAAGGGGTCGATGTAGGCCGTCGTCAGGTCCGGCAGCAGCAGCATGTCGCTCTCGTTGATCGCCTTCCAGCCGGCGATCGAGGAGCCGTCGAACATCGTGCCTTCTTCGAGGAATTCCTCGTCGACCAGGTCGATGTCGAAGGTGACGTGCTGCAGGCGACCCTTGGTGTCGGTGAAGCGGACGTCGACGTATTTGACGTCCTTGTCCTTGATCTCCTGCAGGATTTTCTTGGCGGCGCTCATGGTCGATGATCCTTTTGCGTTTCTTCTGGGGAGGAAGTCTTTTGCGGGTTCGGCCTAGACGGCCATTCTTCTAGACAGCTTGCGCCCCGGTTTCGCCGGTGCGGATGCGGATGACGTCGATCACGTCCGAGACGAAGATCTTGCCGTCGCCGATCTTGCCGGTGCGGGCGGCGGTCTGGATGGCCTCGACCACGGCCGGGTAGAGGTCGTCGGCGACCACCACCTCGATCTTGATCTTGGGCAAGAAGTCGATGACGTATTCGGCGCCGCGGTAGAGTTCGGAGTGACCCTTCTGTCGGCCATATCCCTTGGCCTCCAGCACAGTCATGCCTTGCACCCCGATGTCCTGGAGCGCTTCCTTCACGTCGTCGAGCTTGAACGGCTTGATGACGGCTTCGATCTTCTTCATGGGCGACCCCGAGGCGGCATCAGGTGGGCCAGACGCTCGGGAACCAAAGGGACATCGCATCGCAGCATAAGGCAAGGGGCGATTTGCATTTTCGTCACGGAAGGGCGTTGAGAGAAGCATGAGCGAAGCCAACGATCCCGCCCTGTGGCGCAGCCTCCTGCCGTGGCCCGGCCCCGATGCGCACAAGCATCAGCGCGGCCGGCTGGGCGTCGTGTCGGGCGGGATGCTGCACACCGGGGCGGCGCGACTGGCGGCGCGGGCCGGTCTGAGGATCGGCGCGGGGCTGGTGCGGATCCTGTGTCCGCCGGACGCCGGACCGGTGATCGCGGGGGCGATGGAGGCGGTGATGGTCTCCGACTTCGACACGGCGGAGGCGCTGGCGACGCTGGCCGAGCCGCTGGATTGCGTCGTGATCGGACCGGCGGCGGGGCTGACCGAGGCGACGGCATCGAACCTGAAGGCGCTGGCCGGGACGAAAGCCGCGCTGGTCGTCGATGCGGACGCGTTGACGCTGTTCAAAGGGCGGCCGGACGATCTGTTCGCCTGTCTCGAGGCGAAGGATCTGATCACGCCGCATGAGGGCGAGTTCGAGCGGGTGTTTCCGGGCCTTCTGGGGCAGGGGCGCGAGACGGCCGCCGTCGAGGCGGCGCGGATCAGCGGGGCGCATGTGGTCCTGAAAGGTCGGGAGACGGTCATCGCCGCGCCCGATGGGCGGGTCAGGGTCAATCGGAACGGCTCGCCCTGGCTGGCGACGGCGGGCAGCGGCGACGTCCTCGCCGGATTGATCGGAGGACTGATGGCCCAGGGGATGGATCCCTTCGAGGCGGCGTCGGCGGCCGTGTGGATTCATGCTGACGCGGCGGGGCGGTTCGGGGCGGGGCTGACCGCAGAGGATCTACCCGGACACATTACCGCTGTGCTGCGCGATCTCCGATGACGCCGGTTGCCTCGCCGCCCCCCGTCGCCTAGGTCCGGTGCGTGAGCCTTGAATCCCTTCCCCAAGAGGTCGCCGGGGGCGACGTGACCGCCTATCGGCGCGCGCTGGGCGCCTTTGCGACCGGGGTCTGCGTGGTGACGGCCGACAGCAGCCTCGGGCCGCTGGGGATCACCATCAACTCCTTCACCTCCGTGTCACTGACGCCGCGTCTGGTGCTGTGGTGCCTGGATGAGCGGTCGGAGCGGTGGCAGGCCTTCTGTGAGGCGGAGCGGTTCTCGATCCATGTGCTCGACGCCCAGTCGGAGGCCCTGGCGCGCCGGTTCGCCAAGGGCATCGGCCTGATGGAGGCGCACGAGTTTCAGCGGGTCGGCGATGCGCCGCCGAGGCTGGGCGCCGCCGCCGCCCGGTTCGACTGCAAGACCCACGACCGGGTGCAGATGGGCGACCACATGATGATCATCGGCGAGGTCACGGGCTTCGAGTCCTCGGACGCCGCGGCCCTGACCTATTTCCGGGGGCGCTACGGCGTGGCGGGCGGAGCCCAGGCATGAGGGTCGGTTTCGCCGGGCTGGGCGTCATGGGCGGGCCGATGGCGCGTCATCTGGTCACGGCCGGGCACGAGGTCGCCGGCTATAACCGCTCGCTCGACAAGGCGCGGGCCTGGGCCGAGGCGAACGGCGGACGGTTCGCCGCGACCGTGGCCGAGGCGGCCGAGGGCGCGGACCTGTTCGTGTTGTGCGTCGGCAATGACGACGACGTGCGTCAGGTGGTCGGCGAGGCCCTGCCCATGCTGAAGGCGGGGGCCGTGATCGTGGATCACACCACCACCTCGGCGAAGGTGGCGCGGGCGATGGCGGATCTGTGCGCCGCCGCCAGTGTCGCCTTTATCGACGCGCCGGTCTCGGGCGGTCAGGCGGGGGCGGAGAACGGCCAGCTCAGCGTCATGGCGGGCGGCGACGCGAACGCCCTGGAGACGGTGCGGGCGGCGGTCATGGCCTATTCGAAGGCGATCCAGCACATGGGGGCCTCGGGCTCGGGCCAGCTGACCAAGATGGTCAACCAGATCGCCATCGCCGGCGTGGTCCAGGGTCTGGCCGAGGCGGTGCATTTCGCCCGGGCCGCGGGCCTCGACACCGACGCCGCCTATGACGCCGTGTCCAAGGGCGCGGCCCAGTCGTGGCAGATGGACAACCGCTGGAAGACAGCGGCGAAGGGTGAGTTCGAGTTCGGCTTCGCCGTCGACTGGATGCGCAAGGACCTGGGGCTGGTGCTGGACGAGGCGCGGGCCAATGGCGCGGTCGTGTCGCTGACGGCGCTGGTCGATCAGTTCTATTCCGAGGTTCAGGGGATGGGCGGCAATCGCTGGGACACCTCGAGCCTGAAGGCTCGGCTGAAGCCCTGAGCCCGGACGGTTGGACTCCGGAAAAACGGGGTGCAGAGTCCAATTCTCTGAGGAATGACGCTTAGACGCCTGATATAGAACGATTAATTCGCCGGGGCGGAATTGCACTCCGAGTGCAACCCGTCCAATCGGCGCCCCGGCGCCTGTCTGCGGGATGTCAAAGACCGGCGAGCATCATACCATGGCTGCGAGGGGTGCCCGTTCGATCGCCTCAAAAATCATAATATCTCGGGATTTCAGCGGCCTGACGGGCTGCGGAATGCTAACTCGGGGCGTTGAGGAGCCAGGACGGCCATGCGTATCGCGACGATCCTTCTGTTTCTGCTGGTCTGGTGTGGTCAGGCCTACGCCCGGACCCCGCAGACGTGGAGCCCGATCGAGGGCGATGCGGCGATCGGCGACCTGCCCATGGCGCGTGGATCGACGCTGGCGAACGCGCGGATCCACTATCGCACGCTGGGAGAGCCCCGGCGTGACGCCGAGGGACATGTGACCAACGCCGTCCTGCTGCTGCACGGCACCGGCGGGACCGGGGCCCAGTTCCTGTCGCCCCAGTTCGCCGACGACCTGTTCGGGCCGGGCCAGCCGCTGGATGCAGCCCGCTACTATGTCATCATGCCGGACAACCTGGGTCACGGCGCCTCGTCAAGGCCCAGCGACGGCTTGCGGGCGGCCTTCCCGGAGTATGGCTATACCGAGATGGTCGAGGCGCAGCGGCGGCTTCTGGTGGATGGCCTGGGCGTCGATCGTCTGAGGCTGATCCTCGGCACCTCGATGGGCTGTATGCATATCTTCGTCTGGGGCACGACCCACCCGGACTTCGCCGACGCCCTGATGCCCATGGCCTGCCAGCCGACGGCGATCGTGGGACGCAACCGGCTGTGGCGGACCATGCTGAAGGACGCGATCCGGAGCGATCCTCTCTGGGCGGGCGGCGACTACCAGGCCCAACCGGTTCAGGGCCTGCGCACGGCCGTCGATCTGTTGCTGCTGGCGGGTTCGGCCCCGATGGCGATGCAGCGGGATCTGGCGACGCCGGAGACGGTCGACGGCTATCTGGCGACCCAGATGGAGCGGCGGCTGCCGGCGCTGGACGCCAATGACCTGTGGTACCAGGTCAACGCCTCCTGGGACTATGACCCCTCGGCGGGGCTGGAGCGAATGACGGCGCCGACGACCTGGATCAACTCGGCCGACGACTTCATCAATCCGCCGGAACTGGGCCTGTCGGAACAGTTCGCGCCCCGGATCGCGAATGGCGTCTATCGCCTGATCCCCGTCAGCGTGGACGGCAAGGGCCACGGCACCCACACCTGGGCGCGGTTCTGGAAGGACGATCTGGTCGCTCTGATGGCGCGTAGCGAGCCTTGAGGACCGACTTCGAGCCAGCAACGATCTTCGGTGCCAGCATCTGGCCCCGCATGAAGCCTTCGCCGCCGGTCGGGGAGGTCGGGCCGGTGAGGAGGGCGCGGACGACCTCCTGATCGCGGATCAGGCTTCGCCGACCGGCCATCCGGCGGCCCTGAGTTCAGCGATCTTGGAGCGGGCGACAGGGGCCTCCAGTCCGGAGACCAGCTTCAGGCGCAGGTTTCGCCCGTCCTGAACGACGCCCTGTACCGCCTGTCGCGCCACCCACCATGAGCGATGCACCTGCATTCCCTCGATTCCGCCGACCTGGGTGATGGCGGTGCGCAGGGGCGTCAGCACGAGGACGGAGCCTTCCGGCGTATGGAGGCGGACGTAATGGTCCTCCATCTGCAGGCACAGAAGGTCTCGTCCCAGCCGAGCGGGCAGCTGGTCGAGGATGCGCACTCCGGCCGTTCCTGCGGTCTCGGCTGGTGACGCGAGCGACGGACCTCGGGCATGCGCCGCGACGTAGATCGACAGGAAAATCAGTTCGATCAACAGGGTCTGTCCGAACCACTCGATCAGGCTGACACGCTCTCGGATGCCCGGCCAGAGGCCTGTGGCGAAGACGCGGGCGAACAGGCCGAGCGGGGCGGTGATCGCCACGGCGGTGACCGGAACCCAGACCCATGCGGAGACGCCGCGCCTCCGGGCGAGGGGCCAGACCCCGCGCACGCTCGCGCTGATGACCACGCCGCTCACCAGGCACAGGGTCGTCCAGTAGGCGACGCGCACGGCCAGGCTGTCGTTGAAAAAACTCCCGAACGGCCCGACCGCGCCGAGGATCGCTCCGACCACGGCCCATGCGACAAGGTCGATCAACCAGGCGCGCGTCGTATTCATCGACCGGGGCGTCGCATCGTTCATGGCCCGACTATACCGACGCAGACCGCGAGCGGAACCGTTCGCCGCCCCGCGAACCCGTTCGCCCGTTCGCGAAACCGGGCTGGCGGCGGCGATCGGGCGGCGGGCAGGAGAGGTCATCCAACCCGGAGATCCTCATGCCACCGCCCCTGTCCTTCCCGCGCTTCCTGTGCGCCCTGTCCGCCTTCGTCGTGATCGGAGTGATGCCCGTCGCGGCGCGGGCCCAGTCCGACGCCCCCGACCAGATCATCCAGTTCGCAGGCCCCGGCGGCGAGTTGATCGAGGGCGGCGTCTGGTTGCCCGCGAGCGCCGTCGATGGCTCGCCCCGACCGCTGGTGGTCATCTCGCACGGCAACAGTGGCTGGTATCGCGGCCACTCCGACACCGCCGAGGCCCTGACCGAGGCCGGGTTCGTGGTCGCTGCCCTGACGCATCCCGGCGACAACTTCCAGGACCAGAGCCGGGGCCTCCGGCTGACGGGGCGCGCGCCGCAACTCAGCGCCCTGATCGACTATATGACCGGGACCTGGGTCGGGCCGGTGGAGATCGACGACACGCGCATCGGCGCCTTCGGATTCTCGGCGGGCGGGTTCACGGTAGCGTCGATCATCGGCGGGGTTTCGGACGCCGGGGCGATCCAGACGCATTGTGCGGCGCAGCCCGAGGTCTTCGTCTGTCGACTGGTCGCGATGTTCGGCGGGCTGGACCTGGCCAACTGGCGACCCGGGACCCGGGATGCGCGCGTCAAGGCGGCGGTCATCGCCGCGCCGGCGTTCGGCCTGTCGTTCACCGATGAGAGCCTGGCCGCGATTAACGTTCCGGTACAGCTTTGGCAGGCCGCCGACGACCAGATCCTGCCGTCGCCCTACCACGCCGAACCCGTGCGGGACCGGCTGGGCGGGTCAGTCGACTATCACCGGGTCGAGAACGCCGGCCATTACGACTTCCTGACGGCCTGCGCGCCGGAGATGAGGGCAGCGGTGCCTGAGTTGTGCACGTCGGCACCCGGCTTTGACCGCGCAGCGTTCAAGGCCAGCTTCAATGCCGAGGTTGTGCGGTTCTTCCGCGAGGCGCTCGGTGAACCCTAGGGTGCCGTCTCTCGCCAGGCCTGGAGGATGACGATCTTAGGCTCCAGCATCTGGCCGCGCATGAAACCTTCGCCCTCGGTCGGTGAGGTGGGGCTGGCGAGGATGACGCGGACGATGTCCATGCCCTGGACCACCCGGCCGAAGACCGCGAAACCGTCGGGATCGACCGAGAAGGACCGTCCGGCGTCGTAGGACAGGGTCGGGCCCACAGAGACGAAGAAGTCGCCCGTGGCCGTGCCGGGGGCGTAGCGGGCCATCGAGACGGCGCCGTCGATATGGCTGAGGCCCGTCTGGGTCGTCGGCTCGTGGGCGATGGGCGGCAGGACCCGCTCGGGATCGTTGTTCACCCCGCCCTGGACCAGACCCGTGCCGGGCCCCGACTGCATGGCGCGGTAGAAGGTTGCGCCGTCGAGACGACGCTCATCGACGTATTTCAGGAAGTTGGCGGCCGTGATCGGCGCCTTGACCGCCTCGACCTCGATGGTGATGCGACCGGCCGAGGTCTCCAGCGCCACGCGGGGCAGGGCGGGCGCGGCCGGGTCCTGGGCTGCGGCGAGCGCGGGCCATAGCAGCAGGGCGGCGAGGGCGAGGAGGGTGCGTCTGATCATCGATGGTGTCTCACGTCGTTCCCGAGAGCGAAACTAGAGCAGGATCAGCCGGTCGCGGCCAGCGAGCGATCGATCGTCAGGACCGGCAGGGCCCCGGCCTCCCACGCACGACCGCCGATCGGCTCGCTCTGAAGCCGGCAGATTCCCGGCCCGGTCAGGAACGGGAAGCCGAGGCTGATCGCCAGCTCGCGCTCGGCCCGGTAGCGGATGTTGGACAGCCCCGGCCAGATGCGGCGGCGCCGGTATTCCGCAGCGTGAGACGCGAACCGCCTCAAGGCGGCGGTGCGAACCTCCTGGCTGGCGTTGGGGAGCACCAGGGTGACGCTCGTCACCGTCTTCTCCGCCAGCTGCCTGACCTCGAAATCCGGGTCCTGGGTGCGCAGGTCGATGCTGGAGACATGGTCCCGCAAGGCCTCATGGATGATCTTGAGCGACTGAAACGACGGCGCCCTGGGCACGTCATAGACGGTCGCGGCCAGCTGGGAACGGGTCTCCGCCGGCAGGATGCCGAGAAGCTCGACATAGTCCGCCCTCTGGGTGGGGCGGACCAGGGTCGAGAACGACACCGGCACGTACAGCGGGGTCACGACCGGGAAATCGACCAGGAAGCGCAGCGCCGTCATCACGCAACTGCCGTCGAACGACCCGGATTCGTCAGGCAGGTGCTCGTCGCCGTCGACGGCGCTGTAGTAGGTGGCCGCGCGTGACGGGGTGCAGCTGATGACGTCGCCGACGAAGGCCCGGGCCTTGGGGAAATAGATGCCCTGCGCGCCATCGATCGAGGGACCGAAGTTGGTGTCGTCGACGGGGCCCTTCGGCGCCCTGACTTCCTCCGGCACGTCGATCAGCGATCCGTCCGCCGCGATGCGACGCAGGCGGCCGCCTTTCGGCAGGCGGCCGGGATCCTCCATGGCCAGCGCCACCTCCTCGGCGGATGCGGCGGTGAAGGCCCGCATCGCCTCCGGCTCGCCCTCGAACAGCACCAGCTTCACCGCGTCCTCGACCCCGGTGCCGAACAGCCGCTCCTGCAGCTCGGTGGCCAGGTGGGCGAGTTCGAAGGTGTCCAGCTGGTCGGTCTGCGGGTCGCTCAGCAGATAGCAGTAGTGGGTGAGCTGATCGGCGGTGCGGGGCCGGACCCAGCGCACCTCCAGAAAGATGGCGGTGTATTTCGCCACGAGGGGGCCGAGCGTCTCCGCTGGCAAATCCGTGCGATTTGCGTCCACCATGACCCGCAGGCACGAAACAGCCGTCATCGCCTTCCCTTTTCCCGAATCGTGCCGGGGTCGGGTGAAGATTTGACGAAGGAGCTTGGCTGTTAGCGGGCCAGCAGTCTCGCGGCCTGGGGAGCGAAGTAGCTGAGCACGCCGGCGCAGCCCGCGCGCTTGAAGCCGTGCAGGGTCTCGAGGATGGCGCGGTCCTGGTCGAGCCAGCCGTTGGCGATGGCGGCCTGCATCATCGAATACTCGCCGCTGACCTGATAGGCGAAGGTCGGGATCCTGAAGGTCTCGGACACCCGCTGGACGATGTCGAGATAGGGCATGCCGGGCTTGACCATGACCATGTCGGCGCCCTCGGCGATGTCCATGGCGACCTCCTTCAGGGCCTCGTCGGAGTTGGCGTAGTCCATCTGATAGGTTTTCTTGTCCCCCGTCAGCATCTTCGCCGAGCCGACCGCGTCGCGGTACGGGCCATAGAAGGCCGAGGCGAACTTGGCCGCGTAGGACAGGATCAGGGTGTCGTGGAAGCCGTTGGCCTCGAGCGCCTCGCGGATGGCCTGGACCCGGCCGTCCATCATGTCCGAGGGGGCGACGACGTCGGCGCCGGCGTGGGCCTGGATGAAGGCCTGTTCGGCGAGGCGGTCCAGCGAGGCGTCGTTGACGATCCGCCCGTTCTCGATGACCCCGTCGTGGCCATGGTCGGTGTAGCAGTCCAGCGCCACGTCGCACATGACGCCGATCTCGGGCGCGGCGTCCTTGATGGCCTTGATGCAGTCCGGGATCAGGCCGTCGGGGTCCGTGGCGCCCGTGCCGATCGCGTCCTTGGTCGCGGCGTCGACATTGGGGAAGAGGGCGACCATGGGGATGCCGAGATCGCGGGCCTCGACAGCCGCCTCGGCGGCCGCCTTCGGCGACAGGCGGAAGACTCCGGGCATGGAGGGGACGGGCACGCGGTCCTCAGCGCCGTCGTGGACGATCAGGGGCCAGATCAGGTCGGACGGCGTCAGGGTGGTCTCGGCCACCAGTCGGCGCACCCACGGCTGGCTGCGCAGGCGGCGGGGACGGGCCATGGGGAAGGCGGCGGGTGCGAAGGGGAGGGTCATGGGGGGTCTCTACCTCCCTTCTCCCGGTGGGAGAAGGTGGCCCGCAGGGCCGGATGAGGGTCGGGTCTGACCGGTGAGGCACGCCCCTCATCCTTTCGTGCAAGAACGACGGCTGCGCCGCCGTGCGCTCAAGCCCTCTCCCAACGGGAGAGGGATGCGGATAGAAGCCGAAGAAAAGCGGCACCGGAGACCCCATGGATTTCGCCCTCACCGACGACCAGCGCGCCATCCAGGACGCGGCGCGCGCCTTTGCCGATGCGGAGCTGGCTCCGCACTCGGCCGAGTGGGACGAGACCAAACATTTCCCGGTCGATGTAATGCGCCGCGCGGCGGAGACGGGGTTCGCCGCCATCTACGCCTCCGAGGAGCACGGGGGCATGGCCCTGGGCCGGGTCGAGGCGGCTCTGATCTTCGAGGAGCTGGCGCGCGGGGACGTGTCGACGGCGGCCTTCATCTCGATCCACAATATGGCGACCTGGATGATCGACCGGTTCGGGTCGGACGATCTGCGCGCCCGCTATGTGCCGCGTCTGGCGACGATGGAGCTGATCGCCTCCTACTGTCTGACCGAGCCGGGCTCGGGGTCGGACGCGGCGGCCATGCGGACAAGCGCGACGCGGGACGGCGACGACTGGGTGCTGAACGGGTCGAAGGCCTTCATCTCCGGCGCGGGCACGTCGGATGTCTATGTCGTCATGGCGCGGACCGGCGAGGCGGGTGCCAAGGGCATCTCGGCCTTCGTGGTGGAGATGGGCACGCCGGGCCTCAGCTTCGGGGCGCAGGAGAAGAAGATGGGCTGGAATTCCCAGCCCACGGCCATCGTCCAGTTCGACGACTGCCGGGTCCCGGCGGCCAACCTGCTGGGCCAGGAAGGCGACGGCTTCCGCTATGCGATGATGGGGCTGGACGGCGGGCGGCTGAACATCGCGGCCTGTTCCCTGGGCGGGGCGCGGCTGGCGCTGGAGACGGCCCAGGCCTATGTCGCGACACGGAAACAGTTCGGCAAGGCCCTGGCCGAGTTCCAGAACACCCAGTTCAAGCTGGCCGACATGGCGACCGAACTGGAGGCGGCGCGGCTGATGGTCCTGCGCGGGGCCTGGGCGCTGGACACGCGTCACCCCGAGGCGACCAAATGGTGCGCCATGGCCAAGCGGATGGCGACCGACGCCTGTTTCCAGATCGCCGACGAGGCGCTGCAGCTGCACGGCGGCTACGGCTATCTGAAGGACTACCCGCTGGAGCGGATCGTGCGCGACCTCAGGGTTCACCGTATCCTGGAAGGCACCAACGAGATCATGCGGGTGATCACGGCCCGCGAGATGATGCGACAATGAGCGCGGCGCCCGTCAAATCCGTCCTGATCGTCGGGGGCGGCACCGCAGGCTGGATGGCGGCGGCGGCCATCAAGCGGTCGGTGGGACCGAACGCCGAGGTGCGACTGGTCGAGAGCGCCGACATCGGCATCGTCGGGGTGGGGGAGGCGACGGTGCCGCCGATCCGCGACTTCAACGCCCTGATCGGCCTCGACGAGGCCGAATTCATGCGCGAGACCAAGGCCACGATCAAACTCGGCATCGAGTTCAAGGGCTGGGGGGCGAAGGACAGCGCCTATTTCCATCCGTTCGGGACCTTCGGCGCCGGGCCGACGCTGGGCGATTTTCCCGGGTCGTATTTCGCGCTGAGGGACAAGGGCAAGGCGGGGTCGCTGGAGAGCTATTCGATCACCTCGCATGCGGCCAGGCGAGGCAGGGTCGGGGCGCGGTCGAACGATCCCCGGTCGGCGTTGTCGGGCTTTCACACCGCCTATCATTTCGATGCGACCCTCTATGGCCAGTACCTGAGGAAGGTCTGTGCGACGCGCGGCATCGAGCGGATCGAGGGCGAGATCGTCGAGGTCGTGCAGAAGCCCGAGAATGGCTTCGTCGACCATGTGGTGCTGAAGGACGGACGGACGCTGACGGCGGACCTGTTCATCGACTGCACCGGCTTCCGGGGCCTGCTGATCGAGGGGGCGCTTAAGGCGGGCTACGAGGACTGGTCGCACTGGCTGCCGATGAACCGGGCCCTGGCCGTGCCCTGCGCCAAGGTGCGGGCGGTCGATCCGTTCACATCCTCGACGGCGCGGGAGGCGGGGTGGCAGTGGCGGATCGCGCTGCAGCACCGGACCGGCAACGGCTATGTCTATTGCTCGGATTTCATCGAGGACGAGGCGGCGAAGCAGACGCTGCTGGCCAACCTCGATGGCGAGGCCCTGGCCGATCCGCGGCCGCTGCGGTTCGTGACCGGGCGGCGCAAGACGTTGTGGGACAAGAATGTGGTGTCGCTGGGCCTGTCGTCGGGCTTCATCGAGCCGCTGGAATCGACCAGCATCCACCTGGTCCAGAGCGGCATCATCCGGCTGTTGCAGCACTGGCCGGACATGGCCTTCAGCCAAACGAATACAGACGGTTACAACCGACGGCTGACACGCGAGATCGAGCTGATCCGGGACTTCGTGATCCTGCATTATCACGCGACCCGGAGGGACGACACGCCGTTCTGGCGGCACGTCCGCGACATGGCGATCCCCGATAGCCTGGCCGAACGGGTCGAGATGTTCCGCGACCGGGGCCTGCTGTTCCAGGTCGGCGCCGACGAGTATTTCAGCCAGGGGTCGTGGATGGCGGTGATGATGGGCCAGGGTCTCGTGCCCAGGGCGCACAACCCCCTCTATGGCTATCAGGACCTCGACCGGGTCGCGGCCGGCTTCGAACAGATCAAACAGGCCTGGGCGGCGACGGCGGAGAACCTGCCGGCGCACGAGGATTATCTGAAGGCGAACAGGATGTGGGCGGACGCATGAGCGAGGCTGAAGTCATCACCCGGATCGAGGGATCGGTCGGGCGCATCACCCTGAACCGGCCCAGGGCGCTGCATGCGCTGAACCTGGCCATGTGCGAGGCGATGACGACGGCATTGCTGGCCTGGCGCGACGATCCCGCGGTGACCTCGGTGCTGGTCGACCATGCGGGCGAACGCGGGTTCTGCGCCGGCGGCGACATCCGGATGATCGCCGAGAGCGGGGCCACGGATGCGTCGGAGGCCAGGGCCTTCTTCCTAGCGGAGTACCGGCTGAACCACCTGATGTTCGAATATCCCAGGCCGATCACGGCCATCGTGGACGGGATCGTCATGGGCGGCGGCGTCGGCATCTCCGAGCCCGCCCAGATCCGCATTGCGACCGAGCGGACGACCTATGCGATGCCGGAGACGGGCATCGGCCTGTTCCCCGATGTCGGCGGCGGCTGGTTCCTGCCGCGGCTGCCGGGCGAGACCGGGACCTGGCTGGCCCTGACCGGGGCGAGGCTGAAGGCGGCGGACACGGTGGCGTTGGGGATCCATACCCATTTCGTGGCGTCGGGCAGCCTCGAGGCGCTGAAGGCCGATCTGCTTTCCCGTGGGCCGGATGCCGTCGCGGAGCATGCTGGTGATGTTGGTGCCGCACCGCTTTCTCCTCACCGCGAAGCCATCGACCGGCTGTTCGCCTTCGACACGGTCGAGGCGATCGTCGCGGCGCTCGAGGCCGACAGGGCGGACTGGGCGCTGGCGCAACTGGCGACGCTGAGGACCAAGTCGCCGCAGTCGTTGAAGGTCACCCTGCGCCAGCTGCGGGCCGGCCGGGCGATGCAGACCTTCGCCGAGGTCATGGCGATGGAATACCGGCTGGGCGGCCGGGTGGTGCGGACCCACGACTTCCAGGAGGGGGTGCGCGCCGTCATCGTCGACAAGGACAATACGCCGATATGGTCGCCGGCGACGCTGGAAGGCGTGACCGATGACGCTCTCGACGCCCTGTTCGCGCCTCTGCCCGTCGATGGGGAATGGACGCCGCTGTCCTGACCGCTTGCATCCTGTGAAGCTCTCGCGCGTATGTGCGTCCAACCGCTGTTCGAGGATCGCCCCATGCTTAAACTGTCCCTGCTCGCCGCAACCGCCCTGGCCCTGACGGCCTGCGCGCCGACGATGTCGGCGGAGACGCCGGCCGATCCTGCCGAGCGGGCCTCGCCGATCGTCAACGACTACGCCCTGGCCATCGCCGATCCGTTGCGGCCCGCGGGGGAAGTGGCGCGCGATCCGCTGAGGAAGCCGGCCGAGATGCTGGCCTTTATCGGCATCGACGGCGGCGAGCGGATCGCCGACGTGCGGCCGGAGGAGGGCTATTTCTCCCGCCTGTTCGCCCGCGCCGTGGGGCCTGAGGGTCGGGTCTACGCCTATGTGCCGAACCAGACGGCGGCGCGCGAGAACGCGTTCGGCGACACCCTGGCGACCGACTATCCGAACGTGACCCGGCTGACTGGCGCGCTGGAGGCGTTCGCCATTCCCGAGCCGCTGGACGTCGTCTTCATGGGCCAGGAATACCACGACTTCGTAATCGACCGGTTCAACGTCGACGTGGCGGCGATGAACGCGGCGGTGTTCCGGGCGCTGAAGCCGGGCGGGCTTTACGTCATTCTGGATCACCAGGCGGCGGCCGGGGCGGGGACCAGCGTGGTCGGCACCCTGCACCGGATCGAGGGCTCGGCCCTGCGCGCCCAGGTCGAGGCCGCAGGCTTCATCTTCGACGGCGAGACCAGCGTGGTCAGGAACCCCGAGGACGATCACAGCCTGTCGGTCTTCGACGAGGCCATCCGGGGCCGCTCCGACCAGTTCGTCTATCGCTTCCGGAAGCCGGGCTAGAACGCTCGGCGGTCAAAGGGACTCAAAGGAGCGCGGACCTCCAGGTCCGCTCTTCGGCGGCGCAAAGAGCGGACCTGGAGGTCCGCGCTCCAGGGGCGTCGCAACGCTCCCGTCGAACGCGCTAGACCTCTCGGGTCTCGAACATCAGCATCGAGGCGCCGCCCGTGGCGAAGTTGGCGACGTCGCCGGCGGCCGCCTGACCCTGCGGGCTGGCGAAGGCGGCGGCGATGTCCGCAAGGCTGTCGAAGGTCAGGGTGGCGATCAGATGGACGTCGGAGGGACCCTCCGGCGTCATGACCGGACCCTCGGTGACCTCGAAGCGGCGCAAACCCGGGATCGCCCTTGCGAGCGGGATGTGGACGTCACGATAGTGGGCGTCGAAGGCTGCAGGGTCGGCGGGCTTTCCATAGGTCACGACGAGCTGGGCCACGGGCGTATCCTTGTGTTGATATCCGGCGATATCATGAATTCGAAGACAGGAACCCGGCTTCGACTGACAGTGTTCGCTGGACGAGGTAAAAGCCCGAGGGTGCCGTGAGAGCGCCAAGGGAGAGAGCCATGCGTCGTTCGTTGATCCTGGCCGTTTCGGCCGCCGTCCTGATGTCCACCGGGGCGATGGCGCCCGCGCCCCAGGACGCCGGCGCCTATGCTGCGGTGCTGGCCGATGCTGCCCGGCCCGAGGCCGACACTGCCCGCGACGCCGCGAGGAAGACCGCCGAGGTCCTGGCCTTCGCCGAGGTCGGGCCGGGCCAGACCATCGGCGACATGATCATCGGCGGCGGATATTTCACCCGCGTCTTCGCCAGCGCCGTCGGCGAAGAGGGCCAGGTCGTGGCCTGGCAGCCGGCGGAGTTCATCGCCTTCCAGGCCAGCTATGGCGAGTCGATCACGGCGGCGGACGCCATGGACAATGTCTCCGCCATCCGCTCGCCCATCGGCGCGCCGGAGTTCCCGGCCGGGATGGACCTGGTCTTCACGGCCCAGAACTATCACGACCTGCACCTGCGGCCCTTCCCGGCGGATACGGCGGCCAGGGTCAATGCGGCGGTGTTCGCGGCGCTGAAGCCGGGCGGGCTCTATGTCATCGTCGACCACGCCGCGACGGCGGGCGCGGGGCTGGACGTCGCCGACACCCTGCACCGGATCGACATCGCCGACGTGAAGCGCGAGGTCGAGGCGGCGGGCTTCGTGCTCGACGGCGAGAGCGACATCCTGCTGAACGCGGAGGACCCGCTGACGGCCAATGTGTTCGATCCTTCGATCCGGGGACACACCAGCCAGTTCATGCTGCGCTTCCGCAAACCCGCGTGAGGACTCTGGCGGCGGTCGGAGTGAGAGGCTAACCGGAGGCCAACAGGAACGCTTCGAGGGAAACGCCGCAATGACCGCCACCAAGATCGCCTTCATCGGGCTGGGCAACATGGGCGGCGGCATGGCCGCGAACCAGGCCAAGGCGGGCCATGCGGTCGCGGCCTTCGACCTGTCGGCGGCGGCTCTGGATCGGGCGAAAGGCGCGGGCTGCGTGCCGGTCGAATCGGTCGCCGAGGCTGTGCGCAACGCCGACATTGTCATCACCATGCTGCCGGCCGGGCCGCATGTGCTGAAGGTCTATTCGGAACAGATCATCGGCGTGGCGCCGTCCTCGGCCCTGCTGCTTGACTGCTCGACCATCGACGTGGACACGGCGCGCAAGGTCGCGGGCCTGGCGAAGGAGGGCGGCTACGCCTTCGCCGACGCGCCGGTGTCGGGCGGGACGATGGCGGCGGACGCCGGGACGCTGGCCTTCATGGTCGGCTGCGACGAAGGCGACTTCGCGCGCATCGAGGCGGCGCTGGAGCCGATGAGCCGGGCGACCTTCCGGGCCGGCGACCACGGCGCGGGGCAGGCGGCCAAGATATGCAACAACATGATCCTGGGCATCACCATGCTGGGGACCTGCGAGGCGATCGCCCTGGCCGAGAAGCTGGGGCTGGATCCGGTGAAAATGTTCGACATCGTCGCCAAGTCATCGGGCCAGAGCTGGTCGACGACGACCTACTATCCGTGGCCCGGGCCGGTGCCGACGGCGCCGTCGAATCGGAACTATGACGGCGGTTTCGCCACAGCGATGATGCTGAAGGATCTGAAGCTGGCCCAGGACGCAGCGGCCAAGGCCGGCGCGAGCACGCCGCTGGGGGCGCAGACCGAAGCCCTGTTCCAGATGTTCGACGGCCTCGGTTACGGCGGCCGCGACTTCTCAGGCATCCTGCAGATGCTGCGCGGGAAGCTGGACGAGTTGCCCCGGACTTGATCCATCTCAATGCGGCGCATGTCTCTTCCCGCGATCATCGAACATGCGCACGAACGAAACTGAGAACCGTTATCAATTAGAAGGTTGCGACCATTTTGCAGCCTGTGGCGATAGACTTTCGCGGACCCGGAGCGCAAATACCGCGTCATCCCGAGAGATCACGCGAGTAACAGGGTTGTTCGACTACACCGCCGCATTCCAGTCCGCCGTCGACCAGGTGAAGGGCGAAGGGCGCTATCGCGTCTTCGCCGATATCAAGCGCGTGCGCGGCCAGTTTCCGAAGGCGGTTCGGCGCCTGGATGACGGGTCCGAGCAGGACGTAATCATCTGGTGCTCGAACGACTATCTCGGCATGGGCCAGCATCCGGTCGTCCTTGAGGCCATGCAGGCCGAGCTGGACGCCGTGGGCGCCGGCGCCGGCGGCACGCGCAACATCTCGGGCACGACCCGTTCGGCCGTGGACCTGGAGGCCGAACTGGCGTCCTGGCACCAGAAGGAAGCGGCGCTTCTGTTTACCTCGGGTTATGTGGCCAACGAGGCGACCCTGACGACCCTGCAGCGCATCCTGCCGGGACTGATCATCTTCTCCGACAGCCTGAACCACGCCTCGATGATCGCGGGGATCCGGAACGGCGGCTGCGAGCGGCATGTCTTCCTGCACAACGACCTGACGCACCTCGAACAACTGCTGGCCGCCGCGCCCGCGGATGCGCCCAAGCTGATCGCCTTCGAGAGCGTCTATTCGATGGACGGCGACATCGCCGACCTGGCCGGGACCATCGCCCTGGCGAAGACATACAACGCCCTGACCTATCTCGACGAGGTCCATGCGGTTGGCCTGTATGGCGCGACCGGCGCGGGCGTGGCCGAGCGGGACGGGGTGCTGGACGGCATCGACATCGTCGAATGCACCCTGGGCAAGGCCATCGGCGTCATGGGCGGCTATATCGCCGCCGATGCCGTGATCGTCGACGCGGTACGCAGCTGGGCCGCCGGTTTCATCTTCACCACCTCGCTTCCGCCCGCATTGACCGCCGGGGCCCTGGCCTCGGTCCGGCACCTGAAGACGCATCCGGAACTGCGCGAGGCGCATCAGGAACGGGCCCGGACCCTCAAGGACCGTTTCGCCGCCGCCGGCATCCCGGTGATGCCGAGCGAAAGCCATATCGTGCCGGTCTTCGTCGGCAATCCGGTGCATGCCAAGATGATCTCGGACATGCTGCTGGAAGACTTCGGCGTCTATGTTCAGCCGATCAACTACCCGACGGTGCCCAAGGGGACCGAGCGGCTGCGCTTCACGCCCTCGCCGGACCATGACGACGGCATGATGGACGCCCTGGTCAGCGCGATGGACAAGCTGTGGACCCACTGCCACATCGCCCGGATGCCGGTCGCGGCGTGAGCGATTTCCGGCTGCCGCGGATTCGCGGTATGCTGACGCCATGAACGTCCATCAGCCAATTCCGGAAGCGCCGGTCGAGGAGGAAGACTTCTTTCTCATGTCGAACCTGCGTCCGAAAGACACTGGCCTCCCGATGGTCGTCTGGGTCAGCAACCGGGGC
This sequence comes from Brevundimonas sp. TWP3-1-2b1, assembly GCF_049896165.1. NCBI lineage: Bacteria > Pseudomonadati > Pseudomonadota > Alphaproteobacteria > Caulobacterales > Caulobacteraceae > Brevundimonas > Brevundimonas sp. TWP3-1-2b1. Next base: position 94,267 of record NZ_JAFCTT010000012.1, on the reverse strand, counting down.
AATGCAAGGCACGACGCCCGAGTGAAGGTATGCCGGACGCCGGGAGATCGGATCGCCAGCGACGACATGGCTGTTGTCGGCGTTCGACCGACACCGACCCTGATCGACGGGCCGCTCGACAACGCCAGTTTGAAGCTGGTCCAACAGTGGATCACGCTCAACGAGGCTACGATCATCGGTTATTGGGACAGCGAACTGAGCACCGGCGAGATGTTCCAGGCCCTGAAGCGTATCTAGTGTCTGACGCCATTGGGGACGTCATCATCGAGGCGATCCGCAACGGGACCTATCTCAAGGTCACGGCCGTCCATGTCGCCACGGGGATAGAGGCGACGGCTGTAGGCCCGGCGGCGGAACCCAAGGCGGTCGAGCGTCTCGCCATCGCCAAGCTGGGCGCAGCCATCCGACGGGAACGTGCGACGGGCGGATAAACGATCCGTAAGTTGCGGTCAGCGGGATCAACGGCGAAGCTTTGTGCGTCCTGGAGATGCGGAGGGTCGACGTGACTGATCTAGATTCAAAGCCGGTCCGGCTTCACGCGGGGCTCGCCCTGTCACTGCTGTGGGCGACCCTGATGGGGCTCTACATCTACAACGACTATTTCAGCCTCTATATGCCGGGTACGATCGAGGAAATGGCGGCCGGAAAACTGGGTCCCCTGGGTCAGGTCAACGATGCGGTCATGGTCGCCGTGTCGGCGATGCTGGCCATACCGGCGTTGATGATCTTCCTGTCTTCGGCCCTTCCGCGGGCGATCAGCCGATGGACAAATGTGCTGCTGGGCGTGGTCTATACCGCCATCCAGGTGCTGACTGTCCTCGGCGGGTCCCGACCCTTCTATCTGATGGTGGTTGCGCTTGAGGTTCTCGTGACGCTGACCATCGTGGCCTATGCGCTCCGCTGGCCTCGGGAGCACTGATCCGGGCCGATCGACTGCGGCCTTTGGTCGGCGTCTGACACAAGATGTTGTGGTGAACGGGCGTGGGGCCTAGATAGGCGGCCTCCCATTCCGTCATCCCGGACCTGCCCGTGACCGCTCCCTTTATCCACGACGCCTATTTCTCCAAGGGTCTGGCCGAGGCCGATCCTGAAGTGTTCGGCGCCATCGAGGGCGAACTGCATCGCCAGCAGGAACAGATCGAGCTGATCGCGTCCGAGAACATCGTCTCGAAGGCGGTGCTGGAGGCGCAAGGGTCGGTGCTGACCAATAAATATGCCGAGGGCTATCCGGGCCGGCGCTACTACGGCGGCTGCGAGTTCGTCGACGTTACCGAGGATCTGGCGCGCGAGCGGGCCAAACAGCTGTTCGGCGCGGCCTTCGCCAACGTGCAGCCGCACTCGGGCGCCCAGGCCAACCAGGCGGTGTTCCTGGCCCTGCTGCAGCCCGGCGACACCTTCCTGGGTATGGATCTGGCGGCGGGCGGGCATCTGACGCACGGCTCGCCGGCGAACCAGTCGGGCAAATGGTTCCGGCCCGTGACCTATTCGGTCAACCCTGACACCCATCTGATCGACTACGACCACGTCGCCGAGATGGCGCAGAAGGAAAAGCCGAAACTGATCGTGGCGGGGGCCTCGGCCTACAGCCGCCACATCGACTTCGCCCGCTTCCGCGAGATCGCCGACAGCGTCGGGGCCTGGCTGATGGTCGACATGGCCCACTATGCGGGTCTGGTGGCCGGTGGTGCCTATCCGAACCCGGTCCCGCATGCCCACATCGTGACGACGACGACGCACAAGACGCTGCGCGGGCCGCGCGGCGGCCTGATCCTGTCCAACGACCTGGAGATCGGCAAGAAGATCAACTCGGCCGTCTTCCCGGGCCTGCAGGGCGGGCCGCTGGAGCATGTCATCGCCGCCAAGGCCGTGGCCTTCGGCGAGGCGCTGAAGCCCGAGTTCAAACTCTATGCGAAACAGGTCGTGCTGAATGCCCAGGCGCTGGCCGGGGTTCTGATCGAGCGCGGCCTGGCGGTCGTTTCCGGCGGCACCGACAGCCACATCGTCCTGGTCGATCTGCGGCCCAAGAGCGTGACGGGCAAGGCGACCGAGCTGCAGCTCGAGCATGCCCTGATGACCTGCAACAAGAACGGCGTGCCGTTCGACACCGCGCCGTTCACGGTCACCTCGGGCGTTCGCCTCGGCACGCCGGCGGGCACGACGCGCGGCTTCCGCGAGGAAGAGTTCAGGCACATCGGTCACTGGATCGCCGACGTCGTCTCCTCGATGAACGGCGGGGACGAGGCCGATCCGGCCGTGGTCGCCGAGGTCGCCGGACAGGTCCGCACCCTGACGGCCCGCTTCCCGATCTACGGATAGGGCCCGGCGATGAAGTGCCCCTTCTGCGGCAACGCGGACAGCCAGGTGAAGGACAGCCGCCCGTCGGACGACGGCGCGGCGATCCGTCGTCGCCGGTCCTGTCCCAACTGCAACGGGCGCTTCACGACCTTCGAGCGGGTGCAGCTGCGCGAACTGGTGATCCTGAAGCGCAACGGACGGCGCACGCCCTTCGATCGCGACAAGCTGGAGCGGTCGCTGGCCATTGCGCTGCGCAAACGCCCGATCCAGCCGGAACAGGTCGAACAGCTGGTGTCGCGGATCGTGCGTCAGCTGGAGAGCCTTGGCGAAACCGAGATCCCGTCCAGCGTCGTCGGCGACTTCATCATGAAGGGGCTGAAGGCCGTCGATGAGGTGGCCTATGTCCGCTACGCCTCGGTCTACAAGGACTTCCGGGCGACCGGCGATTTCGCCCGCTTCCTCGGCGACGAGGGGCTGGACGACGATCCGGGATCGTCGAGCCGCTGATGAGACCCCGGCTTACCTGGAAGGTCGCCACGTCGCTGGACGGGCGGATCGGCACGTCGACGGGCGAGAGCCAGTGGATCACGGGGCCGGAAGCGCGGCAGCAGGGTCACCGGCTGCGCGCGGCGAACGACGCGGTGCTCGTCGGGGTCGAGACGGTGCTGGCTGACGATCCCCGCCTGACGGTGCGGCTGCCGGAGGGCGAGGCGAGCAGGGACCCTCTACGCGTCGTGCTGGACAGCAGGCTGCGGACGCCTTCGTTCGCGCGGCTGGCCAGGACGGGCACGCTGATTCTGACCACGCGCGAGCCGATCGCGGTCGGCGAGGCGGAAGTTCTGAAAGTGAAGGGCGACGCCCACGGCCGCCCCAGCGTCGACGCCGTGCTGGAAACGCTCGCCGAACGCGGCGTCAAATCCCTGATGATCGAGGGCGGCGGCCGGGTCGCCGCCTGTTTCATCGCGGCCGGTGTCGTGGACGCCATCGAGTGGTTTCGGGCGCCGATCCTGCTGGGCGGAGACGGGCGTCCGGGAGTCGCGGCCCTGGCTCTCGCACGCCTCGCTCACGCTCCGAAGTACCGGCGCCTTGCGGCGGAGCCCATGGGTGACGACCTGTGGGAACGCTACGAGAAGGTGCTTTGATGTTTCCCGCCGTCCTATCCGAAAACCGGCGTCCACTTTTCGGGACGGCGGGCTGACATGTTCACCGGAATCATCACTGACATCGGCCGCGTGCGCTCGGTCGCCCAGACGGCGCGTGATCGCCGGTATGAGGTCGAGACGGCCTGGGATGTCTCGGGCATCGACCTGGGCGCCTCGATCAGCCACGGGGGCGTCTGCCTGACCGTGGTGGAGAAGGGCTCCAGGCCTGAAGGGGGCGGCTGGTTCGCCGTCGAGGTCTCGGGCGAGACGCTGGACAAGACCACCCTGGGCGAATGGAGCGCCGGTACGCCGGTCAATCTGGAGCGGGCGACGAGGGTCGGCGATGAGCTGGGCGGCCATATCGTCTCGGGTCACGTCGACGGGGTAGGCACGGTCGTCGAGATCACGCCCGAGGGCGGATCGCACCGGATCGTCATCGAGGCCCCGGCGCCGCTGCACCGGTTCATCGCCGCCAAGGGCTCGATCACCGTGGACGGTGTGTCGTTGACGGTGAACGCGGTGGACGGTCGCCGCTTCGGCCTGAACATCATTCCGCACACCTGGGAGGCGACGACGCTCGGCGCCCTCAAGGTCGGGAGCGCGGTCCATCTGGAGATCGACATGCTGGCGCGTTACCTCGCGCGGTGGCAGGAGACGGCATGATGACCAACACCATCGTCCTGGCCCACGACATGTTCGACAGTCCGATCAGCCCGATCGAGGATATCCTCGAGGATGCCCGCAACGGGCGTCCCTATATCCTGGTGGATGCCGAGGACCGCGAGAACGAGGGCGACGTCATCATCCCGGCCCAGTTCGCGACGCCCGACCAGATCAACTTCATGGCCCGGCATGCGCGCGGCCTGATCTGCCTGGCGATCACGAGCGAGCGCGCCCGCCAGCTGCGCCTGCCGCCAATGGCCGCAGAGAACCGCGAGAGCATGACGACCGCCTTCACCGTCTCGATCGAGGCGGCCGAAGGGGTGACGACCGGGATCAGCGCCGCCGACCGCGCGCGCACCGTCCAGGTCGCCTCCGACCCGAGCAAGGGCGCCGACGATATCGTCTCGCCAGGCCATGTGTTTCCGCTGGTGGCGCGCGATGGCGGCGTTCTGGTTCGTACCGGACACACCGAAGCGGCGGTGGACATCAGCCGGATGGCGGGCCTGACCCCGGCCGGCGTGATCTGCGAAATCATGAACGACGACGGGACCATGGCGCGCTTGCCGGATCTGGTCGCCTTCGCCCAGCTGCATGGACTGAAGATCGGCACCATCGCCGACCTGATCGCCTATCGCCGCCGCACCGAGCGGTTCGTCGAGCGGATCATGGACCAGCCGTTCGAGAGCGTACACGGCGGGCCGTTCCGCTTGATGCTCTACAAGAACACCATCGAGGGCGCCGAACACGTCGCCCTGGTCCACGGCCGGATCGTACCGGGCGAGCCGACGCTGGTGCGGATGCACCAGGTCGATTTCGCCGCCGACCTGCTGGGCCATGTCGAAGATCGCCAGAGCTATATCCCCGACGCCCTGAAGACGATCACCCGGCATGACGGGCCGGGCGTGGTGGTCTTCCTGCGCGACCCGACCTTGCAGGGTCTGGCCGAACGGCTGGCGGGCGTCGACAAGCCGGCGGCGGTCGATCGCAGCCTCAGAAACTACGGCGTGGGCGCGCAGATCCTGCTGGATCTGGGGGTCAGGGACATGATCGTCATGAGCTCCACCCGCCCCGAACCCGCCGCCATCGAGGGCTACGGCCTGCGTATCGTCGGCTGGCGCGACATGGACGGAGAAGACCAATCCTGAAGGATCCCCCCCGCGTTCTCATCGTCGAGGCGCGCTTCTATGACGAACTGGCCGACGCGCTTCTGGAAGGCGCGAAGGATGCGCTGCGGTCCCAAGGGATCGCGTTCGACGTCGTCACCGTGCCGGGCGCGCTGGAGATTCCGTCGACCATCGCCCTGGCCGAGGAGGCCGGCCGCTATCCGACCGCGCCGCGCTATGACGGCTATGTGGCGCTGGGCTGCGTGATCCGGGGCGAGACCTACCATTTCGAGATCGTGTCGGATCAGTCGGCGGCCGGGATCATGCTGCTCGGTACGCGCGGCGTGATCATCGGCAATGGCATCCTGACCGTCGAGGACGAGGATCAGGCCTGGGCCCGGGCCCGTCTGTCCGAGGGGGACAAGGGCGGCGGCGCGGCGCGCGCCTGCATGGACCTCATTGCGCTGAAGAAGCGTCTGCGCGTAGGGCTCGGGGAATGACCGAACCCCACTCCATCCAGGCCGTCCTCGCCCAGCTGGCCGAGAACGAACGCGCCCAGGCCGAACCGCAGCTGACCAGCCGCCAGCGGCGCGCGCGCACGGTGGCGCGTCTGGCCGCCGTCCAGGCCCTGTATCAACTGGAACTGGCGGGGGAGGGCGTCGAGACCGTCATCACCGAGTTCTCGAACCATCGCTTCGACGCCGACATCGAGGGCGAGGCGCTGGCGGAGGCCGATGAGGCCTGGTTCGCGGATATCGTGCGCGGCGTCATCGCCGGCCAGAAAGACATCGACGCCTCCGTGAAGGCCCGTCTCGCCTCGAACTGGCGGCTGGAACGGCTGGACGCTACGCTTCGGGCCCTGCTGCGCTGCGGAGCATGGGAGCTGACGCACAAGACCGAAGTGCCCAAAGAGATCGTGATCGACGAATATGTCGAACTGGCGAAAGCCTTCTTCGACGAGGGCGACGCGAAATTCGTCAACGCCGCCCTGGACGGGGTGGCCCGCGACGTGCGTTCGAAGGCCTAGGTTATGGCCGCCGTCGACGCCGCCGGTGAATTCGAGACGATCCGCAAGCTCTTCGCACCCCTGGCCCACCCGGACCATGCCTGGGGGCTGACCGACGATGTCGCGGTGATGCCGACGCGGCCGGGCGCCGATCTGGTCCTGACCAAGGACGCGATCGTCGAGGGGGTCCATTTCCTGCCCGGGGACCCGCTCGACACCGTGGCTCAGAAGCTCCTGCGGGTGAACCTGTCGGACCTGGCCGCCAAGGGCGCGGAACCGTTCGGCTATCTTCTGGCCTGCCACTGGTCGCCGCGGTGCGGCTGGCCCGAACGGGAGGCCTTCGCGGCCGGACTGGCGGCGGACCAGAAAGAGTTCGGCATCCATCTGCTGGGCGGGGACACTGTGCTGACACCCGGACCGGCGTCCTTCTCCGCGACGATGCTGGGCTGGGCGCCGAAGGGCGGGTCGGTGACGCGCGGCGGAGCCAAGCCCGGGCACGGGATCTATGTCACCGGCATGATCGGCGACGGCTGGCTGGGGCTGCAGGCGGCGAAGGGGCATCTGAAGCTGGAACAGGAACGCATCGACGCGCTGGCGGAGCACTATCGCCGGCCCGTGCCGCACGTGGCCTTCGGTCAGGCGGTGCAGGGACTGGTCACGGGCATCATGGACGTTTCGGACGGCCTCATCGCGGATCTCGGACATATCGCCACGGCCAGCGGCGTGGCCGCCTCGGTGCAGCTGGAACTGCTGCCGCGGTCGGCGGCGGCGACGGCCTGGTTCGACTCGCGGACAGACCCCGAAGCCGCGCTGGTGACCCTGGCGACAGGCGGCGATGACTACGAACTGCTGCTCACCGCCGCCCCTTCGGACGAGGCGGCGTTGAAGCGCGAGGCTGATCGGCAACTGCTGCGCCTGACCCGCGTCGGGACCATTTCGGCGGGACGCGGCGTAACGGCGAGCTATCTCGGCAAGCCGGTCGATATCCGCAAACCCGGCTGGACCCACGACTGAAACGGTCCCCGGCTCTCCGCTCTGCTCCGGCCGGGATGACAGGGGCCGGAGCGAAGCAACGGAATCCTAATCGATCCGCGCGATAAGGCTCTCATGCGCCGCAGAGACCTCTTCGCCCTCGGAACCCTGGCCCTGGCCGGAACCGCCGCCAGCGCCGCTTCGGCGTCGGAGGCCCCGGCCTCGTCCGGTGCGGTCACCTCGAACATCGCGGGCGTCGGTCTGCCGATCATCGCGGGCGGGCGTATCCGCAACTATGTCTTTGTGACCATCAGCCTGACGCTCGGCGGCGGTTTCACCGCGGAGCAGATGCGGGCCAAGGAGCCCTATTTCCGTGACGCCCTGGTCCGCGCCGCGCACCGGACGCCGTTCGTGCTGGCTGACGACTGGACCCAGGTCGACGCCCCGGCGCTGTGCGCCGCGATGATGCGTATTGCGCCGTCGATTTCCGGCGCCGGTTCGATCGCCAGCATCCAGGTCGCCCTGCAGGCGCCGCGTCGCCGCACAGGCGTCCGGCCCACCTAGACCAGGATCGGCTGAGGAGGGATCGCTTCGCGATTCCGCTGACGCAGTGACTCCTGCTCCAGATATGAGCGAGAGGCTGGTTCACGCTTTCGACAGAAACGCGCAGCGCTTCCATCTCAAACGATCAGGCTCCGGGCGCTACCGCTCGCGACGCGGTCGCTCGCGGCCTGAGCCCGGACGCACCTGTTCCTGAAAAACGCCGGTTGCGTCGTTCCGACGCAGTTGTAAGCTTCCCGGGCAATTCCCGAGGGACGCGCTACTGCGTCGAGACTGCGCACGGGGGGACCGGAAGGCGGACAGAGGCCAAAAGGCCCGCCGCGCCAAGGGTCCGCGCGCCTAATGCTTTAGGTATGGAAACGCCAATGACCAATGTTCTGTGGCTAGTGATAGCCGCCGGCGCCCTGGGGGTCCTTTACGGGCTCGTCCAGACCGCCAGTCTGATGAAGGCCGAAACCGGCAATGACAAGATGCGAGAGATCGCAGCCGCCATTCAGGAAGGCGCTTCGGCCTATCTGAAGCGCCAGTACACCACCATCGCCATGGTCGGCGTGGTCATCCTGATCATCGCCTGGCTGCTGATCGGCCAGTACGCCGCCATCGGCTTCGTCATCGGCGCCGTCCTGTCGGGCCTCGCCGGGTTCGCCGGCATGCTGATCTCGGTTCGCGCCAATGTGCGCACGGCGCATGCGGCGTCACAGAGCCTGTCCAAGGGTCTGGACCTCGCCTTCCGTTCGGGCGCCATCACCGGCATGTTCGTGGCGGGCGGAGCCCTGCTGGGCGTCGCTGGCTACTACGGCGTGCTGACCGAGGTGCTGGGTCTTGATCCGACGGGCCGCGAGGTCATTGACGGTCTGGTCGCCTTGGGCTTCGGCGCCTCGCTGATTTCCATCTTCGCGCGTCTGGGCGGCGGCATCTTCACCAAGGGCGCCGACGTCGGCGGCGACATGGTGGGCAAGGTCGAGGCCGGTATCCCCGAGGACGATCCCCGCAACGCCGCGACCATCGCCGACAACGTTGGCGACAACGTCGGCGACTGCGCCGGCATGGCCGCCGACCTGTTCGAAACCTATGCGGTCACCACGGTCGCCACCATGGTGCTGGCGGCCATCTTCTTCCGTGATCAGCCCTATGTGGACGTGATGATGCTGCTGCCGCTGGCCATCTGCGGCATCTGTATCGTGACCTCGATCATCGGCTCGTTCTTCGTGCGCCTGGGCAAGTCGAACAACATCATGGGCGCCCTTTACCAGGGCCTGATCGTGACCGGCGTCCTGTCGATCGGCGCGGTCTACTGGGTCATCACGACCCTGGTCACCGGCCCGGTCGTTACGACGTCCGGCCTGCAGATCGAGCCGATGAGCCTGTTCTGGGCTGGCATGGTGGGTCTCGCGGTCACCGCGGCCATCGTGGTGATCACCGAATACTACACGGGCTCGAACTTCCGCCCGGTGCGGTCGGTGGCCAACGCCTCGGTCTCGGGTCACGGCACGAACGTGATCCAGGGTCTGGCCGTGTCGCTGGAGTCCACCGCGCTTCCGGCGCTGGTGATCATCGTCGGCATCGTGGCCAGCTTCCAGCTGGCCGGCCTGTTCGGCATCGCCATCGCCACCACGACCATGCTGGGCGTGGCCGGGATGATCGTGGCGCTCGACGCCTTCGGTCCCGTGACCGACAACGCCGGCGGCATCGCCGAGATGGCGGGCCTTCCGGCCGATGTGCGTCACGTCACCGACGCCCTGGATGCCGTGGGCAACACCACCAAGGCCGTGACCAAGGGCTATGCGATCGGTTCGGCGGGCCTCGGCGCGCTGGTCCTGTTCGCGGCCTACACCTCGGACCTGCAATACTTCGCCGCCAACCCGGCGGAGTACCCGTTCTTCGCCAACATGGGCGTGGTCGCCTTCGACCTGACCAACCCCTATGTCGTCGTCGGCCTGCTGTTCGGGGGGCTGCTGCCCTTCCTGTTCGGCGGCATGTCGATGATGGCGGTCGGAAGGGCGGCCGAGGCGGTCGTCGAGGAAGTCCGTCGTCAGTTCCGCGAGAACCCCGGCATCATGACCTATGAGGTCAAGCCGGAGTACGGCCGGGCCGTCGACATCCTGACGAAGGCGGCGATCCGCGAGATGATCGTGCCGTCGCTGTTGCCGGTGCTGTCGCCGATCGTGCTGTTCACGGCGATCCTGTTCATCTCGGACAAGGCCAACGCCTTCGCTTCGCTGGGCGCCATGCTGATGGGTGTGATCGTGACCGGCCTGTTCGTGGCCATCTCGATGACCTCGGGCGGCGGTGCCTGGGACAACGCCAAGAAGGTCATTGAAGAGGGCTTCACCGACAAGAACGGCGTCGTCCACGGCAAGGGCTCCGAGGCGCACAAGGCCGCGGTGACCGGCGACACGGTCGGCGATCCCTACAAGGACACGTCCGGCCCGGCGGTGAACCCGATGATCAAGATCACCAACATCGTGGCCCTGCTGCTGCTGGCGGTGCTGGCGAGCGGGAACGTGGGCTAGCTGGTCAAGTCTCCTCCCTGTTCGCCTCTTGGCGAATGGGGAGGGGGACCGCGAAGCGGTGGAGGGGCTCTTGCCGCAAAGAAGAACCCCTCCGTCTCTTCGCTACGCTACGAGCCACCTCCCCATCGCTTCGCGACGGGGAGGAGACAAGGAAAAGGCCCCGGAGATTGCTCTCCGGGGCCTTTTTCTGTTGGTGGAGGACGCCTAGTCCGGGCGCCGTTGACCCGGGACGTCCTCGTCGGTGCGGGGCAGCTGGCCGCGGCCGACGTTGCCGAGCAGCTGTTCCAGGATCGTCAGCTGGCGACCGCGGGTCGGCGTCTCCCGGCGCTCCATGGCGATCTGCTGGCCGTCTTCGAGGTTGAGGTTGCGGACCTCTGCGACCTTGTCGTCGGCCTCGTTGAAGGTGATGGCGGTGACGCTGCGCTGGGACACCTGCGGGCGATTGTAGGTGTACCGCTCCGTCGTCTGGGAGATGTAATACCAGATGTTGTCCTCGAAGGTCGAAACCGCCGAGGGCGAGCCGAGCTGGGCCAGGACGGTCGACTTGGTGTCGGTCCCGATGACGATGTCCTTGGGATTGACGTCGATGACCTGGAAGCCGTGGTTACCCACGACGGGGGCGCAGGCGACCGCAAGCGGCGCGAGGGCGGCCAGAACGGCGAGACGAACGACGACTTTATTCATGGAGACGAGCGCCTGGGACGAAACAAGGTCTTTGACCTAACCGGACCTGACGCCTAGTTCAACGGCGCGGCGGAAAAGGGGCCGTATACTGATGCTGAAGAACCTGTTCCGAACCCGATCCGCCGAGCGCATGGGCCTGCCGTTGTACACGGCGGCCGTGGAGCAGGCCCGCGATCCGGGATTCTACACCACCCTGGGCGTGACCGACGAGATCGACTCCCGCTTCGAGCTCTACACCCTGCACGTGCTGCTGCTGATTATGCGCCTGCGTGACGAGACGGGCGCAGGGGCTGAACGGGGCGCCGAAGCGGCGCAGAACCTGTTCGACGTCTATGTCTCCGCCCTGGACAACGCGCTGCGCGAGCTGGGCGTGAACGATGTGACCATGGCCAAGAAGATGCGCCGCCTCGGCGAGGCTCTGTATGGCCGGATGACCGCCTACGAGACGGCGCTGCGGGCCGATGACGCGCCTGAGCTGTCCGGCGGTCTGGCGCGCAACGTCTATGCGACCGAAGATGCCGAACGGGCGAGCGGACTGGCGGCCTATGCCCTGGCGGCGCGTGCGGGGCTGGCGAAACAATCGATCGACACGGTGCTGGCCGCGCCGGTCTGGCCGGAGATCAAGGCATGAACCCGGAGCATCGACTGCCCTTCAGCGAGGTGGTGCGGGTCAACGAGATCGGCGCCGGGCTGGAACGCCATCTGGTCCCGGATGAGGCGGCGCGGAAGCGCATCATCAAGGCGCTGGATCTGGCGTCCCTGTCTGCATTCGAGGCCGATCTGAAGATCATGCCCGGCCATGTCGGCTGGATTCTGACGGGCCGGGTCACGGCGACGCTGGAGCAGGTCTGCGGCATCACGCTGGACCCGCTTCCGGTTCAGGTCGATGAGCGATTCTCCGTTGATCTGGTCGAGGCGGCCGAGCCTGAGCCGGACGAGATCGAGGTGACGATGGACGACGACGCACCCGATGTGATCGAGGACAGCCGAATCGACCTCGGCCAGTACGCTGTCGAGCAACTGGCCCTGACGCTGGACCCGTTTCCGCGCAAGCCGGGCGCCGAGTTCGTCCAGCCGGAAGAGCCCGCCGAAATCTCGCCCTTCGCGGTCCTCAAGGCGTTCAAGGCCAGGGACGGCGACGGAAAATCTTGACGTAAGGTCCGCGCCGTTTGCATCCGCACCGCGCGGCGGTATCCTTGAGACCAGCAGAAAGCGTCGCAACGTCGACGCACCGGAGTTTCCGACCCCTTGCCAGCCCCCACGCTTATATCGCTCGACGCCATGGGCGGCGACCATGGCCCGCCCGTTGTCGTCGGCGGACTTCGCGACTACATCCGCCGTCACGGCGGGCTGGACGTCCGCTTCCTCCTGCACGGCGACGAGCAGGCGATCGTCGCCGAACTGGCGAAGTTCAACCTGACCTCCGACGTCTGCGACATCCGCCATACGGACAAGAAGATCGCCTCCGACGAAAAGCCGGCCCAGGCGATGCGGCGCGGCAAGGGCTCCAGCCTGTGGAACGCCATCGAGGCGGTGAAGTCGGGCGAGGCGGGCGCTGTCGTTTCCGCCGGCAACACCGGCGCCCTGATGGCCATCTCCAAACTGATCCTGCGCATGTCGGCGCCGGGCCTTGAGCGGCCGGCGATCGTGGCCAGCTGGCCGACCCAGCGTGGCGTCACCGCCGTCCTGGACGTCGGCGCCAATATCGAAAGTGATGCAGAGCAGTTGGTGGAGTTCGCCATCATGGGCGAGGCCTTCCATACCGCCGTGCACGGCACGGCGCGGCCGACCATCGGCATCCTGAACGTCGGGTCCGAGGACATGAAGGGCCACGAAGAGGTGCGCGAGGCGTCGCGGATCCTGCGCGAGGGGGGCCTGGGCCTGAACTATCACGGCTTCGTCGAGGGCGACGATATCGCCAAGGGCACGGTCGATGTGGTCGTCACCGACGGGTTCACCGGCAATATCGCCCTGAAGACCGCCGAGGGCGTGGCGCGGTTCATCTCGGCCCTGCTCAAGGAGGCGCTGACCTCCAGCCTTCAGGCCAAGGCCGGAGCCTTCATCGCCATGCCCGCGTTGAAGGCCATGGCCCAGAAGATCGACCCCAGCGCCATCAACGGCGGCCCTTTGCTGGGGCTGAACGGCATCGTGGTGAAGAGCCACGGGGGCGCTGACGCCAAGGGATTCGGCAACGCCATCCGCATTGCTGTCGATCTGGCCCGCAGTGACTATATGCAGACCGTCGGCGCCAACCTGGGCCGACTCGGCGACGTGCTTCATGCCCCGGCGGCCCCCCAAACCCAGTCCCAAGAGAGCGTTTCGTGAGCGTCATCCGCACCGCCGTCACCGGCGTCGGTTCCTTCCTGCCGGAAAAGGTCGTCACCAACGCCGATCTGTCGAAGTTCGTGGACACCTCGGACGAATGGATCATCGAGCGCACCGGCATCCGGCAACGCCATCAGGCCCGCGACGATCAGCCGACCAGCGACCTGGCGGCCGAGGCGGCGAGGCGGGCGCTCGCCGACGCAGGCAGGACCGCCGCCGACGTGGACATGATCATCGTCGCCACCACGACGCCGGACATGACCTTCCCGGCAACCGCCTCGATCGTTCAGAGGAAGATCGGCGCGCCCGTGTGCATCGCCTTCGACGTCCAGGCCGTCTGTTCGGGCTTCGTCTATGCCCTGAGCGTGGCCGACGGCTTCATCGCGCGCGGCCTGGCCAAATGCGCCCTGGTCATCGGCGCCGAGGAGATGACCCGGCTGATGGACTGGACCGACCGGACGACCTGCGTCCTGTTCGGCGACGGGGCCGGGGCTGTGGTGGTCGAGCCGCGCGAGGGGCAGGGGACCAGCGCCGATCAGGGTCTGCTCGGCTTCGCCCTGCGCTCGGACGGGACCAAGACCGATCTGCTCTATGTCGACGGCGGTCCTTCCAGCACAGGGACGGTCGGTCATCTGCGGATGGCGGGCAACCAGGTGTTCCGTCACGCCGTGGTGAACATCGCCGAGGCCATCACCGCCGCCTGCGCCGCCTCCGATATCACCGTGGCCGAGGTCGACTGGTTCGTGCCGCACCAGGCCAATCAGCGCATCATCAAGGGGGTGGGCGACCGGCTCGGCCTGGACGAGCACAAGGTGATCTCCACGGTCGCCATGCATGCCAACACCTCGGCAGCCTCGATCCCGCTGGCGCTCGACGCGGCGATCCAGGACGGGCGCATCAAGAAGGGCGATCTGGTGCTGCTGGAGGCCATGGGCGGGGGCCTGACCTGGGGCGCCTGCGCCTTCCGGCTGTAACTTCGGGCTACAAGCGCCCGGTGTCCTTTGACTTCGCCCGCTTTTCGCCTTCTATGGTATGTCGGGATCAAAGGGGACGAACCTTGGGCGAACTACAAACCTTGACCCGCGCGGACCTGTGCGACGCGGTTCACGAAGAGGTCGGCCTCTCTCGGCAGGAATGTTCCAGCATGGTCGAGCGCACGCTCGAGCTCATCGTCGAGAGCCTGGAACAGGGCGAGACGGTGAAATTGTCGGGTTTCGGCGTCTTTCAGGTGCGCGAGAAGCGCGCGCGCATGGGGCGCAACCCCAAGACGGGCGAGCCGGCGGCGATCAATCCGCGCCGTGTCATCAGCTTCCGCGCCTCACAGATCATGAAGTCCCGCGTCCACGGCGCCGGCGCCTGATGGCCAAGAGCCCCAACGCCTTCCGAACGATTTCGGAGGCCGCGGAGGCGGTGGGCGCGCCGCAGCACGTCCTGCGGTTCTGGGAGACCAAATTCCCGTTCGTGACGCCGGTGAAGCGCGCCGGCGGGCGGCGATTCTATCGCCCTCATGACATCGTGGTGCTGAAGGCGATCCGTCGGCTGCTGCACGACGAGGGCCTGACCATCAAGGGCGTGCAGCGTCTGCACAAGGAACAGGGTCTGGCCCGTCTGGCCGCCTATGGCGATGCGGATGCGGCCTTCAGCATGGATGCCCAGCCGGGAGCCGCGCCGGCGCCGTCAACCGAACCGGCGCCCTCGACCTCGGGGCGGTACGAGCGCGAATTGCGGGGGATTCTGGCTGATCTGGAGAGCGCCCGCGCCCGGCTGGACGCCGTTCTGGCGGGTTGAACCCGTCCATCGAAGGCCTGACACGTTTTCTCGTTTGCGGCGACGCCAACCCCCCGCTATAGGACCGGCCTCTCG
Organism: Brevundimonas sp. TWP3-1-2b1; assembly: GCF_049896165.1. Taxonomy (NCBI): domain Bacteria; kingdom Pseudomonadati; phylum Pseudomonadota; class Alphaproteobacteria; order Caulobacterales; family Caulobacteraceae; genus Brevundimonas; species Brevundimonas sp. TWP3-1-2b1. The sequence goes on along the minus strand of NZ_JAFCTT010000012.1, from coordinate 79,140 downwards.
GAGCGTGGCGCAGCCTGGTAGCGCACTTGACTGGGGGTCAAGGGGTCGCAGGTTCGAATCCTGTCGCTCCGACCATCTTCCTTTTCAGGAAAATGAGTCGGCTAAGAGGGGCCGCTTTCGAGCGGCCCCTTTTTGCATCTTTGAAGCGCTATCGCTCGCCGCGCGGCGGCTCGCTGCTTGAGCGTTCTTGGTGCGCTATCGCTCGCCGCGCGGCGGCTCGCTGCTTGAGCGCATTCCTGGTGCGCTACCGCTCGCGACGCGGTCGCTCACTGCTTGAGCGGGTTTGGGGTGCGCTTCTACCGCTTCTTCAGGAACGGCTTGCCCTCGGCCCAGGACATCAGCGGCAGCAACGGCACGCCCCACAGCGTTCCGGCCAGACCGTAGAACAGCAGCGTCGCGACTGGATGATCCGGCACATGGGCGCCGATGGCGATGACCCCCCACACATAGAGGACGAGGAAGGCGACGATGCCGACCGAGGCGATCGCCCGACGTGCACGCAGCCCCATCAGCGGGTGTTCCGGAACAGATAGTAGGTAACCAGACCCAGGACCGTGCCTGCGCCCGACCACAGGACCCAGCCGAACTCGTCCATCGTCGAGACCCCGAAGACGCGCACCGCCAGGAACCAGCCGCAGGCTGCGCCGGTCAGGGCTATCAGCGAGGCGGCGAACAGCCCCCGCCGCCCTGTCAGCAGATCGGCGATCCAGCCGAGGACGAACGCCCCAACAACGGCGACGACGATATCGGCGTATTCCAGCAGTGATTCCAAAACGGGGGGCTCCAGGCAGGTCGGCATGCGACCCTGCGTCATGACTTCGGACTTTGATCTCGCCACGATCCAAGGGCATACCGCCCCGGTCGCCGCGATTAGCGACACTGTATCCGTTGGAGCGTCAGGCGTCGAATGAGCCGTTTCAGAAGTCGGGACCAATCGAAAGCCGTCGCCATCTGGCTGTTTGTCTGCGCCGCCATGGTGTTCGCCATGGTGGTGATCGGGGGGATCACCCGACTGACGGGCTCAGGCCTGTCGATCACCGAGTGGAAGCCGATCATGGGCGCCCTGCCGCCGATGTCCGCCGCCGACTGGGCCCAGACCTTCGAGAAATACAAGGCGATCCCGCAGTACGCCCAGATCAACGCCGGCATGTCGCTGGCGGAGTTCCAGGGCATCTTCTGGTGGGAGTGGTTCCACCGGCTCGTCGGGCGGCTGGTCGGCGTCGTGTTCGCCGTGCCGTTCTTCGCCTTCCTGTCGTTCCGCCTGCTGTCCGAACGGGGCTTCCTGGGCCGGATGGCCATGCCGACGCGGTTGATCTGGCGCTGCGCCCTGCTGTTGTCCCTCGGCGGACTTCAGGGCCTGATCGGCTGGTGGATGGTGTCTTCGGGTCTGTCGGAACGGGTCGATGTCGCCCCCGAGCGGCTGGCGACCCACCTGGGGCTGGCGCTGGTCATTTTCGCCGGCCTGATCTGGACGGGGCTGGAGGCCTGGTCGGGCGAGGAGCATTCGCGTTCGCCCGCGGGCTGGGGCCGGGGCGCCGCCATCCTGCTGGGTGCGATCTTCATTCAATGCCTGCTGGGCGGTCTCGTCGCCGGGGCCAAGGCCGGCTTCATCTACACCGACTGGCCGCTGATGAACGGCGACGTCCTGGCCCCTGTCGACTGGGGCCTCGGCGGTCTGGCCTTCCTGCATGACCAGGCCCTGGTCCAGTTCAATCACCGGGTCTTCGCCTATGGCCTGCTGATCGGCGGCACCGTCTACGCCGTCCAGGCCTGGCGCTGGCGGCTGGCCGAGGGGCTGGGTCTGGCCGCCTTCGTGGTGGCCGCAGCCCTGTGGCTTCAGGCGGCGCTGGGCATCGTGACCCTGATCCACGCCGTGCCGTTGTGGCTGGGCGGGCTGCACCAGGCGGGGGCGGCGATCGTCCTGGCCCTGGCGACAGCCAATCTCTGGCTGGTCCGACGCTCGCAACCCCGGCTTTTCATGTCCGGGCCCCGACTGTAGGCCGTCAAAACGTGCGGTATTTTAATACCGTTACAGAAAATACGTTTTAGAACAGTACTATAGGGCATTTTGTGCGGGCACACCGGCATTGACGCCTGTGGATGTTTCCCCTACTAGCGCGCCTTCGCTCGCTTCGGCCCGTCCGGAGCGACCCCGTTTCGCCTCCTATTTCAGGAACCACCTCATGCTGAAGAGCACCACGGCTGCCTTGAAGCCGTCCGAGGTCGAGAGGAAGTGGATCCACATCGACGCTGAAGGCGTCGTCGTGGGCCGTCTCGCGACCTTCATCGCCATGCGCCTGCGCGGCAAGCACCTGCCGACCTACACCCCCCACGTCGACTCGGGCGACTATGTCGTCGTGACCAACGTCGACAAGGTCGTGTTCACGGGCAAGAAGCTGACCGACAAGATCTACTATCGCCACACCGGCCACCCGGGCGGCGTCAAGTCGACGACCCCGCAGAAGGTCCTGAACGGCCGCTTCCCCGAGCGCGTGCTCGAGAAGGCCGTCGAGCGGATGATGCCCAAGGAAAGCCCGCTGGCGCGTGGTCAGATGACCCACCTGCGTCTGTTCGCCGGCTCGGCCCACGAGCACGACGCCCAGCAGCCCGAGACCATCGACTTCGCCGGCCGTTCGGCCAAGAACACCCGGAGCATCTGAGCATGACCGACGTCACTGAAGACACGGCCACCGGCTTCGACGCCCTCAAGGGTCTCGCAACCTCGGACAACGGCTACGACAACTCGGCTCCGGTCTATGTCCGCAAGGTCGACGCCCAGGGCCGCGCCTATTCGACCGGCAAGCGCAAGAACGCCATCGCCCGCGTCTGGGTCATGCCCGGCAGCGGCAAGTTCACCATTAACGGCAAGGATCAGCTGCAGTATTTCGCCCGCGAAATCCTGCGCATGATGATCGCCCAGCCTCTGGTCGTCTGCGGTCGCGAGACCGAGTTCGACGTGGTCTGCACCGTCGAGGGTTCGGGCCTGTCCGGCCAGGCCGGCGCCATCCGCCACGGCCTGTCGCACGCCCTGACGCACTACGAGCCGGCCCTGCGCCCGGTCCTGAAGCCGCACGGCTTCCTGACCCGCGACAGCCGCGTCGTCGAGCGCAAGAAGTACGGCCGCGCCAAGGCCCGTCGTTCGTTCCAGTTCTCGAAGCGCTAACTCGCAACCGCGAGTGGGATTACAAAGGCGCTCCGGGGAAACCCGGGGCGCCTTTTTTTCTTCCTTCTCCCGGTGGGAGAAGGTAGCCGCGAAGCGGACGGATGAGGGTTGGACCTCAACGGGAGTCACCCGACCCTCACCCTTTCGCGTAAAACCGATCGCTGCGCTCTCGGGCGCTCAAGCCCTCTCCCACCGGGAGAGGGAGGAGGCAGGATGACCCACACCCTCTTCATCGACGGCGAGGCCGGGACAACGGGGCTGGAGATCCGCCAGCGGCTGGAAGGCCGTGCGGACCTTGAGTTCATCTCCCTGACCGGCGACCGTCGCAAGAACCCAGCCGCGCGCGCCGAGGCGCTGAACGCCGCCGACGCCGTGATCCTGTGCCTGCCCGACGAGGCGGCCAGGGAAGCTGTGGCCATGATCGAGAACACGACGACGCGGGTCATCGACGCCTCGACCGCCTTCCGCACCGCCACCGGCTGGACCTATGGCTTCGCCGAGATGGACGCCGTCCAGCGCGGCCAGATCATCGGGTCGCGCCGGGTGTCGAACCCCGGCTGCTATCCGACCGGCTTCATCGGCCTGGTGCGACCGCTGGTGAAGGCCGGCCTGATCCCCGCCGACTGGCCGCTGACGGTCAATGCCGTGTCCGGCTACTCCGGCGGTGGAAAATCAATGATTGCCGAGTTTGAACAAGGCGGCACGACCCACGCCTTCCGCGCCTATGGCCTGTCGCTGCAGCACAAACATGTGCCGGAGATGACCAAACATTCGGGCCTGAAGCACGATGTATTGTTCGCTCCGGCCGTCGGCGCCTATCGCCAGGGCATGCTGGTCGAGGTGCCGCTGCAACTCGCGGCCCTGCCCGAGACGCCGTCGATCGACCGTCTGCACGGCGCCCTGGTCGAGGCCTATGACGGCTGCCGCTTCGTTGAGGTCGCCGGGCTGGATGATACCGAGGCGATGACGGGCCTGGATCCCGAGGCGCTGAACGGCACCAACAGCATGCGTCTGCATGCCTTCGGCCATCGCGACGGCGCGCAGGCCCGGCTGGTCGCCCTGCTGGACAATCTCGGCAAGGGCGCATCGGGCGCGGCGGTGCAGAACCTCAACCTGATGCTGGGGCTGGACGAGGCGACGGGGCTCATTTGATCCGTGCATCCCCGCGAAGGCGGGGACCCAGGCATTAGCCTCGCCACCGGCTTCGCGATTTTCCGATGGTTGGTTCAGCCAGTGTTCGCACTGTTCAAACCTGGGTCCCCGCCTTCGCGGGGATGCTCGGAGTTTACAGCGGTCGACGCTTGAAACCCTGCCCGTCTTGCCGACGTATAAGGGATCATGACCCACGTTCTCACGACCTCCCGCCGGACCCTGCTTCTCGGCGCCGCCGCGGCCGCGCTGACCGCCTGCACGTCAAGCGAGGCCGACGCGTCGGAGGCGCAGTACGCCAACTCGCCGTTCCGCCGCGTGACCGACGCCCAGTGGCGTGCGCGTTTGCCGGGCCTCAGTTACGACGTCCTGCGCCACGAAGCGACCGAACGGCCGTTCACCAGCCCGCTGAACGACGAGCATCGGGCCGGGACCTTCGTCTGCCGGGGCTGCGATCTGCCGTTGTTTGAGTCGCGGACCAAGTTTGACAGCGGCACCGGCTGGCCCAGCTTCTACGCCCCGATCAACGGCGCGCTGGGAACCAAGACCGATCTCGCCATCGGCATCCCCCGGACGGAGTATCACTGCGCCCGTTGCCTGGGGCATCAGGGCCACGTCTTCGACGACGGCCCGCGTCCGACCGGCAAACGCTACTGCAACAACGGCGTGGCCCTGAGCTTCAGGCCCGCCTGACCTTCAGCGCCGACTCGATCGTCACCCCGGCCATGACCGAGGCGATGATGACCAGCAGGCCGTAGTCATGGCCGCTCCAGATCATCGGGATGGCGGCGAACAGCATGACCACGAGCGGGAAGCCGCCGGCCCAGGCGGCGGTCGCGGGCGTATCGAGATTGATCATCGGCGGCGTCACCCGACCCATCCGCCGGGCCATCATGCCGTTGCCGATCACGAAGGCGACCACGCAGATCACGGCGATGACCGGATATTTGACGGCCCCTCCCGGCGCGCCGAACAGGGCGCCGGTCGCGATCAGCAGTGTCAGGGCGATCAGGGTCGAGACGGCCAGCAGGAAGTTCGGTTCGAGACGCTTCAAGACTTCACTTTCACATAGGAGCCGGGGGCCGGCTCGATAGGCTTCAATGGCCCCTTGTTCGGATCACGCGCCGGGATCATGTCGCCGGACTTGTCGGCCAGCCAGGCGGCCCAGTGGTTCCACCAGCTGCCGGGATGCTCAACCGCCGCCGCCTGCCATTCGGCGAGAGTCCCGGGCAGGGCGGCGTTGGTCCAGTGCTGGTACTTGTTCGCGCTCGGCGGATTGATGACCCCGGCGATATGGCCGGACCCCGCCAGCGTCAGAGTCACGGCGGCGTTCGAGAAGGCCCTGGCCGAGCGATAGACCGAGTTCATGGGCGCGATATGGTCCTCGCGGCTGGCCTGGAAATAGAGCGGGATCGTCACCTTCGACAGGTCGACCTTGATGCCGCCGATGGTGAACTCGCCCTTCGACAACAGGTTCTGGCCGTACATCGAGCGCAGATAGTCGAGGTGCAGCTTCTTGGGCATGCGGGTCTGGTCGGCATTCCAGAACAGCAGGTCGAACGCGGCAGGCGATTTGCCCATCAGGTAGTTGCTGACGAAGAACGACCAGATCAGGTCGTTGGCGCGCAGGGCATTGAAGGTCTCCGCCATCGCCGCGCCGGGCAGGACGCCGCCCGCCGCGTCCATCTGCTCCTCGACCTGGGCCAGCCAGTGCTCGTCGGTGAACAGCAGGAGGTCGCCGGCCTCGGCGAAGTCGTGCTGGGCGGCGAAGAATGTGGTGGCGGCGACACGGCCGTCCTTCCTGGCGGCCATATGCGCCAGCGCCGCCCCCATAAGCGTCCCGCCGATGCAGTAGCCGACGGTGTTCACCGTCTTCGAACCCGTCTGCTCGAGCGTCTTCTCGACGGCGCGATAGATGCCCTTTTCCAGATACTCGTCGAAGCCGAACCCGGCCTTGTCCTGGTCCGGATTGACCCAGGAGCAGACGAAGACGGTGAAGCCCTGGGCCGACAGCCAGCGGATCAGCGAGTTCTCCGGCTGCAGGTCCATGATGTAGAATTTGTTGATCCACGGCGGGAAGATCAGCAGCGGGACGGCGTGCTGCGTCTCCGTGGCCGCATCGAACTGGATCAGCTCGAACAGCTCGTCGCGCCAGACGACCTGACCCGGGGCGGTGGCGACATTCTCGCCCACGACGAACTTGCCGTAGTCGGCCTGGCTGATCTTCAGCTTGCCCATGCCGCGTTCGAGGTCGGCGGCGAAATTCTGCATCCCCTTGACGAGCGATTCGCCGTTGGTCTCGGCCATGGCCTTCAGGGCGGCCGGATTGGAGGCGAGGAAGTTCGACGGCGAGAAGGCGTCGGTCAGCAGTTTGGTGAAGAATTCGGCGCGGCGCTTGGTCCTGGGATCGACGTCCTCGACCGACGAGACCAGGCCGTTCATCCAGTCCGAGGTCACGAGATAGGACTGGCGCATCATGTCGAACATCGGATTCTCGGACCAGGCCGGGTCCTTGAACCGCTTGTCTTTCGAGGGGGCAGGGGTCTCTTCCCCGGCCGCGCGACGAGTCGAGGTGGCCCACAGATCCATATAGCGATTGAACAGATCGGCCTGGGCCGCGAACAGCTTGTCCGGGCGCGAGGCGAGGCTGGTCATCACCGAATTCATCGCCGGGCCGACGTTGAACGGGTCGGGCGACAGGGCGGCGGGGCGATCGGCCTGTGACAGGGCCGCCTCGGCGATCGCCGATTGCGCCGTCATCGCTGCCCTGGCCAGGTTCAGCGACAGGGCCTCCAGCATTTCGCGCTGGTCGGCGCCGGGAAAGGCGAAGGGAGTGTCGGCCGGGGGCGACGAGGCGGCCTGGGGCGCTTCAACCTGGGCCTCGACCCGGGATTCCGGCGGCGGGGCCGTCTCGACCGGCGCCGTCTTCGCACGCGGCGCACGGGGTTTGGCCGAGGTCGGGCGGCCCGACTTCCGCGGCGCCCTGGCGACGGGCAGGGGTTCGGGCGGGGTCCTGGGGGTCCTGGCCATGGGTATCCGCGCGCCTCCGCTGGGACGTCGGACGTATGCTCCGCCCTTCCGCCTGTCGCGATCATGGCCTAGACCGGACCCGAAATGAACGCGCGTCAGGCGAAAAAGATATCCGGCGGCTTGCTGCTCGCTTCGGCCGTCACGGCCCTGGGCGGATGCGCGACCGCGTTCGACCCGCAGACGGACGAGGCCTCGCCCCTCGCGCCCCGTGTTCAGGCCCTGGTGGATGCCAACCGCGCCTATCCCCGCTGGGAGGATTTTCCGCGTTCGACCGATCCCCTGCCCGAACCCGTGGAGGTCGCCGGGCGCGTGAACAGCCTGCGCGGCAGCGGCACGGACCTGGCCGCCGAGGCCGCGCGGATCGACTGGCAGCTGGGCGACCCGGTCGCCTTCGCCAATGAGGTCAACAGCCGTATCGACGCCCAGGCCGTGGCCCCGGTCACCGCCGAGACCCAGGCGGAGGTCGAGGCCTTCGCCGCCCGCACGCGCCAGCGCGGAACCGCTCCGCCGCCCGTGGACAGGGGCCCGGCGCCCCGCTGATTTTCGTCCCTATCGCCCGGTCGAGAGAATCCGGGGATCATCCTTCCTCAGGAGCATTCGAAATGGCTGACACGGCCCCCTTCGCCTCGACCCTCGCTGCCGACGCCGCCATGGTCACCGAACTGGCGGCCATCGCGTCCTGGGCCCAGATCGGCCGCGGCGACGAGAAACAGGCCGACCAGCTGGCGGTCGACGCCATGCGCACGGCGCTGAACAGCCTCGACATCGACGGCAAGATCGTCATCGGCGAGGGCGAGCGCGACGAAGCTCCGATGCTCTACATCGGCGAGAAGGTCGGCACCGGCAAAGGCCCCAAGATCGATATCGCCCTGGACCCGCTGGAAGGCACCACCCTGACGGCCAAGGCCATGGCCAATGCCCTGACGGTCCTGTCGATGTCGGCGGGCGGCGGCATGCTGCACGCGCCCGACACCTATATGGACAAGATCGCCATCGGCCCGGGCTATGCGCCGGGCACCGTCGATCTGGACATGAAGCCGGGCGACAATGTCCGTTCTCTGGCTTCCGCCAAGGGCGTGCGGCCGCAAGACATCACCGTCTGCGTCATGGACCGTCCGCGCCACGAGGAGCTGATCGCGGCGCTTCGTGAAGTCGGGGCTCGGGTCATGCTGATCACCGACGGCGACGTGGCCGGTGTGATCCACACCGCCGAGCCGGAAACGGGCATCGACCTGTATCTGGGTTCCGGCGGAGCGCCCGAGGGCGTGCTGGCTGCCTCGGCGCTGAAATGCGTCGGCGGTCACTTCCAGGGCCGCCTGCTGTTCCGCAACGACGACGAGCGCGCCCGCGCCGAACGCACCGGCGTCACCGATTTCGACCGCAAATACGACCTGCACGAGCTGGTGTCGAAGGACGCCGTCTTCGCCGCCACCGGCGTGACCAAGGGCGCCATGCTGGACGGCGTGAAGATGGGGCAAGGCTTCGTCACCACCCACACCCTGGTCATGGATTCCTCGACCCGCACCGTGCGGCGCATCCACACCACGCGCCCCCTCTGATGGCGGATGGAGCCCCCGCATCCGGCCCTCTTGAAGAGGGATGGGCGCCGGGGTTCCTCGATGTCTCGCGCTCGCTGTCCGGACGCGCCTGGCGGCAAAGGCCGGCCGAGGCTTCGGTCGTCCGCGCGCATATGCAGGGGCTCGGCCTGTCCGAACCCCTGGCGCGGGCCCTGGCGGCGCGCGGCGTGCCCGCCGATCAGGGCGCGGACTTTCTAGAGCCGACGCTGAAACGGCTGTTCCCCAATCCGTCGTCCTTCATGGACATGGACGCGGCCGCCGCGGCCATCGTCGCCGCCCTCCAGGCGGGCGAGAGCATCCACGTCTTCGCCGACTACGACGTCGACGGCGCCTCGAGCGCGGCTCTCCTGGTGCGCTGGTTCCGGGCCCTGGGGGCTGACCTTCCCCTCTATGTGCCGGACCGGCTGACCGAAGGCTACGGGCCGAGCCCGCTGGCCTTCGACCGGCTGAAGGCGTCAGGTGCCGATCTGGTCATTACCGTGGACTGCGGCGCGGCGGCCAACGAGGCCATCGCCCACGCCTGCGCCGTCGGACTCAAGGTCGTGGTCATCGACCACCACATGATGCGCGAGGAGCCGCCGCAGTGTCTGGCCGTGGTGAACCCGAATCGACCGGGCGACGCATCAGGCCAGGGCAATCTGGCGGCGGCAGGGGTGGTCTTCGTCCTTCTGGCCGCCCTGAATCGCGAGGCGCGCCAACAGGGCCTGTTCGCCGACCGGGCCGAGCCCGACATCCGCCAGTGGCTGGATCTCGCCGCGCTCGGCGCCATCTGCGACGTCACCGGCCTGACCGGCTTCAACCGCGCCCTGACCGGTCTGGGCCTGAAGGTCATGTCGAGCTGGGGTAATCCGGGGCTCAAGGCCCTGCTGGCTGTCGCGGGCGCCGAACCCGGCCCCGCGAAGTCGAATCACGCCGGCTTCATCCTCGGGCCGCGCATCAACGCGGGCGGGCGAATCGGTCGGGCCGATCTCGGCGCCCGGCTGCTCTCGACCGACGACCCTCTGGAAGCCCGGGCCCTGGCCGAAGAACTGGATGCCCTGAACATCGCCCGCCGCGAGGTCGAGCGCGAGGTCACCGAGACCGCCATCCGCCGCGTCGAGGCGACCGGCCAGCATGCCGACGGCTCGGCTGTGGTCGTGATCTCCGGCGACGACTGGCACCCCGGCGTCGTCGGTATCGTCGCCGGGCGGCTGCGGGAGCGCTGGCGGAAACCCGTCATCGTCATCGGCGTGGACGCGGTCGGCGGTGTCGCCAAGGGCTCGGGCCGGTCGCGGCCGGGCATGAACCTGGGTCGCGCGATCCAGGCGGCTTGGCGCGAAGGCTTGCTGCTGGCCGGCGGCGGGCACGCCATGGCGGCGGGTTTGACGATGCGGCCAGACGGGATCGACGCCCTGAGAGATTTCCTGAACGCGGCCATGGCCGGCGAACAGGCCGATGCCGACGCCCTCGACTGGGTCGAGGTCGACGCCCTGATCGAGCCGGGCGCCGCGTCGCGCGCCCTGTTCGAGGATTTCGAACGGCTGGCGCCCTTCGGCCCCGCCAACCCCGAACCCCTGTTCGCCCTGCACGGCGTCCAGGCCCGGGAGCCGGTGCAGATGAACGGCGGCCATGTGCGCTGTCGCCTCGTCGGGGCGGACGGCGCCTCGGTCAAGGCCATCGCCTGGCGCTGCGCCGACCTGCCGACCGGCCGCGCGCTGCTGGCAGGGCAGGGCGGTCTCAGCGTCGTGGGTCGTCTGAAGGCGGACGACTGGAACGGTCGCAAGGGCGTGCAGTTCGAGATCGAGGACATCGCCGATCCGCGGATGGCTAGTTAGTTCGAAACGGCGCTTGCGCCCCCCGGAATCGCCCGCTATATCGCCGCTTCCCCGCGCTGCGGTCCCTTCGTCTATCGGTTAGGACGTCAGGTTTTCAACCTGAAAAGAGGGGTTCGACTCCCCTAGGGACTGCCACGCGGGGCATTCCACACATCCTGATCCGCCGCCCCCCGTCGCCCTCGCGACGCGCAGGGATCGTGCCGTGGCGCCGTGTCCTGGGTGAGACGCCGGGCGAGTTCCTTCCCTGTGCGGTTCGCGATGAGGTTGAAACCGGCGTTTTTCGGTTTTCCCGCGTTCACAGAACCGTGTTAAACATGAACCGTCCGTCGGGAGAGCGGGCGGGGGGTTTGAAGTGTCTGACTACGAGGGGCTGGACGCGCCGGACATGGTCCGGATCGCCGGCCGGGTAAAATGGTTCGATGCGGGCAAGGGTTACGGCTTTATAGTGCCCGATGACCCGGCCCAGACCGGGGCCAAGGACGTTCTGTTGCACATCAGCAGTCTGAGGGACGGCGGCTGGGACAATGCGGGCGAAGGCGCTCCGATCGAATGCGACTGCGCGCGCCGCCCCAAGGGCTGGCAGGTGGTCCAGGTCCACGACCTTGGCGAAGGCGAGGTCGAGGCGCCGGCGCGGCGATCCGGTTACGAAGGACTGCGGGTGGATTCGCGCGAAATCCGCGACCCGGAGGACGCCGAGGCCTCCGGCGTGCTCGAGGTCGCCACCGTGAAATGGTTCAATCGCACCAAGGGCTACGGTTTCGTGGTGCGCGCGACCGATCCTGGCGATATCTTCGTTCACATCGAAACCCTGCGTCGCTGCGGACTGGACGATCTGGTCCCCGGCGAGACGGTCTCGGTGCGGTTCGCCGACGGCCCCAAGGGTCTGGTGGTCGCGGAAATCAGACCGGGCGACTGATCGGTCGCCCCGAAAGGGCGATCATGCTGTCGAGACGTCTCCTTATTGTCGGAATCCTGGCCCTTGGTCTGGCCCTGTCCGCCTGCGCCAAATCCTCAGCGCCCGTCGATGAGGCCGGTCGTCCACTGGAGGAACTGAAGATCGTCACCGCCTCGGGCGAGCACGAGATGCTGGTCGAGATCGCCGACGACGAGCCGGAGCGCGAGCGCGGCCTGATGTTCCGCCCGCCGCTCGCAGACGACCGCGGGATGCTGTTCCAGTTCCCCGATTCCGCGGAACGGTCATTCTGGATGCGCAATACGCCCAGCTCGCTCGACATCCTCTACATCGACCCGACGGGCAGCATCGTCTCGATCGCCCACCACGCCACCCCCTATTCGGAAGCCCCGCTGCCGTCGAACGGCGCCGCCAATGGCGTGCTGGAACTCAGGGCCGGCCGGGCGGAAGAGATCGGCGCCAAGGCCGGCGACAAGGTCGTCCACCCCTTCTTCCGCCCCTGAGGTCGATCTGGCGTTGCGGCCCATTCTTACGTTGCAGGTTGGGCCGGATGCTGGCAGACACCTCCGCCGGAGTGTAGCGCAGCCTGGTAGCGCATCTGGTTTGGGACCAGAGGGTCGGAGGTTCGAATCCTCTCACTCCGACCATTATCCCTTGAGTGGCTACCGCTCGACGCGCGGCGTCTCGCTGCTTGAGCCACGGATGTTGTGAGACTGCCCATGCTGGCCCGCATCTATCGCCCCGCAAAGACCGCCATGCAGTCAGGCAAGGCCAAGTCGAAGGACTGGCGGCTGGACTTTGAGCCGGCGTCGGCGCGCACCATCGATCCGCTGATGGGCTGGACCAGCTCTTCCGACATGAACGGCCAGGTCCGCCTGACATTCGAGACAAAGGAAGAGGCCGTCGCCTACGCCGAACGCCATGGCATTCCGTTCCGTCTGCACGAGCCCCAGGAGCCGCCGGTGATCCTCAAGGCCTATGCCGACAATTTCGCCACCGCCCGCAAGCAGTCCTGGACGCACTGATTCAAGAGGGCGGCGATCGCTCGCCGCGCGGCGGCTCAAGTAGTGAGCCGCGAACTCGACCATTGACCAGCGATCGCTTGAGCCGCACGGGCGGTGCGGCTAACGCTCCCGAACACGCGCCCATAGCTCAACCGGATAGAGCACCCGCCTTCTAAGCGGACGGTTGCAGGTTCGAGTCCTGCTGGGCGCGCCATCCCGATCGCAAGGACCCCCATGGCCGAAATCCGCAATCAGGTTCTCGAAGGCCGTCAGCTTCTCGACGGAAACAGCTTCATCGACTGTGAATTCAGGAATGCGCAGTTGGTGTTCAAGGGCGTGGAACAGCCCGGGTTCGCCAACTGCAAATTCACTCAGAGCCGCTTCGTGTTCGAGGACAATGCGGCGGTGACGGTGAACCTGCTGCGCGGCATGCTCCGCCCCGAGACCGGCATGCGTTCGTTCGTTACCGGCATGATGCCCGAGATCGGCGTCTAGGGCGGGGCAGCCCGCCAGGCGGCGAGCCCGACCTCCAGATCCGCGACAAGTTCCGTCGGATCCTCCAGCCCGACGTGGAGCCGCAGCAGCGGCCCCTCCAGCGTCGGCGGCATCTCCCGGAACGCCATCTGCGGCGTCTCAAAGGTGATCAGGCTCTCGAACCCGCCCCAGGAGTAGCCGAGTCCGAAGAGGCTGAGGGCGTCGAGGAAGGCATGGGCGGCCTTCGCATCGCCGCCCTTCATCACCACCCCGAACAGGGACGCGGCGCCGGTGAAGTCGCGCGCCCACAGCGCATGCCCCGGGTCGCCGGGCAGGGCGGGGCCAAGCACGCGCGAGACCTCTGGCCGGCGCGCCAGCCATCCAGCGACCTGGATCATCGACCGCCCCTGTTCCGCATAGCGAAGAGGCAGGGTGCGCAGGCCGCGCAGGGCCAGCCAGGCGTCGTCCGGCGAGACGCACACTCCGATGTCTTCATGGGTCTCGGCGACGGCCTTGATGATCGCGGGGTCATTCGCGCACGCGGCCCCCAGCATCAGATCCGAATGGCCGCCGGCGTATTTGGTCAGGGCCTGGACGCTGACATCGACGCCGTGGGCGAGCGGCTTGAACGCCAGTCCGGCGGCCCAGGTGTTGTCCATGACGGTCAGGGCGCCCCGTGCACGGGCGGCGGCGGCCACGGCGGGAACGTCGATCATCTCGAACGTCAGCGATCCGGGCGCTTCGATCAGGACCACCCGGGTGCGGTCGGAGATCGTCGCCGCGACCTCCTGGGCGGAGGCGTCGGCGGGGTGGAAGCGGACCGTGACGCCGCGCGAAGCCATGTAGCGGGTCAGGAAGCGCCGGACAGGTCCATAGACGGCGTCCGTGGTCAGAACCTCGTCGCCGGGCGTCGTCAGGGCCAGCAGCGGCAGGGTCATGGCGGCGAGGCCGGACGGCGCCAGCCAGCAGCCCTCCGCGCCCTCCAGGTCGGCGATCGCGCGTCTCAACGCATCCTGCGACGCTGTACCGTCGATGCCGTAGAGCGGCCCCAGCCTTGGGTCGCGCATGTCGCCGACTGCGTCCGACAGCATGGTCGAGGCGCGCTCGATCGGAGGATTGACCGGACGGCGTCCGTCTCCCCGCCGGGTCGCCGCCGCGATCAGCCGGGTGCGGTCGGAAAGCGGATCCATGGCGGCCTCGACGGGTTGCGAACGAAGCCCCAAAGGCCTCTAAAGCAGCGGGGGCGCAAGGGGTCGCGACGGGAGAGTCGTGACGACAGCGAACGCGGGACAGACCATGGGCGGACCAACCACGGCTTTCTGGATGCGGATGGCGGGCCTCGCAGCCCTGACCATGGCGGCCGCGTGCGGCGACCGTGATCGTGAGGCCGAAGCCCCGGTCACGGAGGCGAGGACGGGCGCGATCCCGACGGCGACCGCGCCTGTCGAAAGCCCGACCCTGGCCACGATCAAGCGGCGCGGACGGCTCAACTGCGGCGTCAACCAGGGTCTGGTCGGCTTCGCCTACACCGACAATCGGGGCGAGTGGCGCGGCTTCGACGTGGACTTCTGTCGTGGGCTGGCGGCAGCCATCTTCGGCGACCCGGACGCCGTGCGGTTCGTGCCCCTGACGGCCGAGAACCGGTTCCAGGCCCTGGCCGACGCGCGGATCGACGTCCTGTGGCGCAATACGTCCTGGACCATGGAGCGCGACACCGGCGGCCAACTCGCCTACGCCGGGGTGAACTACTACGACGGTCAGGGCTTCCTGGTCCGGCGCTCGCTCGACCTGAACAGCGCCACGGAGTTGACCGGCGCCAGGGTCTGCGTTCAGGCGGGCTCGACCAGCGCCCTCAACGCCGACGACTATTTCCGCAGCCGGGGCATCGACTATCGCGCCGTGGTCCTGCCGACCGAGGAGGCCGCGCGTCAGGCGTATGGCCGCGAGGATTGCGATGCGTTGAGCGCCGACGTCTCGGCCCTGGCCGCCGCACGCACCACCCTGGCGGACCCTCAGCAGCACGTCGTCCTGTCGGACGTCATTTCCAAGGAGCCGTTGGGCCCCGTCACCCGCCGCGGCGACGAACAATGGACCGCCGTCGTGCGCTGGACCCTGAACGCCCTGATCCTTGCCGAGGAAATGGGCGTGACCCAGGCCAACGTCGATGAGCAGGCAGAAACCTCGAGCGTGCCCCAGGTTCGCCGCCTGCTGGGCGTGGAGGGCGATTTCGGCCCGCGACTGGGCCTATCGAAGACCTGGGCGGCGGACGCCGTCGAGGGGGTCGGCAACTATGGCGAAATCTTCGACCGGAACCTTGGTTCGCAATCGCCTCTCGACCTGGCGCGCGGGTTGAATGCACAATGGAACGCTAGACCGGGCGGCCTGATCTACGGCCTGCCGGTGCGATGATGCTCTAGCGCGGCTGCGGAGACGCAGTCGGCGGCTTTCGGGGGACGAATGGATACGACGAAAAAGGGCGGCATTCCGCTCCACTGGTTGATGCTGATCGGGTTCGTGATCGGCCTGGGCGGAGGCCTGTACGTCAATCAGTACATCGGGCCGGAGACCTATTGGGTCCAGTGGCTGACCTCGAACGTGACCGGACCGGCGGGGCAGATCTTCCTGCGCCTCCTGTTCATGTTGGTGATCCCGCTGTTGTTCTCCGCCCTCGTCGTCGGCGTCGCCGAAATGGGCGACCTGAAGTCCCTGGGTCGCGCGGGCATCAAGACCCTGCTGCTGACAATCGTGGTTTCGACCATCGCCGTCATCATCGGTCTGGGCATGGTCAACTATTTCCGGCCGGGCGACGGTGTCGATCCGGCCCTGGCGCAACTGCTTCTGGCCCAGGGGGCGGACGGCGCCGCGGCTATCGTGGAGCGAGCGCCCGAAAGCGTTCAGTTCGGAACCTTCTTCCTGGAGTTGATCCCGTCGAACGTCTTCACGGCGGCGTCGGAGAACCAGATCCTGCCGATCATGATCTTCGCCCTGCTGTTCGGGATCGGCCTGGTCATGGCCAAGAGCCCCAACACCGACAAGCTGCAGAACGTCATCGAGGGCATCCTCGAAGTCACGATGAAGCTCATCAACCTGGTCATCAAACTGGCGCCGATCGCGATCGCCTGCCTGATGTTCAACCTGGCGGCCCTGTTCGGATGGGACCTGCTGGTGCGACTGGCGGCCTATGTCGGCGTGGCCGTGGGGGCGATGGCGATCCACATGTTCGTGGTCTATCCGCTGGTCGTCTGGATCGGCGGCGGCATGAACCCGCTGAAGTTCTTCAAGGGCGTGCAGCGCCCGATGATCGTGGCCTTCTCGACCGCCTCGTCCAACGCCACCCTGCCGGTGTCGCTGAAGGCGGCCGAGGAAGAGCTGAAGCTGCCGCGCAAGATCGCCCGCTTCGTCCTCACCGTCGGCGCCACTGCCAACCAGAACGGCACAGCCCTGTTCGAGGGCGTCACGGTGCTGTTCCTGGCCCAGTTCTTCCAGATCGAACTGTCGCTGACCCAGCAGGTCGTGGTCATGCTGGTCTGTATCCTCGGCGGCGTGGGCACAGCCGGGGTGCCGGCGGGTTCGCTGCCGGTCATCGCCATGATCCTGGTCATGGTCGGGGTACCGGCCGAGGGCATCGGGCTGATCCTGGGCGTCGATCGCTTCCTCGACATGTGCCGGACCGTGCTGAACGTGACGGGCGACCTGGTCCTGGCCACTGTCGTCTCTCGCGGCGAGAAGGACGACCCGGTTTCGCCGGAGCCCGTAACGCCGCCGACCGTGGCGGCCGTCGCCTGATCCTCAGGGGCCGGTGACGACCTCTGTGTCGTCCCGGCCGCCCCATTCGGCCCACGACCCGTCATAGAGCACGCCTTCGCGCCCCAGCAGGGCGAGGGCCAGCAGCGGCACGGCGGCGGTGACGCCGGAGCCGCAGCTGGTGATCGGCCTGTTCGCAGGGCCCAGCCCCCGCGCCGCGAACGCTGCTTCCAGCGCCTCGGGCTCACGCATCAGCCCCTCAGACGTCAGCAGTTCGCCGAACGGCAGGTTGACCGCGCCCGGCATATGACCCGCGCGCAGCCCGGGGCGGGGCTCGGGGGCGGACCCGGCGAAACGGGCGGCGGCGCGGGCGTCGAGCATCGGCGCTCCGGCGTCCAGCGCCGCCCGGACCCGTGCCACATCGGCGATCATGTCCGGCCGGGGGTCGGCTTTGAACACGGCAGGGCGGGGCGAGGCGGGCCCGGTCTCCAGCGATCCGCCCATGCGTTTCCAGGCCGGCAGGCCGCCATCCAGCACCTGAACCCGGTCGCAGCCCATGGCGCGGAACATCCACCAGGCGCGCGCCGCCGTGAAGAGACCGAAGGTGTCATAGACGACGATCCGGTCCGTCTCCGACACGCCAAGTCGACCAGCCTGTTCGCCAAATTGATCAGCCGACGGCATCATGTGGGGCAGGGGGTCGTCCCGGTCCGAGATCGCCTCCAGATCGAAGAAGACCGCCCCCGGCACATGCCCTGCCTCGAAGATCGGCCGCGCGTGCGTGCCGTCCAGATGCCAGCTGGCGTCGAGAATCCGAAGGTCAGAATCGCCGGACGCGGTAAGGAGTTCGGCTGCGGTGACGAGAGCAGGGAGTGTGGCCATGACCGAGACTACCACGGGAGCGCGAGCCAGGCTTCGTCTGGTGCTGGGCGACCAGTTGTCCGACAGTCTGTCCGCTCTGGAGGGTCTCGATCCGACGCGGGACGTTGTCCTGATGGCCGAGGTCAACGACGAGGCCACCTACGTCAGACACCACAAGCAGAAGATCGCCCTGATCTTCGCCGCCATGCGCAGCTTCGCCCTCAGGCTTGAGGCGCGCGGTGTCGTGGTGCGCTACGTCCGCATCGACGCCCCGGCCAACACCCATTCGATCGTCGGTGAGCTGCACCGGGCGCTCGACGATCAGCCGTTCAGCGGGGTTGTGATCACCGAATGCGGCGAATGGCGCCTGGCCGAGGCGCTGGCCGCCTTTGCAGGCGTCAGCGCCGTCCCGGTGGAGGTGCGCGAGGACCGTCGCTTCATCTGCCCGCACGACCGGTTCCGGCGCTGGGCGTCCGGCAAGTCCCAGCTGCGGATGGAGTTCTTCTATCGCGAGATGCGACGCGAAGCCGGCATCCTTCTCGACGACGGCCAGCCGGTCGGCGGCAAATGGAACTATGACGCCGAGAACCGCAAGGGCCTGACCAGGGGCCTGCGCCCGCCCGCGCGCCTGCGGACCCCGCCCGACGAGATCGCGCGGGGGGCCATCACGGATGTGGCGCGTCTGTTCCCCGATCACTTCGGTGACCTGGAGGAATTCGGGTGGCCGACGACGACCGAACAGGCCGGGAGTGTCCTCGCCGACTTCATGAAAAACGTCCTGCCCAATTTCGGCGACTGGCAGGACGCCATGGCCCTGGGCGAACCGTGGATGTGGCACGGGCTGATCTCGACCTCGCTCAACCTGGGTCTGCTCGATCCGCTCGACGTCTGCCGCCGCGCCGAAGCCGAGTATCGCGCGGGTCGCGCGCCGCTGAACGCCGTCGAAGGCTTCATCCGCCAGATCCTGGGCTGGCGGGAATTCGTGCGCGGCATCTACTGGCTGAAGATGCCGGACTATGCGCGGCGCAACTTCCTCGACGCCGATCGGACCCTGCCGGGGTTCTACTGGTCGGGCGAGACCGACATGGCCTGCGTCGCCGACGTCGTCGCCCAGACGCGCAGCCACGCCTACGCCCACCATATCCAGCGGCTGATGGTCACCGGCAATCTCGCCATGCTGCTGGGCGTCCATCCCGACGAGATCGACGACTGGTACATGGTGGTCTACGCCGACGCCTATGAGTGGGTGGAGATGCCCAACACGCGCGGCATGGCCACCTTTGCGGACGGTGGAATCATGGGCTCGAAACCCTATGCCGCGTCCGGCGCCTACATCGACAGGATGAGCGACTACTGCGGATCGTGCCGGTACGACGTGAAGGCCAAATCAGGTGAAAACGCCTGTCCGTTCAATCGTCTGTACTGGGGTTTCCTGGAACGAAACCAGAAGCGGCTGCGCGGCAACGTTCGACTGGCCATGCCCTACCGCACCCTGGAAAACTTCGGACCTGAGCGTCGGACCGCCCTGCTGAACGAGGCCGAGGCGGCCCGTGACAGATTGGGCGCGGCTCCCAGGCGGGAATAGCGCGCCCGGTCAGTCGTCGGCCCGTGCGCCGCCGCTGATCACCTTCAACGCCGCCAGGGCCCGGTCCCGGGCCTCGGCGTGATCGACGACCGGCCTCGGATAGTCATGGCCGAGACGGATGCGGGCATCGCGCAGGACCTCGGGCGGCGCGGTCCAGGGCGCATGCACCCATTTGTTCGGGACGCGGGCCAGTTCGGGGACCCAGCGCCTGACATACCGGCCTTCGGCATCGAACTTCTGTCCCTGGGTGACCGGATTGAAGATGCGGAAATAGGGCGAGGCGTCGGCCCCCGACCCGGCGACCCACTGCCAATTCTGCGAATTCGACCCAAGGTCGGCATCGACCAGCGTGTCCCAGAACCAGGCCTCGCCCCGGCGCCAGTCGATGAGCAGATCCTTGATCAGGAAGGAGGCCACAATCATCCGCACCCGATTGTGCATCCAGCCGGTCGCCCACAGCTGGCGCATGCCGGCATCGACGATCGGATAGCCCGTCAGTCCGCGGGTCCAGGCCGTGAACCCCGTGTCGTCATCCAGCCAGGGGAATGCGTCGTACTCCGGCCGGAACGCCCGCTCCGGCAGGGTCGGGAAATGATGCAGCAGATGGGCGGAGAACTCGCGCCAGCCGATCTCGGCGAGGAACTTGTCCGCCTCGGCCGCGGGCGCCTTGCCCGCTCGCTCCGTCTCCTCGACTGCGGTCCACGCCCGCCACGGGCTGAGCTCACCCCAATGCAGGTGCGGCGACAGGCGACTGCCGCCGATCTCCGCCGGCCGGTCGCGGCCGACGCTGTAGGTCTTCAGCGCCGACGATGTGAACCGCTGCAGCGCCTCGACTCCGCCGGCCTCACCGGGCGTCCAGTCGAACCCCTTCGACCAGTCCGGATCTGAGGGGTGCAGCCCCCAGTCGTCAACCGTGTCGCTGTCCAGCGTCGCGGCCGCCCCGAAGGACGTCGGCCCCGTCGTTTGTGGCGGCGCCTCCGCCTGCGCGCGCAAGCTCTTCAGAAACGGCGTGAACACCTTGTACGGCCCGCCCGTCCCGTTCAGCACCGCCCCCGGCCGGCACAACAACGAGCCGTTGAAGCCCCGGCATTCGACGCCCTCGGCCTTCAGGCCGTGGGCGATATCGGAATCACGCCGCGAGGCGTCGGGCTCGAACAGGCGGTTCATGAAAACCGTTTGCGCGCCCGTCTCCGTGATCAACCGACGCAGTTCGGCGTCCGAATCGCCCCGGCGCAGGATCAGGGTCGCTCCGCGTTCCGCCAGGCTCGCCGACAGGGCGCGCAGGGACTTGTCCAGCCACCACAGGCTCGCCGCCCCCTCGCGCCGGACCGCCGAACCCTCGTCGTGGATATAGACAGGGACAATGGGACGCCCCGTCGCATGCGCCTGGTTCAGCGCGGGATTGTCGGCCAGCCGCAGGTCGCGGCGGAACCACAGGATGACGGGGGGCTCGCCTTCAGTGGTCACGCCTTGGATCTCCGTGGTAGGTTGAAAAACAAGGCGCGCGGGGCCACCTGACCGCCCCATAGGCGTGGCATCGCCAACGCGCCATCCGTCAGAATGTCCCAAAGAGAAGGCCCGCCCGTGAGCGCTCCCAATTCCGTCATCACCCTGTCAGGCCACGGCATCACCACGCCGGTCGTCATCGGCGGCGGGGCGCGCATCGCCTTCATCGCCGGCCCGTGCCAGCTGGAAAGCCGCCAGCACGCCCTGGAGATGGCTCATGCCCTGAAGGAAATCGGCCAGCGTCTGAATGTCGGCATCATCTACAAGACCAGCTTCGACAAGGCGAACCGCACCTCCGCCAGCGCCGCGCGCGGTCTGGGCCTGAAGGAGTCCCTGCCGATCTTCGACGAGATCCGTCAGGTCACCGGCCTGCCGGTCCTGACCGACGTCCATTCCGAGGAACAGGCCCGCGAGGCCGCCCAGGCCGTGGACGTGCTGCAGATTCCCGCCTTCCTCAGCCGCCAGACGGACCTGCTGCTGGCCGCCGCCGCGACGGGCAAGGCGATCAATATCAAGAAGGGCCAGTTCCTGGCCCCCTGGGACATGAAGAACGTCATCGCCAAGGTCGTCGGCGCGGGCAATCCCAACGTCATGGCCTGCGAGCGTGGCGCCAGCTTCGGCTACAACACCCTGGTCTCCGACATGCGCGCCCTGCCGATCCTGCGCGAGATCGGCTGCCCCGTGGTGTTCGATGCGACCCACAGCGTCCAGCAGCCGGGCGGGCAGGGGACGTCTTCGGGCGGCCAGCGCGAGTTCGTCCCGGTCCTGGCCCGCGCCGCCGTGGCCGTCGGCGTCGACGCCGTCTTCATGGAAACCCACCAGGACCCCGACCACGCCCCCTCGGACGGGCCGAACATGGTGCCCCTGTCCGAGTTCGAGGGCCTGGCCGCCGAACTGTTGGCCTATGACGACCTGTCGAAGGCGCGGATGAAGGCTGCTGCCTGAACTCGGGCGCTTGTCATCCCCGACGAAGCGCAGCGGAGATCGGGGACGTGGGGTCGCTGATCATTCCTGGCCCCGGGCGGCGTCCGGCCGAACCGGGGCAACCCGTCTCCCGGTTCGCCCTTTCAGGTCGACCGGGAGGGTGGAAAACGGGGCCTCGCCGTCCCGGATCTGCGCTTCGCTCCGTCCGGGATGACAAGGTCGAGAAATGGGACGGTTGTGTCTCGGTTCGCGGCGCTTTAGCTCAGACCCATGGTTGATCGCACCCTGGACCTCGGCGCCCTGCAAAGCCTGCTCGACCGCGCACGCGATCAGACGTTGGCCTGTGTCGGCGACCTGATGCTGGACCGCTATGTCTATGGCGAGGTCAGCCGGATTTCCCCCGAGGCTCCGATCCCGGTGCTGCGCTCGCGCCGCACGGTGTCCATGCCAGGCGGCGTCGGCAACGTGGCGCGCAACGTTGCGGCCTTGGGCGGTCTGGCCCGGCTGGGCGGCGTCACGGGCGTGGACGCAGCGGGTGAGGAACTGGCCCGGCTGGTCGCCGCCGAAGACCGGATCGAGGATTTCATCGATCGCACCGAAGTCGCCGGCACCATCGTCAAGACCCGCTATGTCTCGGGCGGCCAGCAGCTGATGCGTCTGGATGAGGAGGAGGTCGCGGTCGGCGCCTTCGCCCGCGAGGACGTGTTTTCAAACGCTTCCGCCATTCTCCTGTCCGACTACGCCAAGGGTGTCGTCACCGAACGCCTGATCCGCTCGGCTCTCTGGCAGGCGCAGCACACCGGCGCCGTGGTCATTGTCGATCCCAAGGGCCGCGACTTCGCCCGTTACGGCGCGGTCGACCTGATCAAGCCCAATGCCTCCGAACTGGCCGGCGCCACCGGCCTGCCGGTCGAGACCGACGCCGAGATCGAGGCGGCGTTGGAGGCCTTGCTGGCCGCCACAACCGCCAGGGCGATCGTCGTCACCCGCGCCGGCAAGGGCATGAGCCTGATGCGGCGCGGCGAGCCGGTCCAGCATTTCCCCGGCCGGGCGCGCGAGGTGTTCGACGTGTCCGGCGCCGGCGATACGGGACTGGCGGCCCTGGGTCTGGCGCTCGGCGCCGGGGCCTCGCTGGAACAGGCGGTACAGCTGGCCATCCTCGCCTCCGGCGTCGTGGTCGGTAAGAGCGGCACGGCCGTCGTCACTCCGGCCGAACTGATCGAGGCCGAGATGAGCCAGCACGCCGGCGCGGCCCTGGCCAAGGTCACGGCGCTCGACGATCTCTCGGCCGAGGTCGAGGCCTGGCGCCGTCAGGGACTGAAGGTCGGCTTCACCAACGGCTGTTTCGACATCCTGCACCGCGGCCACGTCGCCTATCTGGCCCAGGCGCGATCCTGGTGCGACCGGCTGGTCGTGGCCCTGAACACCGATGCGTCGGTGCGCCGCCTGAAGGGCGACGGACGTCCCGTGAACGATCTCGACAGCCGCGCCGTGGTCATCGGCGGTCTGGCCAGTGTCGACCGCGTCACCTCGTTCGACGATCCGACCCCGCTGTCCCTGATCGAACGCCTGCGCCCCGATGTCCTGATCAAGGGCGCGGACTACACCCGCGAGGGGGTGGTCGGCGGCGATCTGGTCGAGAGCTGGGGCGGCGAGGTGCGTCTGGCGGCGTTCGCCGACGGCTATTCCACCACCCGGACCATCGAGAAGATGGCTGAGAGCACCCCCGGAGAGGCCGGCTGATGCGGCGGATGATCGTGGTCACCGGCGGCGCCGGCTTCATCGGCTCCAACATCGTCTCGCGCCTGTGCGCCGAGGACCGCTGGGACGTGGTCGTCTGCGACCGGCTGGAGGACGCTGGCCTCGGCAAATGGCGGAATATCGCCAAATCGGCCATCGCCGACTTCTGGCAGCCGGAGGAGCTGTTCGGGCAGCTCGAACGTCACGCCGAACGGGTCAGCGCCATTGTCCACATGGGCGCCATCTCCTCGACGACGGAGCAGGACGCCGACCTGATTCTGCGGACCAACTTCAGCCTGTCGCGCGACATTTGGGACTGGTGCGCCCTGAACGACACGCGGATGATCTACGCCTCCTCGGCGGCCACCTATGGCGACGGCGAGGCCGGGTTCGAGGATGCGGACGATCTTGAATCGATCTCGAAGCTTCAGCCGCTAAATGCCTACGGATATTCAAAGAAACTCTTCGATCAATATGCCGTGCGCGAAGCCTCGCGCGATCACGCGCCGCGTCAGTGGGCCGGGCTGAAGTTCTTCAATGTCTATGGCCCGAACGAGGGTCACAAGGGCGGGATGAAGTCGGTCATCGCCCAGATCTGGCCAAAAGTCGCGGCCGGCGAGACCGTCAGCCTGTTCCGCTCGCACCATCCCGACTACGCCGACGGCGGCCAGTTGCGGGACTTCGTCTTCGTCGACGACGTGGTCGACATCATCGACTGGCTGCTCTGTACCCCCGACGTCAGCGGCGTCTTCAACGCCGGATCGGGCCAGGCGCGGTCCTTCCTCGACCTCGCCAAAGCCACCTTCGCGGCCGCCGGCAAGGCACCCGCCGTCGCCTATATCGACATGCCCGAGGTCATCCGCGACCGGTATCAGTATTTCACCGAGGCCCGCATGGATCGCGTCCGCGCCCTCGGCTTCGGCGGCCAGTCAACGCCGCTGGAAGAGGGCGTGCGTCGCTACGTCCAGTCCTTCCTGTCGCAACCGGATCCCTATCGGTGAAGCTGCCGCGCCTGACCTTCTGGCAGGGCGTGGGCTGGGCCGGGTTCGCCCTGGTGTTCCTGATTGCGACCGCCGTCACGGTCTGGCGCGGGGATATCCTGAAGGCCGGTCTGGACCCCCAGGTGCCGTTCCAGACCTACGATCCGCCGCCCGCGCCGGACTACGCCTCAGCGGCCTCCTGGGTCATGAGCGATGAGCGGGCCCCCACCTCGGGCCCGGCCGCCATCTTCTTTCTGCACTCGACCACCTTCGACGGCGGAGAGGACTGGAACGGGCCGATCGGCGCCGCCGGGGCCGACGCCTATCTGGAGCGGGTGGTGATCCCGAACTATGCGGGTCCGTTTGCGCGGGCCGGCGCCATCAGCCTGCCACGCTATCGCCAGGCGTCGCTCTACACCCGGTTGACGCTGAGGGATGACGCTCGCGACGCCCGCGCCTTCGCCTATGGCGATGCCCTGGCGGCCTTCGAAGTCTGGCTGACCGCCCATCCGACCGGACCGCTGGTGCTGGCCGGAGTGGAGCAGGGGGGCGAGTTGATCGACCGGCTGGTGCGGGAACGCGTGTCGGCGGACGCCGCGCTTCGCCGCCGGATCGTCGCCGTCTATCTGGTCGATGTGATCGTGGCCGAAGACTCTCTGTCGCCCGCCGTGCCCGCCTGCGTCACGGCCACCAGTATCGGCTGCGTCGTCGGCTGGTCACAGGTCGGAGACGAGAATGACGGTGCCGCCTGGCGTCGTCTCCGCCGCGCCCTGGTCTGGGACCAGGCCGGACGACTGGTCGATCTCGGCGGCCGTGCGGCCCTCTGTGTCAATCCGGTCAGCGGAGCCCGCAGCGACGCCGCCGTGCCCGCGCGCCTCCATCACGGCGCGGCGAATGCGACGGGGCTGGAATGGGGCGTGCGACCGGCCTTCATCGACCGCGCCGTGGCGACCCGGTGCGTCGAAGGCATCCTGCGCCACACCGAGCTGACCACGGAATCCTTCCGCGAGGTCGGCAACTGGGCCGATCGACGAAAAGCGCGTCCCTACAATCTGTTCTACGCCGATATTGAAGCGGACGTTGAGCGACGCCTGAATGTCTGGGAAGCGTCGGACGCGCCCTAATCCAGCCCGCCCCGCTCTGTCTTCCAGTCGAACAGCGCCTCCAGCACCTGGATCGCCTCGCCGCGCGGACTGGTCAGGTCTGGATCGCGGCCCAGCACCAGTCGGGCGTCGTCCGCCGCCGCCAGCAGCAGGGACCGGTGCCGGATCGGATCGGCAAATCGATAGGCTGGGAAACCGCTCTGCCTGAGGCCCAGCGGATCGCCGCCGCCGCGCAGACGGAAATCCTCTTCCGCGATCTCGAACCCGTCCTCGCTGCGCCTCAAGGTCTCCAGACGCTCCCGCGCCGTATCGCCCAGGCCCCCATCCTGACCGCCGTACAGCAGGATGCAGGCGCTCGATTTCGCCCCGCGCCCGACCCGCCCGCGCAACTGGTGCAACTGGGCCAGGCCGAAGCGGTCGGCGTGTTCGATGACCATGATGGTGGCGTTCGGCACGTCGACGCCCACCTCCACCACCGTGGTGGCGACCAGCACCGACAACCGCCCGTCGGAGAAGTCGGCCATGACCGCCTCCCGCTCGGCGCCCGGCATCTGCCCATGGGCCAGGCCGACCTCGATATTCAGGATCCGCCGCAGATCGCGCGCGCGTTCCTCGGCGGCGGCCAGATCGCTGACCTCGGATTCCGCCACCAGCGGACAGATCCAGTAGGCCTGGGCTCCGCTCTCGACCGCCGCCTTGAGCCGCTGCGCCACCTCGCCGATCCGCGCGAGCGGCAGGACGGCGGTGGAGATCGGCGTTCGCCCCGGCGGTTTCTCCATCAACCGGCTGACCTCCAGTTCGCCGTACTGGGTCAGTTCCAGCGTGCGCGGGATCGGCGTCGCCGACATGGTCAGCAGGTGGACGCCGCCGACGCGCGGATCGCCCTTGGCCTGCAGTCGGCTGCGTTCATTGACCCCGAACCGATGCTGTTCATCGATGACCGCCAGGGCCAGTCGGTCAAAGCGGACGGCGTCCTGGAACAGGGCGTGGGTGCCGATGGCCACCCTGGCCTCGCCGGACGCCAGGGCCGCCAGCCGTTCGCGCCTTTCCGCCGGCGTGTCCCGGCCGGTCAGCAGGAGGGTGGGCGCTCCGGCCGCCTCCAGCATCGGCGCCAGCCGCTGGTAATGCTGGCGGGCGAGGATCTCGGTCGGCGCCATCAGGGCCGCCTGGAAACCCGAACCGGCCGCATCGGCCAGAGCCAGGGCCGCGACCGCCGTCTTGCCGGAGCCCACGTCGCCCTGCAGCAACCGGCCCATCTGCTCGCCCGAGGCGAGGTCGCGGCGGATCTCGGCCACGGCCCTGGCCTGGGCATGGGTCAGGGTGAAAGGCAGGGCGGTCAGCAAGGCCTGCGACACGGCGCCGGGCGCGATGATCGGTGCGGGCGTGATCTGGCGCGCGCGCTTCCGTCGGGCCAACGCCAGCTGATGGGCGAACAGTTCGTCATAGGCCAGACGCTGGCGCGGCGCGGCGTCCGGCGACAGATCGGCCTCGCCCTTCGGCCTGTGCAGGGCCTCGATCGCCGCGTGCCAGGCCGGCCACCGCTGCTTCGCCAGCCAGGCGGGGTCCTGCCACTCGTCCAGCTCCGGCGCGGCATCCAGCGCGCCCAGCGCCAGCTTCCGCACCACCCGCGAGGTCAGCCCGGCCGTGGCCGGATAGACGGGCTCTACGGCCGGAATCTCCTCGCCCCTGTCCAGGGGCACGATCCAGTCGGGATGGACGATCTGCACCTCGCCGTTGAACCGCTCGACCTTGCCGGAGACCAGCCGTCGCTCGCCCTGCGGCAGCTGACGGTCGATGTGCTGCGGACTGCCGCCGAACCAGATCAGGTGCACGAAGCCGGTCTCGTCGCTGGCCCGGACCTTGAGCGGCACGCCCGGGCGTGCCGGCGCGATCATCCGGTCCACCACGACGTCGAAGATCCCGACCTCGCCCTCCACTGCGTCCGCGGCATGGGTCCTGCGGCGCGTGATGACCCCGACCGGCGCCAGGAACAGAACGTCGCGCACCAGCGGCCCGGCCAGCTTCTGGATCAGGGGCGCGACCTTGGTCCCCACCCCCTTCAGGCTGGTGACCTCCGCAAACAGGGGAAAGAGAATCTGGGGTCGCATCGCTGATGACATTAGACGGTGCGGCGGCGCTGGCGAAACGGGATGGGGAGGGCTATCTGAGAACCACTGTTGAATGACTGGACCGGGCAAGGATTCTTGTGGCCGATAACGATGCGCGTGCCGACACCGACCTTCGCCAGCAGCGGCTGGGCCGGATCACCTTCAGGGCGTGGCGGCGGGGCTTCCGCGAGGCGGACCTGGTGCTCGGCCCCTTCATGGAGCGAGAGGGCGCGACCCTGAGCGACGACGATCTCGACGCGCTGGAGGCCCTGCTGGCCGAGGACAACGATCACGACCTCTACGCCTGGATCATCGAGACCAGGCCGACGCCGACCGGGCATGACACGCCGCTGATGATGAAGCTGCGCGTCTTCATGCGAGCCCACGTCGCCGCGGCCGTCGCCGATGGGGCGGGCTGATGGACGGCGCCCGGATGGATCGGCGGACCGATCAGGAACTGGGCGGCGCGCCAGAAGGGCTGGACGCTCTGGTCGTCGCCGACCGACTGAAGGCCTCCGGCGGCGTCGGCGTCTTCGTGGCCCGGGACTTCTCGCGCTCCGGCGCCTTCGTCCAGGCGTTCAACTTTTTCGCCGGGGACGTCGAGGTCCTCGAGTTTCCGGCCTGGGACTGCCTGCCCTACGACCGGTTGAGCCCGACCTCGGGCATCTCGGCCGAACGCATGGCCGCCCTGACCCGACTGGCCGGGCGCGCCGCCGACGAGACCCGGCCTCTACTGGTCGTCACGACCGTGGCCGCCACCCTGCAGCGCACGCCGCCGCGCGAGGTCACCTGCGCCGCCGGATTCGGGGCCGTCGTCGGGCGGGAGCTCGATATCAAGGCGCTGGAGATCTATTTCACCACCAACGGCTACATGCGCGCCTCGACCGTCAACGAGCGCGGCGAATACGCCGTGCGCGGCGGGGTCATCGACGTCTTCCCGCCGGGCTTCGAGGAGCCGGTGCGGCTCGACATGTTCGGCTCCGAACTGGAATCGATCCGCACCTTCGACCCGGCGACCCAGCGCTCGACCGGCCAGCGCACCGAGGTGGCCCTGTCGCCCGTGTCCGAGGCCCTGCTGGACGCCGGGACCATCAGCCGCTTCCGCACCGGCTATCTGAACCTGTTCGGCGCGCCGGGCGACGATCCGCTCTATGCGACCATCAGCGAGGGCGCCCGGCGTCAGGGCATGGAGCACTGGATCCCGCTGCTCTACGACCGGCTCGAGACCCTGTTCGACTACCTTCCGGATCGCGCCTCGATCTTCCTCGACCACCAGGCCGACGCCGCCCGCACAGACCGCTGGAACCTGACCCGCGACGCCTATGAGGCACGCCAGGAGGCGTCGAAGGCCAAGGGCGGCGCCGCCAACCGCGCCCTGCCGCCGAACCGCCTCTATATGCCGGAGGAGGACTGGAACTCGGCGCTGGCCGGGCGAAATGTCCGCCGTCTGTCGCCATTCGACGCCGCCGCCGAGGACGCCGGCGGCCGTCTAGGTCGGACCTTCGCCGCCGAGCGGGCCCAGGACAGCGTCAACCTGTTTGAGGCCGTCGCCGACCATGCCGCCAGGCTGAAAGCCGACGGCAAGCGCGTCCTGTTCGCCTCCTGGAGCGAGGGCTCGTCCGATCGGCTCGGCGTCATGCTGGCCGATCACGGGCTGGAGCATGTCGTCGCCGTGCGCGACTGGGCCGATGTGCAGACTGCGTCGAAGGACCTCTATCTGCGCGCCATCCTGCCGGTGGAGCATGGCTTCATGACCGGCGACCTCGCCGTCATCTCCGAGACCGACATCCTCGGCGACCGGCTGGCCCGCCCGAAACGGAAACGCCGGGCGTCAAACTTCCTCGCCGAGGCCTCGGCCCTGACGACCGGCGACCTCGTCGTCCACCTCGACCACGGCATCGGCCGTTATGAGGGGCTGAAGACCCTCGAGATCCAGGAAGCGCCGCACGACTGCCTGGAGCTCCTCTATGCCGGTGATAGCAAACTCTATCTGCCGGTTGAAAATATTGATCTTCTGACTCGATACGGGTCCGAATCCGATGGCGTCCAGCTCGACCGGCTCGGCGGCGCGGCCTGGCAGGGTCGCAAGGCCAAGGCCAAGGCCCGGCTGCGCGACATGGCCGAGGGGCTCATCGCGCTCGCGGCCAAGCGTGCGCTCCGGGTCGGGGAGGCGATCACTCCGCCCGCCGGTCTGTTCGACGAGTTCTGCGCCCGCTTCCCCTATGAGGAGACCGACGACCAGCTCAACGCGATCGGTGACGTGCTGGAGGACCTCGGCAAGGGCGTGCCGATGGACCGACTAATCTGCGGCGACGTCGGCTTCGGCAAGACCGAGGTGGCCATCCGCGCCGCCTTCGTGGTGGCCATGAGCGGGCAACAGGTGGCCATCGTCTGCCCGACGACGCTGCTGGCCCGCCAGCACTTCAGGACCTTCTCCGAGCGGTTCGCCGGCTGGCCGATCAAGGTCCGCCACCTGTCGCGCATGGTCACGGCCAAGGATGCGGCTGAAACCCGAGCCGGGCTCAGGGACGGTCAGTTCGAGATCGTCGTCGGCACCCACGCGGTGCTGTCGGATCAGGTCGGGTTCAAGGACCTGGGCCTGGTCATCGTCGACGAGGAGCAGCATTTCGGCGTCAAGCACAAGGAGAAGCTCAAGAGCCTCCGCGCCGACGTCCACCTGCTGACCCTGACCGCGACGCCGATCCCGCGGACGCTGCAGATGGCCCTGTCCGGCATCCGCGAGATGTCGATCATCGCCACGCCTCCGGTCGACCGCCTGGCCGTGCGGACCTATGTCGCGCCCTGGGATCCGGTCATGGTGCGCGAGGCCCTGCTGCGCGAGAAATATCGTGGTGGTCAGGCCTTCTACGTTTGCCCCCGCCTGTCTGACCTGCCCGACATCGAGGAGTTCCTCCGCATCCAGGTGCCGGAGATCAAGTTCGTCGTCGGTCATGGCCAGATGAGCCCGACCCAGCTCGAAGACGTGATGAGCGCCTTCTACGACGGCTCCTACGATGTGCTGGTCTCGACCACGATCGTGGAAAGCGGCATCGACATTCCGACCGCCAACACATTGATCGTGCACAGGGCCGACATGTTCGGCCTGGCCCAGCTGCACCAGATTCGCGGACGCATCGGGCGGTCCAAGGCCCGCGCCTTCGCCTATCTGACGGTCGATCCGAAGCGGCCGATGACCCTGTCGGCCGAGCGGCGGCTGCAGGTGCTGCAGTCGCTCGACAACCTCGGCGCCGGCTTCCAGCTGGCCTCGCACGACCTCGACCAGCGCGGCGGCGGCAACCTGCTGGGCGACGAACAGTCGGGCCATATCCGCGAGGTCGGGGTCGAACTGTACCAGCAGATGCTGGAGGACGCGGTCGCCGAGCTGCGCCAGAACGGCGAGGGCGGCCCGGTCGATCGCGGCTGGTCACCGGCCATCAACGTCGGCGCGGCGGTTTTGATTCCAGAGGATTATGTCTCGGACCTCAACGTCCGTCTCAGCCTTTATCGCCGCCTGTCCGACGCCGAGAACACCGAATCCCGTGAGGCCTTGGCCGCAGAACTCATCGACCGGTTCGGCCCGCTGCCGGATGAAGCC
Source organism: Brevundimonas sp. TWP3-1-2b1 (assembly GCF_049896165.1). Lineage (NCBI taxonomy): Bacteria > Pseudomonadati > Pseudomonadota > Alphaproteobacteria > Caulobacterales > Caulobacteraceae > Brevundimonas > Brevundimonas sp. TWP3-1-2b1. Next base: position 47,870 of record NZ_JAFCTT010000012.1, on the reverse strand, counting down.
AAGCAACTGCTGCGCATCGTCGGCATCAAGGCCAGCTGCAAGACGGCCTGTATCGAGCGGATCGACATCGGACCCAAGGGCTGCGTCCTGACCCTGCGCGACAACAGCTTCCCGAACCCGATGGGGCTGGTCGGCCTGATCCAGAAGAACCACGCGTTCTGGAAGATCCGCCCGGATCAGAAGATCGTCGTGAAGGGCGACTGGCCGACGCCCGAGGATCGGCTGAAGGTCGCCGAACGGATCACGACCGATCTGGCGCGGGTGGCGGGGGCGGGTTGACGCCTATGCTGGCTTGGACCGGGCGATGCTCGCGGATTTGACAGTCCGGTCCCCCCAGGCTTAATCCGCCGGACGTTCGACGAACGGAGGTTTTCGGCATGAGGGTTGGGGTCGCGGTTCTGACGGTCTGCCTGACGTCTGCGTGGGCGACCGACGTCAGGATGCGGCTCGCAGAGTTGGCGGAATGACATCGCTGGCCGCTCAAACGCGTCGCGCGGTTCTCGCGTCCATCAGCTTGGCGGCACCGACAGCGGCTCTGGCGGCGGGGCGCGGCGAACTCGCTGAGGGGCTTTCAGAATACCTGCTCACGCCCGGCCTGACCTATCTCAACACCGGCTCGGCCGGCCCCACACCGCGGGCCGTGATCGACCGCATGGTTCAGGCCTTGATCGAGGTGGAGTCTAACCCGGTCGGGGCGGTCTATGGCCAGGGGCCCCTCCGGCTCGAGACCGACCGCGCGCGCGACACCGCCGCCGCCTTCATCGGCTGCGATGCGCAAGACCTGCTGATCACGCGCAGCACGACCGAGGCGATGAACAGCGTGGCTTTGGGGATGCGGCTGGAGCCCGACGACCGGGTGCTGACCACCGATCAGGAGCATCACGGCGGCAGCCTGTGCTGGACCCATCTCGCGCGCCGGCGGGGCGTCGTCGTCGATGTCGTCCCGATCTCGCCCGAGGACCACGATCCGCAGGCGATCGTCGATCGGTTCGAGCAGGCCATGACGCCGCGAACCCGGGTGGTCAGCGTCAGCCACGTCATCACCACGACCGGCTATCTGATGCCGATCCCGGAGATCGCCGCACTCGCCCGCTCGCGCGGCGCGCTGTGCGTGGTGGACGGCGCCCAGGCCGTGGGGCAGATCGCCGTGGATGTCCGGGCGCTGGGCTGCGACGCCTATGCGGCCAGCGGGCACAAATGGCTGATGAGTCCCAAGGGCACTGGCCTGCTCTATGTCAGCCCCGACGCCGCCGATGCGATCCAGCCGATCCAGCGCGAAGACGACGGCCGCGTCTTCATCTCGGAATCGACCGGCGTGGGCTGTCTGCCGCTGCCGATCGGCCTGGGCGTCGCCATAGAGGCCATGCGCGCACGCGGCATGGCGGCGGTGGCGGCCCGCGCCGTCGCCCTGCGCAATCTGGCCTACGAGGGTCTGCGGGCCATGCCGGTGCTGAGCGTCGCCGGAGTGCCCCCGGCCCGCACGCCACGGCGATGGTGGCCGCGCGCCTTCCGGACCGCATCGACAGCGCGGTCTTTCAGAGGGCCCTGCGTGAAAAGCACGGCGTCGTCGTCAAGATGGCCGAGAAGCGCTGGCTCAACGGCATCCGCCTGTCTTCCCACATCTTCAACACCGAGGCCGACATCGACCGGGCGCTGTGGGCGATCCGGACCGAAATGGGCTGACCAGCGGTTCAGATGGCCGATTAGGTGGGCCCGGTGAGGGGGGAACGGCCCGTCATCATATCGGCCGAGGCACGTTCCAGAACAGCGGCGGCGCCTTCTCCCGGCCTCAACTCGGCGACCCCGACGCTGAACTCGACCACGAAGGGCGTCCGGTCGGGACCGGCGTCGAAGGCGGTGCAGCCGATGACCGCTGCGATCCGCTCGACCGCCAGCCGCGCGGCCGGTCCAGGGGTGGCGGGCAGGGCGAGGGCGAAGACCTCGGGGGCCAGTCGGGCGGCGGTATCCTCGACCCGAACGAGGCGCGACACCATGGCGCCGATCTGGGGCATGGCCCGGTCCAGCCAGCCGCCAATACGAGCGCGGGTCAGGTTATCGCTGTCCGCCACCCGCAGGACGCAGACGGAAAGGGGGCGCCGCCGCGCCGAAGCACCCTCGGCGATGCGCCCGAGATGGCTGGCGAACAGGTTGCGGGTGAACAGGCCCGTCGACGGATCCATGATGCCCGCGCCACGCGCGCCTTCCAGAGCCTTGCGGATGGCCAGGTGGCGGCGATGGGTGTGGGCCAGGTCGAGGACGCGCGCGGCGGCCTCGGGCTCCGGCGTGTCTGCGGCCGCCACTTCCGAGAAGCCCCGGTTGTACAGTTCGCTCAGATTGATCTCGCCTTCCGACCGCAGATAGAGGGCCAGCGGGATGTGATAGAGGCGCGTGTTCCGCTTCATGCCCGAGGCGATGGACAGGGCCGGCGCATGGTCCGGCGCGCCCCACAGAACCGCGGCGTCGAACGCGCTTTCGTGCAGATAGTCGAAGGCGGTGTAGGGCGTCGGCGCGGCCACCACCTCGGCTCCGCCGGCGGTCAGCGTGTTTGAAAGAGCAATGAACCGGTGATCCGGGGCGCCGGCGATCAGGATACGAACCGCGCTGGGATCGGGCACGCCCGGGTCCAGGGTCGCGCCGTGCAGGGCGAAGGTCGCCTGACGCAGGCGGAACTCCTCCTCGGCGATGGCGGCGCGAACCAGTTGTTCGATGCGCAGGGCGGCCTGGGCGGGATGCGGCGGTTCGGCCATCGTCAGATCGAACGTCCCGGCTGGGACGCTCGCCGCCATCGGGCCGAGGGCGATGACGGGCAGACGCCGGGCGCCGGCCGCGAGTCGCAGGGCCTCGGGAAGGGCGTCAATCTCCGGGTGATCGGCGTCCAGGATCGCCGCCTCCAGCGTGAAGTCCGTCAGGGCGGCCACGGCGGCGGCGCCTGACCGGGCCGTCATTGTGCGCCAGCCCAGCGAGTCCAGCCCGCGGCACAGGGCGCCGATCCGCTCATCCGTCTCGGCGACGACCAGAACGCGTGGATCCGAACCCAAAATCGATGACTCCCACTGCGCGACCGGACGGCCGCGACTCCGGACACGGAGCGGGCCGACCATACCGACGCGGCCCCGTTCGGCGCAACGGTGCTGATGCGCGTGGCAGGGGAAAACGACGGGGGCCCGGCTGCTTCCAAAGCGAGGATTTTCCGCTAGAGTCCTCCCTTGGGCTACGGCGGGAACCGGCTTGAGCGGACAGACTACGGAATTGGCGTCACCCGGCTTCTGGGTGCGGCTGTCGGGCCGGGCGTTCGCCCGCAGCTGGGGCCGCGACGTCATGCTCTACACGGGTGGGGTGTCGTTCTTCGCCCTGCTGGCGGTGTTTCCGGCGATCGCCATCCTGATCGGCTTCTACAAGGCCGTGCTGTCGATCGGTCAGGTCGGCGAACAGGCGGCGGCCCTGGCCGACGTCATGCCCCATGCCGCCCGCGCCATCTTCCGCGCCGAGGTCGAGCGGCTGTCGAACGCCTCGGCCCGCGCCGTCTCGACCCAGAGCGCCTTCGCCCTGGTGGTCGGCGCCTATGCCGCGCATCGGGGATTCAAGGCCTTGCTGGCCGGACTGAACCTGATCCACGATGAGACGGAGCCGCACGGCTTCTTCAAGTTCAACTTCCTCGCCTTCATCGTCGCCGTAGTGGCGTTCGGCCTGTTCACCATCGTTTCGGGCGCCGTGGTCACCGCCCGGCTGCTGGAGCATGCCGGGCCGGTCACGGGGCAGGGCGGGCTGCCGTTCAACGGCTTCCTGCCCGCGGCCGGCCTCGGCCTCGGGCTGACGTTGCTGTATCGTTACGCCATGTCGCACCGGGACCCGGTGGCCTGGGTCCCGTCCATCGCCGGCGGGGCGGTGGCGACCATCCTGTCGATGATCTCGTCCTGGCTCTGCGCCATCTATGTCGAGCAGATCGCCCAGCTGGGCGCGACCTACGGATCGGTCGGCGCCGTCGTGGTCCTGCTGATCTGGCTGTCGTGGAACGTCAACGCCATCTTCTACGGCGGCGCCTTCGCCACGGAGATGGAGATCGCCTCGCGGGCCAGGGGAGCGCCGGATATCGCGCCCGAGGACAGCCCCTCGGTCGTCAATCTGTCGGAACGGCGCGCGTCTCGACGGTAATCGTCAGGACGCCGTCGGTCTCCTCGACCGACATCACCCGTCCGCCCAGTTCCGCCATCAGATACGGAACGTCGATCCGCGCCATCGGATCGGTCGCGAGGAGGACGAGACGGGTTCCCGCCCGCCCTTCGGCCGCCTTCCTCAGACGCAGGCTCGGCACAGGGCAGCGGTGGCCCCGGGCGTCGACGACGAGGGGCGCGCCTTCGCTCACCCCGCCTCGCAGGCGGCGAGCAACAGACCCAGGGCGACGCGCACGCTTTCCAGCCGCACCTCTTCGCGCCCGATGTCTCCGAACAGTCGCTTGTCGTGAACGAGCCCCTGTGGCGTTGCGCAGCCGAAATGAACCAGCCCGACCGGCTTCTCTGCGGAGCCGCCCCCCGGGCCTGCGACGCCGGTGATCGAGACGGCGAGGGCGGTCTTCGCGGCCTCCCGGGCCCCGGTCGCCATGGCCCGCGCCACCGGCTCCGACACCGCGCCGTGCCTGACGATCAGGGCAGCCGGCACGCCCAGCATCTCCGACTTGGCCGCGTTGCTGTAGGTCACGAAGCCCCGGTCGACGACCGACGACGACCCGGCCACGGCCGTCAGGGCCCCCGCGACCAGCCCGCCGGTGCAGCTCTCGGCCGTCGCCACCGTCCAGCCCCGCGCCGAGGCGGCGGCGATCACCGAGGCCGCCAGTCGCTGGATATCGTTCGGGAACATGGGTCTTTCCGATCCGTGCGCGAGTCAGTCTAGGCTGAGCCTCGTGCATGGATCTGTCGATAGCACGCGCGCCAGACCGGGGACCCCATGACCGACACAGCCCTGCCGGACGACGCCGCGCCTTCGACGGAGGGCGGCGATCGCGTGACGCCGATCCTGTTCGCCGTGGCCATCTTCACCTCGGCGGCCCTGGTCTTCGTCGTCCAGCCCATGGTGACCAAGCTGGTCCTGCCGATGCTCGGCGGCTCTCCATCGGTCTGGAACACGGCCATGGTCTTCTTCCAGACCGCGCTTCTGGCCGGCTACGGCTATGCCCACCTGCTGCAGCGCCTGACCTCGATGCGGGCCCAGATGGCGACCCATCTGGTCCTGCTGCTGCTGGCGGCCCTGTTCCTGCCGCTGAAGATCAACGGAGTGCTGGGCGACCCCGATCCGAACGCCCCGATCGGCTGGCTGCTGGCGACCCTAGCCCTGTCGGTCGGCGCCCCCTTCGCCGTCCTGTCGGCGACTGCGCCCCTGCTGCAGGCCTGGTACGCCCGGGTTCGCGTCGGTCACGCCGATGGCAAGAACCCCTATGTCCTCTATGCGGCGTCCAACCTCGGCAGCTTCCTGGCCCTGCTGGCCTATCCGCTCATCCTCGAACCGCTCATGACCCTGTCGGGCCAGCGCGCGAGCTGGAGCGGAGGCTATGCCGCCTTCATGCTGATGGTTGTGGCGCTGGCGGTCGTGGCCTGGCGACGCGGTCAGATCGGCTCGACCCCCGTAGCCCGTCTGGAGACCAGCGCGCCGATCCCATGGCGCGAGAAGATCATCCTCGTGCTTCTGGCCGCCGCGCCGTCCAGCCTGATGCTCGGCGTCACCGCCCACCTGGCCACCGACGTCGCCTCGGCGCCCTTCCTGTGGGTCATCCCTCTGGCCCTCTATCTGCTGACCTTCGTCATCGCCTTCCAGGACAGGCCCTGGATCCCGCTGCCGATCACCCTGGTCGTCGCGGCGGCCGTCAGTCTCGCCTGTATCGCGTTCACGGCCTTCAGGACCGGCGACTGGATCCTGATGTTCGGCCTGCATCTGGGCGCCTTCTTCCTGCTGGCCCTGATGTGTCACCAGAGGCTGGCCGCGCGCCGGCCGCCGCCGGACCGGCTGACCGAATTCTATCTGCTGATGTCGCTGGGCGGGGTCGTCGGCGGCGCCTTCACGGCCCTTCTGGCGCCCGTGCTATTCAACGGCGTGTGGGAGTATCCGCTGGTTCTCGTCCTCGCCGGTCTGGCCCGGCCCATGAACAAGGCCCCGATCCGGAACTGGGAGGTCTATCTGTTCGTCGGCGCAGTGCTCGCCACCGGCCTGCCGCCGCTGCTGTCGGCGGCGGCCCAGGCCGACTGGAGCTTCGGCTGGTGGCTCAACAACAATGTCTCGGACAGCATGCCGGGCCTGACCCAGTTCATCATGCTGGGACCGATCCTGGCCGGCTTCATCCTGCGCGACCGGACCCCGGCCTTCGTCATCATCGCCGCCGGCATCGCCCTGTCGACCGCCTATATCGCGCGCGGCTATGAGGCCGCCTTCACCGACCGCAGCTTCTTCGGCGTGATGAAGATCGGCGTCACCGAGGACCCGCGCCTCGGCGGTCAGGTGAACATCCTGATGCACGGCACGACCTTGCACGGGGCCCAGCCCCGCAATCCGGCCTTCGCCTGCATGCCCACCCTCTACTATGCCCCGGCCAGCCCGATCGGTCAGACGACCCAGATGCTGCAGCTTCGCCGTCCGGCCCTGAAGATCGGCGTGGTCGGGCAGGGGTCGGGCGCCATGGCCGGCTACAAGCGCGCCGCCGACGAGATGAAATTCTTCGAGATCGATCCGATGGTCGACCGGCTGTCGCGCGATCCGCAGTGGTTCAGCTTCATCTCCGGCTGCGCCGACGGCCCGATCGAAACGGTGCTCGGCGACGCCCGGCTGACCATGGCGCGCGAGACGGCCGGCACCTATGACCTCCTGCTGATCGACGCCTTCTCGTCGGACTCGGTGCCGACCCATCTGCTGACGGTCGAGGCGATCGAGGGCTATCTCAAGCTGCTGAAGCCGGACGGCGTGGTCATCCTGCACCTGTCGAACCGCAACCTCGACATCACCCTGCCGGCCGCGGCGGCGGCGCAAGCCCTGGGCGCGGCGAACCTGCATCAGCTCTATCAGGAATCGCCCCTGGCGCCGGACATGGCCGAGGCCTCCACCGAGGCCCTGATCCTGTCGCCGACGGAAGAGGGCCTGGCGGAGTTCCGTGACCAGGCCCAGTGGCGAACCCTGGCCGAGACCGACGTTCGACCTTGGACCGACGACTATGTGAACCTGTTCGGCTCGTTGTGGCGTCACTTCCGGCGGTGACGCCAGCCCTCTGATCAGGAAGGCAATTCGATCGTCGCGATAGCCGAGGCGGCGAGGCCTTCCTCGCGTCCGGTGAACCCCATCTTCTCCATCGTCGTCGCCTTCACGCTGACCGCGTCGAGCGGCAGATTCAGGATCCCGGCGAGGCGTTCGCGCATGGCCTGACGGTGGGGCTTCACCCTGGGCCGCTCGCAGATCAGGGTGACGTCGACGTTGACCAGCCGCCCGCCACGCGCCGCCAGCCGCTCGACCGCATGGATCAGAAACTGGTCCGAGGCCGCGCCCTTCCACTTCGGGTCGGTCGGCGGGAAGTGGTCGCCGATGTCGCCGTCGCCCATGGCGCCCAGCACCGCATCGGTCAGGGCGTGCAGTCCGGCGTCGGCGTCGGAATGGCCGATCAGGGTCTGGTCATGTGCGATCTCGACCCCGCACAGCCACACGCTGTCGCCCGGCCCCCAGCGGTGGGCGTCGAACCCCTGACCAACCCGAGTTTGAAGGGGGCGGGGCTGTCGGGCGATCAGCGCTTCGGCCATTGCGAAATCCTCGGGATAGGTCAGTTTCATCAGGCGCGGATCGCCCTGGACCAGACGAACGGTTCCCCCGTCCTGCTCGACCACGGCCGCATCGTCGGTCGCCGCCGCACCCTCGGGCCATGCGGCATAGGCGGCCCGCAGGCGGTCGGTGCGAAACGCCTGCGGCGTCTGGGCCCGCCACAGGCCGCCGCGATCGACCGTCGCCTCGATGCGATCGGAGCCGCGCTTGAGGGTGTCGGAGACGGGCAGGGCGGCGATGGCTCCATCCGCACCCGGCAGGCACTCAAGCAGCCGCCGGATCACCTCGGCGGACAGAAGGGGCCGCGCGGCGTCGTGAACGAGGACGGGCCGATCCGGTGCCCCGGTCAGGGCTTCGAGCCCGGCGCGCACCGAGTCCGCGCGCTCGGCCCCGCCCGCCACGGCCCGCCAGTCGTTCAGCCCGGCCAGCGCCCCGGCCGCCCGCGCGAACCCGTCCGCCGCGACCACCACGACCACCTCTTCGGCCCCTGCATTGAGCAAGGCCTCGACCGACCAGCGGACCACGGGCTTGCCGCCCAGCGGCCGCCACTGCTTGTCGCCCCCGGCCCTGGAGCCCGAGCCGGCCGCCACCACGATCGCTGCAAACGTCATGATCGCCTTCTAGGGCGCGATCCCGAAAAGTGTGAGCGGTTTTCGGTCGAGATCGCGCCCCACTTTTGTGATGAACCACGATGGCGGTTGACGAGGGGCCTGGCTTCGCGTGTTGACGGACGGATGAGCACAGGGTTTCAGATCGGCGATGTCGCCATTCCCGGACGGGTTCTGATGGCGCCCATGACGGGCATCACGGACCTGCCGTTCCGGCTGCTCGCCAGCCGCCTCGGCGCCGCCTATGTCGCGACCGAGATGGTGGCCGCGGCCGAACTGGCCCGCGCCCGTCCGGACGTGGTGCGCCGCGCCGCCGTCGGCGACGGCCTGCCGCTCACCGTCATCCAGCTGGTCGGCCGCGATCCTTCCGCCATGGCCCAGGGCGCGCGCATGGCCGAGGCGGCCGGCGCCGACATCATCGACCTGAATTTCGGCTGCCCGGCCAAGGAGGTCACCGGCTCGGCCTCGGGCTCGGCCCTGATGCGCACGCCCGACCTGGCTGGCCGGATCATGGCGGCGACGGTGGCGGCGACCTCTCGCCCGGTCACGGTCAAGATGCGCCTGGGCTGGGACGACGACACCAGGAACGCCGCCGAGCTGGCGAAGCGGGCCGAAGACCTCGGCGTCAAGGCCGTGACGGTCCACGGCCGCACCCGCCAGCAGTTCTACACCGGCGCCGCCGACTGGGATGCGGTCGGGGCGGTCAAGGCGGCGGTCTCCATCCCGGTCATCGTCAACGGCGACATCATCACCGCCGAACAGGCGAGGGAGGCTCTGGACCAGTCCGGCGCAGACGCCCTGATGCTGGGCCGCGGCGTCTATGGCCGTCCGTGGCTCGCCGCCCACCTCGACCGCGCCCTGCGGGACGGCACGGTCCTCGTCGAGCCGGATCGCCGCGAGCGGTTCGATATCGTCGTCGCGCACATGCTGGCGTCCTGCGACTTCTACGGCGGTCACCTGGGCCTCAGGATGTTCCGCAAACATCTGGGCTGGTATGTCGAACAGGCGCCCTGGCCCGCCGATCCGGCCGAGCGCCGCACGGCCAAGAGCCGCATCTGCCGGCTCGAACAGCCCGCGCAGGTGTCGGAAGCCCTCGCCGAACTGTGGGATCTGTCGCCCCCTTCGCTGTATTTCGGCAACTCTCCTGTTGAACTTTCGCCACAGGTGGTTGAAGCTTCCGGGTCATGACGGACACGCCCGCCCCGCTTCCGGCCACAGAAGGCGACCCCTCCTTCTGGGGACGTCTCGCGGCCGGTCGGGCGCGGGCCGCCTTCGGCGCCGCCTATGTCATCGCCTTCCTGATCACCGGCGCCGCCATCTGGCTGGTCGCCGTGGCTCCGGGCGCGAGCGCCGGCGATGACGCCAAGGCCACCGCCAGCCGGGCGGTTCTGTACATTCTGCTGGCCAACCTGGTCCTGATCGTCGGCCTCGCGACCATCATCGGCGGCCGGGTCATGCGCCTGTCGCAGAGGCGGCGCGAAGATCCCGGCGCCCGGCTGCACCTGCGGTTCGTGGCCCTGTTTTCCCTCGTCGCCGTGGTGCCGGCGGTCCTCATCGCCCTGGTCTTCGGCCTTCTGGTCAATCGCGGCGTGGATCAATGGTTCAGCGACAACGTCCGTTCGGCCGTCAACAACGGCGCCTTCATCGGCAAGGCCTATGTTGCGGACGTCGGAGGCGGCCTTGAACGCGACCTGGGCAGCATGGCCAACGAACTCGGCGGCGTTCGCGGCGCTTTCGCCGACCGCATCCAGTTCTCCAGCGCCCTGACCCAGATCGCCGACTTCTTCGGCTACCCGGCTGTCTATATCCTGAACGGCGAGGGCGAGGTCCTGGCCCAGAGCGACCTGCCCGATGCGCCCGCCTATGTCGCCCCGCCGCGCGAGGAGTTCGAGAAGGCAGCCGAGGGCGAGGAGGTGCCGGTCACCGTGACCGAGCACCCCGACACCATCCGCGCCCTCTATCCGTTGCCAGACTACGGCGATGCCTATCTCTATGTCGTGCGCCCCCTCGCTCCCGGTCTCGTCGAGCGGATGCGCAATGGCCGCGACTCCATCGAGTCCTATCGTGTCGCCGAGGAGAGCCGGGCCCGCATCCAGGCCGCCTTCGCCCTCAGCTATCTGGAGACGGCCCTGCTGGTGCTGGTCGGCGCCGTGTGGCTGGGCATGTCGGCGGCCAGCGCCATCTCTGCGCCCATCGGTCGTCTGGTGAAGGCGGCGGATCAGGTCGCGGCCGGCGACCTGACCGCCCGGGTCGAGGCCGACGGGGCGCCCGGCGAGATCGCCACCCTGTCCGAGGCCTTCAACCGCATGACCGGCGATCTCCAGGCCCAGCAGGCGGCGCTGAAAACCGCCAGCGAAGAGGCCCAGGACCGCAGTCGATTCATCGAAACCGTCCTGTCCGGCGTCAGCGCCGGCGTCATCGGTCTGGACAAGCGCGGCCGGATTTCCGCGATCAATGACAGCGCCTTGCAGCTACTTTCGATTTCCGAAGTTGAAGTACACGGCAAGGCCCTGGGCGTCGTCGCGCCCGAATTGGCGGAACTGGTGAAACGCGTCGAGGCCCATATCGAGGAGGACATAGACGTCGCTCGCGAGGGCGAGACCCGGCGTCTGCGCGTCCGCATCGAGGGCGGGGTCGGCGGCGAGATGGTGCTGACCTTCGACGACATCACCCGTCTGGTCACGGCCCAGCGCAATGCCGCCTGGCGCGACGTCGCCCGCCGGATCGCCCACGAGATCAAGAACCCCCTGACCCCGATCCAGCTCTCGGCCGAACGGCTGAAGCGCAAATTCCGTCCGGCGATCACCGAAGACCTCGAAATCTTCGACCGCTGCACCGACACCATCATCCGCCAGGTCGGCGACATCGGCCGGATGGTCGACGAGTTTTCCTCCTTCGCCCGCATGCCGGCGCCGCGGTTCACCAATGAGAACCCGGCCGAACTGCTGCGGGAAGCCGTCTTTGCCCAGCGCGTCGCCGCGCCCGACCTCGTGGTCGAACTGGTCGAGCCCCTGCCCAGGGCCAAGATGAAGGCGGACGGCCGCATGGTCGGTCAGGCCCTGGCCAACATCCTCAAGAACGCCGGAGAGGCCGTGGCCGCCCGCCGCCTCGCCACCCCCGCCGATGAGGAGCAGGTCGCCATCATCGCCCGGCTTGAGATCGAGGACGGCATCGCCACCTTCATCATCGAGGACGACGGCAAGGGTCTGCCCGTCCGCGACCGCGACCGTCTGACCGAACCCTATGTCACCACGCGCGAGAAGGGCACGGGCCTCGGCCTCGCCATCGTCAAGCGCATCTGCGAAGACCACGGCGGCGAGCTGAAACTGTCAGATGCCGACAGCCTGCACGGCGCCAGGATCTGCCTGATCTTCCCCCTCAACCCCACCGGCAAGGCCGGGCGTGAAACGGAGCCTCGCGGCGCCGGCGCCCCGGCGGCCGAATAGTAGCGAGGCGTCATGCGTTCCACCGGAGCCGATATCCTGGTCGTCGACGACGAGGCCGACATCCGCGACCTGGTCTCGGGGCTGCTGGAGGATGAGGGCCATTCCGTCCGCGTCGCTTCCAGCTCCGAGGAGGCCCTGGCCGGCATCCGCGCCCGCAAGCCCAGCCTGATCGTCCTCGACATCTGGATGCAGGGCGGCGGCATGGACGGGCTGGAGCTGCTCGACCTGGTCAAGACGCTCGACGCCGATCTTCCCGTCGTCATGATCTCGGGCCACGGCAATATCGAGACGGCCGTCAGCGCCCTCAAGCGCGGCGCCTACGACTTCATCGAAAAGCCGTTCAAGTCCGACCGGCTCGTCGTCGTCATCGAGCGTGCCCTGGAGTCCGCCCAGCTCAAGCGCGAGAATCGTCGCCTCCGCACCGTGGCCATGACCCCGACCGGCCTGATCGGTCGCTCGGCCGCGGCCCAGGTCCTGCGCACCACCATCGTCAAGGTCGCCCCGGCCAACAGCCGCGTCCTGATCTCGGGTCCGCCGGGCTCCGGGAAAGAACTGGTCGCCCGCCAGATCCACGAGGCCAGCTCCCGCTCGCGCGGCGAGTTCGTCGCCATCTCGGCCGCCGGCATGACGCCGGAGCGCCTGGATCTGGAACTGTTCGGGGAGGAGGGCCACGACGGGCGTCCGCGCAAGATCGGCGTCTTCGAACGCGCCCACAACGGCACCCTCTATCTCGACGACGTCGGCGACATGCCGCGCGAGAGCCAGAGCCGCATCCTGCGCGTCCTGGTCGAACAGCGCTTCCGTCGCGTCGGCGGCGAACAGGACGTCCAGGTCGATGTCCGCGTCGTCACCTCGACCTCGCGCGACCTGAAGATCGAGATCACCGAGGGCCGCTTCCGCGAGGACCTGTTCCACCGCCTCAACGTCGTGCCGATCCGCGTCCCGCCGCTGTCGGAACGCCGCGAGGACATCGGCGAACTGGTCGAATATTTCATCGAGACCCTCAGCGTGTCGCAAGGCCTGCCGCGCCGCCGGCTGGGCGACGACGCCATCGCCGTGCTCCAGGTCCATCCCTGGCCCGGCAACGTCCGCCAGCTGCGCAACAACGTCGAGCGCCTGCTGATCCTGGCCACCGGCGACCTCAACGACCCGATCTCGGCCGACATGCTGCCTCAGGAGGTGGCCTCGACCGGCGCGACAGGGATGGGGGCCGAACGCACCATCGCCCTGCCTCTGCGCGAGGCCCGCGAGGTGTTCGAGCGTGAATATCTGGCGGCGCAGATCATGCGCTTCGGCGGAAACATCTCGCGCACGGCCGCCTTCATCGGCATGGAGAGATCGGCCCTGCACAGGAAGCTGAAGTCGCTGGGCGTGTCGCCCTCGCGCGGCGGGGACGAGGACGAAGGGAATACCGACTGATGTCGCGCGTCGCCTATGTGAACGGGGTCTACCAGCGCCACTCGGAGGCGACGATCCATGTCGAGGATCGCGGCTTCCAGTTCGCCGACGGCGTCTATGAGGTCTGGTCGGTGTTCGACGGCCGGATGGCCGATTTCGAAGGCCACATGACCCGGCTTCACCGCAGTCTCAACGAGCTCCGCATCGACATCCCCATGTCGGTCGACTCCCTGACCCGCGTGCTGAAGGAAACCATCCGCAGGAACCGGGTCCGCGACGGCATCGTCTATCTGCAGGTCACGCGCGGGACGGCCCGCCGCGACCACCCTTTCCCCGCGCCCGGAACCCCGCCCAGCGTCGTCGTGACGTCGAAGTCGCTGAGCGCGCGCAAGTCCGACGCCCAGGCCGCCAAGGGCGTCGCCGTCGTGACCCACCCCGACATCCGCTGGGGCCGTTGCGACATCAAGACGGTCGGCCTGCTGCCCAACGTCCTCGCCAAACAGGCGGCCCGCGACAGGGGCGCCTACGAGGCCTGGATGGTCGACGAGATGGGCCTGGTCACCGAGGGTTCCTCGACCAACGCCTGGATCGTCGACAAGTCCGGCAAGCTGCGCACCCGCGACACCCAGGCCAATATCCTAAAAGGGATCACCCGCACCGCCATCATGGCGATGATCGAGGCTGAGGGGATCGAACTCGACGAACGCCCCTTCAGCGTCGACGAGGCCAAGGAGGCGAAGGAGGCCTTCTTCACCGCCGCCGGCGCCTTCGTCATGCCCGCCGTCTCCATCGACGGGGTGAAGATCGGCGACGGCAAGCCCGGTCCGATCGCGACCCGGCTGCGCGCCCGCTATCTGGAAGAGGCGAAGCGGGACTCGGTCTGATTTTTCTCCGTGCACCCCGGCGAAGGCCGGGGTGCACGGATGCAGGGCATGTAAGCCTCGCGCTCTGTGGTTGCGCGACCTCGAAATCCATCGGGCGATGAAATCGGTTACCGGGCCTGTTGCGACCCGCGAGCGCCAGCGTCTAAGGTGACGAACCGGGCGTTCGATCCGGAGCCGCGATCTCCCCGACGCGGTGAAAACCAAGAAAGAACAGGACCAACCTGCCATGTCGCAAGACAAGCGTCAGAACCTTCAGGACACCTTCCTCAACTCCGTCCGCAAGACCAAGACCCCGCTGACCATCTTCCTCGTCAACGGCGTCAAGCTGCAGGGCATCGTGACCTGGTTCGACAACTTCTGTGTGCTGCTCCGTCGGGACGGCCAGTCCCAGCTCGTCTACAAGCACGCCATCTCGACGATCATGCCGTCGGCGCCCGTGCAGCTGTACGAACCCGAGGCCGACGAGGACTGAGGCCCCGTCGTTGTCATCCCGGACGTAGCGCAGCGAAGATCCGGGACGCCAACCAATTCCTTCGACGCTCCCGGAAGACGCGAAGCGGCTGTCCCGGGAGACCGTCAGGTGCGGTCCCACCGTCCCCCGGATAATCGCTGACGCGATTTCCGGGAGGTCTGACTTCATCGTCTGACGTCCCGGCTCTTCGCTTCGCTACGGCCGGGATGACAAGCATCGCACGCTGACCACTGGCGATGGCTGCCCAGGCGGCCCATGTTGACGCCTCCGCCCGACAACCGACAGAGACCCTTTGAACGCCAAACTCATCGACCACTCCGTGCCGCTCATCCGCGCGGTCGTCATCCACCCCGATCTCGGCGAGCGCGCCTCTCGCCCGGCCGGGGAGCGTCTGGAGGAGGCCGCCGGCCTCGCCCGCGCCCTGGACCTCGACGTCCGCGCCGAGGAGATCGTGCGTCTGCGCAAAACCACGCCCGCGACCCTGTTCGGGGCCGGAAAGGTCGAGGAGCTCGCGGCCCTGATCCGCGCCGCCGAGGCCGAGGCCGCCGTCATCGACTTCGACCTGACCCCGGTCCAGCAGCGCAATCTGGAGAAGGAATGGGACTGCAAGGTCATCGACCGCACCGGCCTGATCCTCGAGATCTTCGGCCGTCGCGCCCGCACCAAGGAGGGCAAGCTCCAGGTCGAGCTCGCCCGCCTCGACTATGAGAAGTCCCGCCTCGTCCGCACCTGGACCCACCTGGAACGCCAGCGCGGCGGCACCGGCTCGACCGGCGGCCCCGGCGAGACCCAGATCGAGCTCGACCGCCGCCTGATCGCCGACCGCATCGTCAAGCTGAAGGGCGAGCTGGAGGAGGTCCGCCGCACGCGCGGCCTGCACCGCAAACAGCGCAAGAAGGCCCCGTTCCCGGCCGTCGCCCTGGTCGGCTACACCAATGCCGGCAAGTCGACGATCTTCAACCGGCTGACGGGCTCCGAGGTCCTGGCCAAGGACCTGCTGTTCGCCACCCTCGACACGACCCAGCGCACCATCCGCCTGCCCCAGGGGCGCCCGGCCATCATCGCCGACACCGTGGGCTTCATCTCCGACCTGCCGCACGAACTGGTCGAGAGCTTCCGCGCGACCCTGGAAGAGGTGGGCGAGGCCGACCTGATCCTGCACGTCCGCGACATCGCCTCGGCCGACAGCGCCGCCCAGGCGAAGGATGTCGAGGAGGTGCTGAAACAGATCGAACAGCCTGAAGGCAAACCGCGCCGCATCCTCGAGGTCTGGAACAAGACCGACCTCCTCGACCCCGAGGTCCGCGAAGAGATCGAGGGCCAGGCCGCCCGCTCGGGCAATGCCTCGGTCGCCGTCTCCGCCTGGACCGGGGAGGGGATTGAACGCCTGCGCCAGGCCATCACCGACCTGATCGACGACGACCCCGAGACGGAGCTGGTCCTCCAGCCCTCACAGGGAGAGGCCCTGGCCTGGCTCTACGCCCACGGCCGGGTCACGGCGCGCGCCACGGACGCCGAGGGGCGGATGCGGCTGACCGTGCGGCTCGACCCCCAGGCCATGGGACGGTTCGAGCGGCAGTTTCAGGCAGGGTAAGGGCCTGTCTCCTCCCTGTCGCGTAGCGATGGGGAGGTGGCGCGGCGCATCTTCGCGCCGTGACGGAGGGGTTCTTGCCGCACGAAGAGCCCCTCCGTCTGCTCGCAAGAGCTCGCATCCACCTCCCCACGCCTGCGGCGCAGGGAGGAGACGAGGCGGATACGGCTGACGGTGCGGCTCGACCCCCAGGCGATAGGGTGGTTCGAACGGCAATTTCAGGCGGGGTGAGAGCCGGTCCGATTTCCCTTTTGGAACCTAAGAGTTGCCAAACGCTTCTGTCTCCGATGTCGCATCCCCCTTCTGAAACCAGCCGACAACACGGATGGCTGTCCGATTTCCAATTCTCGAACGGCCGCGTCAGGGTTCGCAAGACGGACATCAACCTCGCGGTCGATGAGAAGCTCATCGCCGAAATCTGGGCCTGGCTCCCTTACCTGAGCGTCCTCTGGCTACGGGCCGTTTGGGCGACGCTCGCTCGGCTGGTCAGGGACGACCGTCGAATGATCTGGTTCGCGCCGGATCGGCCAAGACCCTGGTATCTGGTGCGAGGAGCCGCGCTGTGGGCCGGAATCGGTGTCGCCAGGCGTCAGGCGGACGCCGACATCGAATTCTACTTCGATGATGTGACCGCAGGGGAGGCTCCACTCGGCGGTGAGGCGCTGAATGTGCGGTGCACCGACGTCTCGAAGAGCCACGTCGCCGAAACCTTCGAAGCGGTTTTCGGCTATCCGCTCCGGGTTGACCCGACCACCTGCCAGGGCCCTGTCGTCGAAAAGTCCGAGAAGAACGGCGTCCACGACGGCCGCATCATGGGGTCCGGCGATGCCCCGCGGTCCGACTGCGTTTATCAGCGACTGATCGACACCACGGACGCCGACGGAAGCGCCAACGACCTGAGGACCCTCTGCGTCGGCGGGGTCCCCGTCCTTGTCTGGTTGAAGGTCAAACCGGCCGGCGCCCGGTTCGCGATCCACAATCGCAAGGCCAGCCTGCGAGAGCCTGCCGAGATCTTCAGCCGCGAAGAGTGCGCGCTCATCGGCCAGTTCACCGCACGCATGGGTCTGGACTGGGGTGGACTGGATATCCTGCGTGATCGGGCGGACGGTCGAATCTATATCGTCGACGTCAACAAGACGGACGTCGGTCCGGTCATCGCCTTGTCCTGGCGCGACAAGATGCGGTCGATGGACCGGCTTGGCCCCGCCCTAGAGGGGCTGGTCGCGGCGCGCGGGCGGGTCCGTCAATCGCGTTTTGCGGATCTGCCGGCCGAAGGGCCCGTCCATGCGAGCTGACTCTCTTCCGCTGGGGGACACCGAACTCGACGGGGCGGACAGACTTCGGGCCTTCGTCGCCGACATGGCCTTTCCGTGCGTCGGAGCGAAATCGGCGCTGGCGCGCGGCGGTCTCGTGATCCATCGGGCCCGCGACCTCACATCCGCCTGGGACGACCTTCAGATCTACGCGGCATTGACGGCGTTCGTTGCCCGATATCGGACCGACCCCGTGCCGTTTCAGAGCCTGGCCATCGTTTTTGAGGGCCCCGGGACGCTGGATGAAGCGGCTTTCGAAACCGCCCTGTGGCAGCGCGCGCAGTCGCTTTCGGACAAGGATTTCTGGTTGGGCCAGACGCCGGACCCACGTGTCAGCCTCGATCCGGAGGATCCGGAGTTCGCCCTGAGTTTCGGCGGAGAGGCCTTCTTTCTCGTGGGACTTCACCCGGCCGCCAGCCGGCCGGCCCGCCGCTTCGAGCGCCCGACGATCGTCTTCAACCCGCACGCCCAGTTCCGGAACCTGCGTGAGACGGGTCGCTATGAGCCGATGCGGCGGACCATCTTGAAGCGGGACCTCGCCCTGGCAGGAACCCAGAACCCGATGCTGGCCCGGTTCGGCGAGGTGTCGGAAGCGCGTCAATACAGCGGTCGTGCGGTGGACGCGCACTGGCGTTGCCCGTTCCAGTCCAGGGCGATCCTACCCCATGAGACATGAAATCGCCGCGCGCAGCGGGACAGCGTTCCGGCTCAACAAGGGCGACAGGCTGAAGGTGATCGATCCCCGGGGAGAGCAGGTGTCGGACCTGCTGGCCTTCAACGCCGCTGACACCAATGAGGTGATCTCATCGGGCCGCACGCTGGACTACGCCAGTCGGCTTTTCCTGACGACCGGCGACCCGCTCTATTCGAATCGAAGCCGGGTCATGCTGACCATCGTGGAAGACACGGTCGGTCGCCATGACTTCCTTCTGACGCCGTGTTCGAAAGACACCTTCCGGATCATCTATGGCGATACCGATCCCCATCGGGGCTGTTTCGGCAACCTCGCGGAAGCGCTCCAGCCCTTCGGGATCCTGCCGGACCAGATCCCGACGGCCTTCAATGTCTTCATGAACGTGCGGGTGGATGGCGAGACGGGCGTCCTGACCGTCGCGCCGCCCCTGAGCAAGGCTGGAGACCACATTCTGCTGGAGGCGCAGATGGACCTGATCGTGGCGCTGACGGCGTGCTCCGCGCTTCAGTCGAACAACCACAGCTTCAAACCGATCGAGTTCGAGATTGAAACCGCTCGCGCCGGAGAGGTTTCATGAGCCTGAAATCGGTTGTCCTGACAGCAACCGCCCTGGGTCTGGCGTTGGCTGGGGCATCTGCGCAAGCGCAGGACTCGGCTTTGGCGCCGACCTTCGGAAACACCGTCATATCCACCCACCCGGACGGACGGCAGGCCCGGCTTTGGCTGAGCGCCGACCACACGTTCCGGGCTCAGGGACGTGGCGGCAACCGGTCGAGCGGCGCATGGCGCGTGCGGGGAAGCCGACTATGCCTGTCCCAGCGGCGCCCGATCTCCATACCGTTTTCCTACTGCCATGCGTTCCCCCAGGTGGCCGTGGGTCAGGCGTGGAACGATACGGCTTCGAACGGCGACCATGTCGTCAATCGAATCGTCCGCGGGCAATAGGGAATTCGCCAAGCCTGTGAGCGGGGCGATATCCGCGACCGATTCTGACGCACCGGCATGGCAGCCTCACGCCATGACCTCCGACACTCAACTCAACCCCGCCGACCTCGACGGTCTCGGCGGCGACTATTGGGACCATGCCCGGCGGGAGTATCTCGCGGGCGTGAAGGCGACGACCGTCTGCCAGCGGTACGGCATGTCGCTCAGTTCCTTCCGGCAGCACGCGCGGCTCGGGGGCTGGCGGCGCATGGATCAGCCGGGATGCGAGGCGCCGCCCGAGTTCGGCGAATACCATCCCGACGACACTGTCAGCTTCGCCGACCTGGCCGCCGAGGCCTTCCTCAACATCCGCCGGGCCCTGGGCATGGGCCGGGCGTCCGAGGCCTCGACCTGGATGCGGGTCTACGACAGCCTCGCCGACCGCGCCCGCTCCGAGGTCATGGCCGACCTGCCCGACCTCGCCCCGCCCTTGCTGGAGTCCAGACGCGAACCGCTGAGGCTGGTCGCCGACGGTGACGCGAAAACCAATGATTTGAATGACGTGCCCGAACGTCCCGAGATTTTACTTCAGGAAATGGACTCCTTGCACCCTGTTTTTTCGGAGTTCAATCCGCCCTCAGACTTCCTTCTCCCGGTGGGAGAAGGTGGCTCGCGAAGCGAGACGGATGAGGGTCGGATTTCTCAGTCGGCGTAAGCCGTCGCGGGACGCCGGATACACCCGACCCTCACCCTTTCGCCCGACCGATCGCTGCGCTCCCGGAGGCTCAAGCCCTCTCCCAACGGGAGAGGGATGACGGGAGAGAGATCACATCCGCTCCGCCGCCTTGGCCGCGTCCCACAGACCGTCCATCTCGGCCAGATCCGACTGGTCCGGCGTCCGCCCGTCCTTCGCCAGCTCCGCCTCGATGAAGCCGAACCGGCGCACGAACTTGGCATTGGTCCCGCGCAGGGCGTCCTCGGGCTCGACCCCCAGTTTCCGGGCCAGGTTGGCGACGACGAACAGCAGGTCGCCCATCTCCTCGCGGGCCTTGTCGAGGTCCCCGGCGGCGATCTCGGCCCTCAGCTCGGCCACCTCCTCGTGCAGCTTGTCGAAGACCTCATCCGTGCTGGGCCAGTCGAACCCGACCCGCGCCGCCCGCTTCGTCAGCTTGGCCGCGCGGTGCAGGGCGGGCAGGCCGACGGGCACGTCGTCCAGCACCCCGTGCTGGGCCTTTCCGGCCCGCTCCGCCGCCTTGATGTCCTCCCAGCGCAGCTTCTGGGCCGGGCCCGAGATCTGGGGATCCTCATCGGCGAACACATGGGGATGGCGCCGGACCAGCTTGTCGCACATGGCCTCGGCCACGTCGTCATAGTCGAACAACCCCTGTTCCTCGGCCATCCGCGCGTGGAAGACGACCTGGAACAGCAGGTCGCCGAGCTCGGTCTTCAGCTCCCCCATGTCGCCGCGATCGATGGCGTCGGCGACCTCATAGGCCTCCTCGATCGTATAGGGGGCGATGGTCGCGAAGGTCTGTTCGACGTCCCACGGACAGCCGCCGTCCGGGTCCCGCAGCCGCACCATGATCACCTTCAGCCGGTCCGTCGGGCTCATGCGCCCCCACCTTGATAGAGTGCCCCGTCACGGGCCTCGAGTTCACGCCGGATCTCGTTGTGACGGGCCGGCGTCAGCGGATAGTTCTTCAGCAGCAGGGCCGCGCTGGCCAGCAGCAGGCCGGGCAGGGCGATGAACAGGATCTGGAGCAACAGCAGCGAGCTCCCGCTGTTGCCTCCTGCAGGCGGCACCGCCTGGAATCCGACCCACTGCAGGATCAGATAGGGGATCAGGGCCACGACATGCCCCACCTTGGTCGTCGCCGACAGGATGGAGAACATCAGCCCGGTCCGGTCCACCCCGGTCTCCAGGCGCACCTCGTCGCCCACGTCCGCCATCATGGCCCTGAGCAGGAACAGGCCCGCCGCATAGGGAAGCCCGGCGATGAACATCGCGACGGCCGTCAGGGCGAAGCTGCCGCCGGGCACAAGGGTCGCCCCGACATAGAAGACGGCGAACACCAGACTGGCCACGGCCAGCGCCCTGTCCTTGCCGATCCGCGTCGCCAGCCAGGCCCAGAAGGGCGCCCCGACCAGGCCGGCGACGAAATACAGCAGCATGAACAGCGACGCCTCGGTGTGGCCGTAGCCCTTGATCTGGCCGAAGAAGAAGAACAGCAGCGACCCCGTGATCCCCGGCGCGACGCCCAGAACCACGTCGGCCAGAAGCAGCTTGCGCACCGCGGGCCGCTTGAACAGGTCCAGATAGGCGCGCGGTCCGCCGTGCGGCGCGGCGCCGGCGTTGACCGGCTCCGGCACGACGAACAGGGCCAGGGCTATGGTGACTGGCAGAGCGATCAGGATGGCCCAGCCCATGATCTGCACCCCGTCGGCATAGTCCCCGAGGCCCGTCTGGATCACCACCGTCGGCAGGATCAGGATCAGGATGACCCCGATGATGTTGAACACCTGCCACCAGCCGTAGACCCGGCTGCGCTGGTCGTACTCGGGGGCCAGCACCGAAGCCCAGCCGAGCTGCCCCAGCGTCCCGATCGAGAAGCCGAGGTAGAGGACCAGCAGCCAGGCGAACAGATAGACCGGCCCGGCCCCCGGCTGGACCACCACGAACATCATGAAGGCCGCGAGCATCAGGATCGGGGTCGAGGCGACCATCCAAGGGCGATAGCGACCGAACCGGGTCTTCGTCCGGTCCATGGCCCAGCCGATCAACGGGTCGAAGGTGATGTCGATCAGGCGGACCGCCATGAACACCGCCGCCACGACGCCCAGTTCCAGCCCCACATGGGTCGCGTAGAACTCCGGCAAGGTGACCGGCAGGGCCACGCCGAACGCCGCCAGCGGCAGGCAGACCGACGAGAAGGCCGCGAGGACGCCGTTGCTGCGCCTCGGCGTCGTGGGGGCGATGGCGTCGGACATGCAGGGTTCCAGCGGCGTCGCCTTGAGTCGGCGCACGGTCTCACCATGCCAGTTTTGATCGCACCGGGAGAGGGGCCTTGCTTGCGCCGCAACGGTGAGGCTTCCTCTCTCCATGCGCGTGGGGATGGCGGGACTAATCGTGGCGGCGGCCCTGGCCTGGGGCCTGCCCGACGCCGCCTCGGCCCAGGGGCGATGCGAGACCCAGCGCGGCCAGTGGGCCGATCAGGCGGTCGCCAACGCCATCTCTCTTTATTCGCTGGAGTGGACCCCGTTCGGGGCGACCGAATGGGGATGGGGGACCTATCTTCCCCTGCTCCAGAAGGAGATCGGCACCGGCTGCGAGCCGGGCACGGCCGACTTCGCCGCAGCCCTGGCGGCCTTCCAGACCCGCTATGGCCTTGCCGCCACCGGCGTCTTCGACCAGGCGACTTTCACCGTGCTGAAGGGGGTGCTGCAGGAACGGCGGCCGTTCGTGATGGCGCGGGTCCGCGATGAATGCCCCGATCCGCCGCCGCTGCGCGAGCTCGGCTATCTCGAGGCGCCGGAGGAGCATGCCGACCGGCTGACCCGGCTCTTGAGGCGCGACGTGCTGGCCTCCTACCGCCGCATGGTCGCCGCCGCCCGCGCCGAGGTTCCCGAGGTCCGCAATGATCCGGAGTTGCTGCAGATCTTCTCCGGCTTCCGCGATCCCGAGGCCGACGCGGCCCGTTGCGCGACGGAACGCAACTGTGACGGGCTCAGGCGGGCGGTTTGTTCGCCGCACAGGACCGGCACGGCTGTCGATCTCTATGTCGGCCAGTTGCTCGGCATGGGCGTCGACTCGACCAATCCGGCGAGCCGCCAGCATATGACCCAGGGGGCGACCTATCGCTGGCTGGTCCGGAACGCCGGCCGGTTCGGCTTCGTGCCCTATCTCTACGAGCCCTGGCATTGGGAGTGGATCGGCGCCTCGGCGAGCTACGGTACGCCGTGATCCGGGGGCTGACCGAGGCGGAGCGGAGACTGGCCCGAGGCGAGTTCGCGGACGCGCTCGACTTCGACAGCATCCGGCTCCTGCGGACGCCGTGGCCGTTCGATCGGGCGTTTGTTCCGGGGCGCTGGTTCGGGCGGGACTGGATCCTGTGGCCGGGCCGGAGCCTGCCAGGAGATTTCGCCGTCGCGCCAGTCGCGCTCCAGGCCGTGCTGATCCACGAACTGGTCCATGTCTGGCAGGCCCAGGCGGGGGTGAACCTGCTGGCCGCAAAGATCAGGGCTGGGGACGGCCCCTCGGCCTATGCCTACCCCGAGGCGCCCTGCGGCTGGGACGCGCTGAACATCGAACAGCAGGCCATGGCGGTGGAGCATCGCTTCCGGGCGGCCAGGGGCCACAGGGTGCCCGACGAGGCATCGCTCTACGCAGGCCTTTGTCCGATCGGCAAGGCGAGGGCTTGAACGGCGGGCGGAGATCGCCACATCTGCTACTGTAGTTGTTTCAATAAGCAGGAAGCCCGTCGTCATGCGCCAGCCCGCCGTCTTCTTTGGCCACGGTTCGCCGATGAACGCCCTGGGCGGCGCCTATGCCGACGCCTGGCGCGCGGTCGGTACGGCCATCGGCAAGCCGAAGGGCGTGGTCATGGTCTCCGCCCATTGGGAAACGCAGGGACTGGCTGTGACCGCGCAAGAGCGACCTGAAACCTTACATGATTTCGGTAATTTCGGCCCGGAACTGCATGCGATGCAGTATCCGGCGCCGGGGTCGCCGGAGCTGGCGCGGCGTGTCGCCGAGCTGGTCGGCGCCCAGCCCGTCAACACGTGGGGGCTGGATCACGGAACCTGGTCGGTGCTGACCCATGTCTGGCCCGAGGCCGATGTGCCGGTCGTGCAGTTGTCGCTCAATCGCGACCTGACGGCGCGCCAGCACTACGAACTGGCGAAAGGACTGAAGCCCCTGCGCGACGAGGGCTATGTCATCGCGGGCAGCGGCGACTTCGTCCACAACCTGCGCACCTGGAAGCGGGACGGCGGCGACGCCTGGCCTTGGGCGACCCGCTTCAACGCGGCGGTCAAGTCGGCCTTCGAACGCGGCGACCATGACGCCCTGATCGACTGGGTCGATCTGGCCGAGGACGCGCAACTGAGCGTGCCGACCGATGAACACTATCTGCCGCTGCTCTACGTCGCCGCCCAGGCCGAACCGGGCGAGCCGGTCGCCTTCTTCAACGACGTGATCGAGGGCGGCTCGATCTCGATGACCGGCGTGCGGATCGGCTGATCCTTATCCGTGCACCCCTGCGAAGGCCGGGGTGCACGGTGAGAGGGTGGATTGTCCGGACGAAAAACACCCTGACAAGACGGACAAACCGACTAGGCACCTGTGCAAATTCAATCGCTTGTCGCGTCTCGGTGAGTCCGGCCGACTCGATTATGCGAAGCCTGACCCAATCCCTGCTCTGGTTGTCAAAGACCCGATCGACACATGGTGGTCGGCAATCGGCCTCGCAGGACCCGAAGAGGAAAATATTCTTAGGCCGAGACCTGGCCGATCAGGCCGCCTCGGCCAGATCGACCAGCGACTGGATCGCGACATAGTCCGTCTTGCCGGTTCCGAGCACCGGCAGTTCGCGCACCCTGACGATCTTCTTGGGCACGGCCAGTTCCGGCGCGCCGTGTTCGCGCGCCCATTCGGCGATCTTGCCGACGTCGGCGTCGCTGCGCTCGGTGACCAGGACCAGTTTCTCGCCCTTGCGGCTGTCGGCGATCGAGATGACGGCGTGGCGTTGCTCGGGCCAGACAGACTGGACCAGACCCTCCACCGCGCTCAGGGAGACCATCTCGCCGCCGATCTTGGCGAACCGCTTCACCCGGCCGAGGATGGCGATATAGCCCTCCTCGTCGATGTCGACGATGTCGCCGGTGTCGTGCCAGCCGCCCGCCAGCGGGTCGATCTTCGTCGGATCTTCAGGCGACATATAGCCGGCCATGACGTTCGGGCCGCGCAGGAACAGGCGTTTGCCCTCGGTGATGCCTTCGACCGCCTCCAGCCGCGCCTCCATGCCCGGCAGCAGCTGGCCGACGGTGCCGGGGCGATTGCGACCGGGGTGGTTCACCGCGACCACGGGGGCGGCTTCGGTCGCGCCGTAGCCCTCCAGCAGCTTCACCCCGCCGAACTTGGTGTTGAACAGGTGATGGGTCTCGTCGCGGACCCGTTCGGCGCCGGCGACCACGAACTGCAGGGTGCGGAAATCGTCGGGCGAAGCCACGCGCGCCCACTGGTTCAGGAAGGTGTCCGTCGCGAACAGGATCGACGCCTTCACCTCGGCCAGCAGGGCGACTATCTGTTTGCCGTGCAGCGGGGAGGGGTACTGGAAGGTCTTCAGACCGTTCAGGATGGGCAGGATGACGCCCCCGGTCAGGCCGAAGCAGTGGAAGGTCGGCAGGGGATTGAACATCACCCAGTTCGGATCGAGCGGTATGTGGGCATTCACCTGACGCGCGTTGGCGACGAGGTTCTTCTGGCTCAACAGCACCCCCTTGGGGGCGCCGAAACTGCCCGAGGTGAACAGGACCACGCCCGGATCGTCGGGTTGGGTCTCGACGCGGAAGCGTTTGGGCATCAGGCCGGCCATCAGGCCGAACAGCTTGTCCTGCAGGCCGATGCTCTCGCGCACGTCGTCCAGCCAGACGATCTCGGCGACCGCGCCCAACTGGGCGATCAGGTCCTCGAGTTTGGCCTGTTCGACGAAGCGATGGGCGCAGAGGATCTTCCTGACCCCGGCCGCCTCGATCGCCGCCTTCAGGTTCCGCTGGCCGGAGGTGAAGTTCAGCATCACCGGCACCCGCCCGAAGGCATGCAGGCCGAAGAAGGTCACGACCACGCCCATCGACGACGGCAGCAGGATGCCGACCCGCTCGGCCGGCTGGGTCATGGCCGCGATCTTGCGCCCGAGAACGAAGGCCGCCCGGATCAGGCCGGTGTAGGTGAGGGGCTTGCGGTCCTGGTCCTCCAGGATTTCCTTGTCGCCGTAGCGGGCGCGTGCGGCGATCAGGGCGTCGAACAGGGATTCGTCGCCTGCCGATGGGTCGAGGCCGGGCCTAAACAATACGCGTCTCCTCCGGAGGGCATTGTCGCCGCCCCCTCGCTGTCAGGCGCGCAAACTAGTTAAGCGCCGCGACGATGAAAAGATGCGTTACGCGGCGTGAGGTTTTGGCGCGGCAGGTGTCGGCCTGAATGTTTCACGGGCGCCGATCCCACGCTCGGGCCAACTTCCGCTTTCGACCCGTTACGGACCCTCAGCCCCCGCCCCATCGCCGTCACAGGCGATAATCACGCAGTTCATGGGGCAGACGCCAGTCAATCAAACGGAAGCCTTTTAGTTCGTGCTCGCAGCGACAGGCAGCCTCACCACGAAAGAGGCTCCTCCTTGCGGCGGCGATTCCACTCCAACTGTTCCGCCGGCCTGGGCGATGGCTCCGGCGACTTGGGCCAAGCCAAGGCCGGTGCCCGCCCCGGCCGGTTTGGTGGTGACGAAGGGTTCAAACAGGCGGTCGCGGACGGCCGGAGGAATGCCAGGGCCATTGTCCGTGACAGTGATCTCCACAACGTCACCCAGGCGTTGTGCTGTAATTTCCAGTCGACCGTTGCCCCCCATCGAGTCTCGGGCATTTAGGGCGAGGTTGAGCAAGGCCATCTCCATCTGGTCGCGATTGGCCACGATCGAAACGGGTGAATTCGGTGGGGTGAGCACCAGGACGATTGCACCGCCCACAGACTGCCGCAGTAGTTCGCTGACGCCATCCAGGAGACTGGACACCTCAAGGGCCGCCAGCTTACCCCCGCCGTCGCGGGCGAAACTCAGCAACTGGTTCGACAACTTGCTCCCGCGGTTCGCGGCATCCAGCGCCATGCCAGCCCTACGAGCCACGTCAGGTCCGGCTTCGGCCTTCCGGATGCGCTCCAGATTGGCGATGATCACCGTCAGCAGGTTGTTAAAGTCGTGAGCCACGGTACTCGCGAACCCGCCGATAGCCTCGCTTTTCTGCAGGCGCAGCATCTGCTCATCCGTCCGTCGCCGGGCGGCCATGTCCTTGACGACGTGGGCGATGATCCCGGCGGCCGCCAGCAGCGCCAGAAATGCGCCGCCGACCAAGGTGACGAAAAGCCAGAGACGCGGCGTGTCGATGAGGGTGCGGTTGACAGCCACGTGGGCAGACCAACCATTGATTGGGGAGACCACATAGGCGCTGTAGTTCTTCAGACCCTCGTAGGTCCGTCCGCGGTAGAGGCCTCGCCCGCCCCGCGCCAGCGCCTCGCGGACATAGGAGGTCGCGGGGGTGCCGACGCGGCCTTGAAAATCAAGCGATCTGCCCACGAAATCGCCGTCGGCATCGACCAGGGCCGCGACCGACCCGGGCCTACGGGATTTCAACAGATCGGCTTGGAAAATTTCTGGTTTGGCTAAGCCGACCAAGGAGTATCCCGGCAGGCGGCGGATGGGGTGACGCAGGACAACGCATGGGCATCCGTCACCAGCGCGTATAATGGCCGGCCTTGTGTCGACACTGATCAGTCGCGGCAGGGATGCGCGAGCGGCGGCGGGACGGGTATCCATCATGACACGGCCGGTCGCGTTCTCAATCACCAGCAGCGTGGTCAGGCTGGGACTGAGTTCCAGAACATCGTGCGCTCGCTGCGTGGCTGAGTCCCAGTCGCGATCAGCCAGCGACCCGGCAGTCGAATATGTTCCGAGGATGCCATCGTAAAAAGCGAGGCGATTGTCAGCGCCGCCAACTATGTCGGCGGCCGTGATGAGTGCTTCGTCCTCGACGCGCGATTGCGCGCTCAGCAGCCCGATGGTCAGCGTCCAAGCCAACAGAATGAGCGCAGGCAGGAAAAGGACCCCACTGACCAGGATCCAAAGCCTCTGCCTGGAATCTCGCTTAACCTGCGGCATCCGACAATCGTTTCCCGCGCTGCCGTGTCGGCAGATGGTTAGCGCTGACGAGGACAATCCTCGCCGCCTTGGCGACAGTCAGGTTTCGCTACACCGCCAAGCCTTAATGACCTCGACGCGTCTCAACTTCTTGCCATCGGAACCCCACCGTACGTGGCTCTCTCCGGTACGTTCAGACAACCATGCCCATTCCGCATAGTCATGATGTGCAGTCGGGCGTCAACTTCAACATCAACTGGCATCGAGACGGCTCCGCCGTCGCCGTTTGGCCTACGGCCGCTGAGCGAAGGACCAGCTTTGACGCAGGCGATCCATCGACCTGACGACCTCCCGCCGGAGAGGGGGCAACTTCCGATCACCACCCTGAACAACCGTTGAGCGAGTCTGTTCAAGGGCGGGTCCATCTTGGTCAGTCGGACGCCCTCGCACACCGTCACAGGCCGTGACTTGCCTTCCGGAGGCGGAACGACGACATACCCTGTTCAAGTTCCTGGAGCCCGACCCGCCTCGATGGTCACCCTCATCGACACCCTGACGCGCAAATCGTCAGACCTGCGTCATCCGGAAAAGCAGAACCGGCCCGAGACGGCCGTGCTGAAGAAGCCCGACTGGCTGCGGGTCAAGGCGCCGGGATCGGGCCAGTACAACGCCACGAAGGAGATCGTCCGCTCCAAGGGGCTGGTGACCGTCTGCGAGGAGGCGGCCTGTCCCAACATCGGCGAGTGCTGGAGCCAGAAGCACGCCACCCTGATGATCATGGGCGACACCTGCACGCGGGCCTGCGCCTTCTGCAACGTCAAGACGGGCCTGCCCCAGCCGCTCGATCCGGAAGAGCCGGGCAAGGTCGGGCTGGCCGTGTCGCAACTGGGCCTGAATCACGTGGTGATCACCTCGGTGGACCGCGACGACGTCTCGGACGGCGGTGCAGCCCATTTCGCCGAGGTGGTGCGCCAGATCCGCCTGCAGGCGCCGAACACCACGATCGAGATCCTGACGCCCGACTTCCTGCGCAAGGACGGCGCGGCCGAGGTGGTGATCGATTCGACGCCCGACGTGTTCAACCACAACCTCGAAACCGTGCCGCGGCTGTATCTGAAGATCCGGCCCGGGGCGCGCTACTTCCACTCCCTGCGCCTGCTGCAGATGGTTAAGGAGCGCGACCCCAACCAGTTCACCAAGTCCGGCATCATGGTCGGTCTGGGCGAGACCAAGGAGGAGGTCATGCAGGTGATGGACGACATGCGCTCCGCCGGCGTCGACTTCATCACCATCGGCCAGTACCTGCAGCCGACGCGCAAACACGCCGCCATCGACCGGTTCGTCACGCCCGAGGAGTTCAAGGCCTATGAGGCGATCGCGCGGGCCAAGGGCTTCCTGATGGTGTCGTCATCCCCGCTGACGCGCTCGTCGCACCACGCCGGGGACGACTTCGCCCGGCTGAAGGCGGCGCGTCTGGCGCAAACGGGACGCTGACGACCTTTTGGCCGTCCACCGCGTCACCCGAGTCCTGCCCTATACGCCCGCCCAGCTCGCCGATCTGGTGGCGGACGTGGAGGCCTATCCGCGCTTCGTGAAATGGGTCACGGCCATGCGCGTGTGGAACCGGCGCGAGGAAAGCCCCGGCGTGTCCCTGCTGGACGCCGAGGCGGCCGTCGGGTTCTCGTTCCTGAAGGAGCGGTTTTCCACCTGGGTGCGGCATGACCGAAACGCGCCGTCGGTGGAAGTCGGCCTGTTGCGCGGCCCGTTCCGACATCTGAAGAACCGCTGGATTTTCCACGCCATTCCAGAGGGTACGCGGCTGGAGTTCACGATCGACTTCGCCTTCAGGTCGCCCTTTCTCAACGCCGCGCTCCAGGCCAATTTCGACCGAGCGGTCTCGTCGCTGATCGGCAGTTTCGAGCACGAGGCGGCGCGGCGCTACGGAAAGCCCGAATGACGGATTTCGACTTCGACGCGGTCGTGGTGGGGGCAGGGGCCGTCGGCCTCGCCTGCGGGCGGGCGCTGTCGAAGCGGGGGCTGAGCGTGCTCGTGCTCGAGAAGGAGCCGCACATCAGCGAGGGCGTGTCCTCGCGGAACTCCGAGGTCATCCATGGCGGGCTCTACTATCCGACCGGGTCGCTGAAGGCGAAGTTCTGCGTCGAGGGTCGGCGCGCGCTCTACGCCTATCTGGAGACGCACAAGATCGACTCCCGCAAGTGCGGCAAGCTTGTGGTGGCCACGCAGGAGGACGAGGTCAGGCTGATCGAGACGATCTTCGTCCAGGCGACAACCAACGGCGTCGAGGGGCTGGAGCATCTGTCAGGCGAACAGGCGCGGGCGATGGAGCCCGAGCTGAACGCCCACGCCGCCATCCTGTCGCCCGAGAGCGGGGTGTTCGCCAGCCACGACTATATGCTGGCCCTGGAGGGCGAGATCCAGGACGGAGGCGGGTCGGTCGTGGTCTCGACGCCGTTCGAGCGGGCCGAGCCCCTGCCGGGCGGCGGGTTCACGATCACGGCCGGAGGGGAGGGCGGCGCGACCCTGACCTGTCGCCTGCTGGTGACGGCGCCGGGGTTGTCGTCGCAGGAGGTCGCGGGGCGGATCGAAGGCTTCCCGGCCGATCACATCCCCAGGGGCCATTTCGGCAAGGGCGTCTATTTCCGGCTGACCGGCAGGGCGCCGTTCGAACGGCTGATCTATCCGCCGCCGATCGCGGGGGCGCTGGGCACCCACTACCGCAAGGACCTGGGCGGCCAGGCGGTGTTCGGGCCGGACCTCGAATACGTCGAGACCGAGGACTATTCCGTCGACCCGGCCAGGGCCGAGGGGTTCGCGACCTATATCCGCCGCTTCTGGCCCGGGCTGCCGGACGGCGCCCTGACGCCCGACTATGCCGGCATCCGCCCGAAACTGCATGGGGCCGGCGAGCCCCAGCCGGACTTCCAGCTGCGCGGGCGCGACGATCACGGCATCGAGGGTCTGGTCGCCCTGTTCGGCATCGAGAGCCCGGGCCTGACCAGCTCCCTTGCGATCGGTGAGGCGGTTGCGGCAATGCTGACCGATGACTGAACTCGTGATCCGGGACGCCGATGCGGCCGATATTCCGGCCATTCACCGGCTGATCGAGAGCGCCTATCGCGGCGAGAGCTCGCGCGCGGGCTGGACCACTGAGGCCGATCTTCTGACCGGACAGCGCACCGATCCTGACGAGCTCGCAGAGATTGTCGCCGATCCGGAACAGGCGATGCTGACGGCCTGGGACGGCGAGGATCTGCTGGCCTGCATCCGCATCCAGCGGCAACCGGACGGAGCCGGGTACTTCGGCATGCTGTCGGTCAGCCCGAAGCGGCAGGCTTCGGGTCTGGGCCGGCGGATGGTCGCGGCGGCGGAACACGCGATGGCGCAGCGATTCGGGGCGCGGGTGATTCGGATTTCCGTCTTTCCCCAGCGTGACACTCTGATCGCCTGGTACGAGCGGCTGGGCTACGCCGACACCGGCCGAACCCTCGCCTTCGACTACGGGAACCTGCGGCTGGGCACGGCGCTGCGCGACGACCTGTATTTCGTCGTCATGGAGAAGGCGCTGGCCTGATCAGATCGGGTTCGGCTGGCCGAAGCCGAGGCTGAAGATGATGATCAGGGCGACAACCCAGGCGAACGGCGAGAACAGCAGGATCCACGATAGCCGCTCGTACCTTAGCCAATAGGCGATCCAGCCGAGGACCGGCCCCAAAATGATGGCCAGCGGGAAGGTCATCATCGTGAAGATGAAGACATAGATCATCGTGTTCACGCCCGCGTCGGTGGCCATCACGGACATCATCCCCATCACGCCGGCCGGGATGATCGCGAGCACGGCGACGATCGATCCGATGATCAGCCACAGCCGCAGGGTCTTGCTGCGGGGCGGGCGAGGGGCGTTGGGCTCGGTCATGGTGGCATTTGACGCGGTCAAGCCCGATACGGCAAGGCTCGCGGCATGGAGATCACCACGTCCCGGCTGAGGCTTCGTCCCGCCCGCCCGGAGGATCTGAACGCCATCCACGCCGTCCTGTCGCACCGGGAGGCCATGCGCTGGTGGTCGACCCCGCCGCATGACGACATCGAACAGTCGCGCGCCTGGCTGGACGGGATGATCGCCAATACGGCGGCCGGCGCGGCGGATTTTGTCGTCGAACACGAGGGGCGCGTCATCGGCAAGGCCGGCTGCTGGAAGGCACCCGACGTGGGCTACATCCTGCATCCCGCCGTCTGGGGACGGGGATTCGCGAGCGAGGCCCTGCGCGCCGTGATCGACCATGTCTTCGCCGCGACGGACCTCGACGCCCTGAACGCCGACGTCGACCCGAACAATGCGGCGTCGATCCGGCTGCTGGAACGGCTCGGCTTCGTCAGGACCGGCGAGGCGAAGGCCACCTGGCATATCGGCGGCCAGTGGATGGACAGCCTCTACTACGGCCTTGAACGGTCTCGCTGGCAGACGCGTCAGGAGGGTTGAACTTCCGTCCGGCTTGAGGCATAAGCCCGCGCTCGCTGGCGGCTCTTTCGAGGGGCCGCCGCTTCTGTTTTTTGCGTCAGGCCCCTGCGGGAACCGGCGCCGTATACGAGATCGAGACGGACATGGCCGTTCCTAAGCGCAAAGTATCGCCCTCGCGTCGCAACATGCGCCGCGCTCACGACGCCCTGGGTACGAACCCGTACACCGAGGACAAGGACACGGGTGAGCTGCGTCGTTCGCACCACATCGACCTGAAGACCGGCACCTATCGCGGCCGCCAGGTCCTGACGCCCAAGGAAGACTAGGGTTCGACACGAGGTCGGGCTCCGGTCTCATGACGAAACGGTGAAGTTTGCGGCGCGCGGTTCACCCGCGCGCCGTTTTCGTGCGTTTATGGCGTCTCATCTGACGAGGAGCGCCCCCATGATTCGGACCCTTTCCGCCACCGCCGCCGTCGCACTGTTGCTCGCCGCCTGCGGGCAGCAGGATGCGATAGAGCCCGCAGCCGCGCCTGAAACCCCCGCCGCCACCACGCCCGCGGCTCCAGCGCCCAACGCCCTGACGGCGGGCGGCTATGGCCCCCTGCTCATCGGCATGACCCGCGCCGAGGTCGTCACGGCCCTGGGCGACGACAGCGATCCGAACTCGGCCGGCAGCGCCGAGCCCGAGGCCTGCGACCAGTGGCGTCCGGCCCGCGCGCCCGAGGGCGTTCTGGTCATGATCCAGGACGGCGTCCTGACCCGAATCTCCGTGGCCTCGCCCTCGACGCTGAAGACGGATCGCGGCTTCGGCGTCGGCGACACGGCCGCCGCCATCAAGGCGGCCTACGGTCCCTTGGCCGTGGCCCAGCCGCACAAATATTCCGCGCCGCCGGCCGAGGACATTTTCGTCTGGGCCACGGGCGGTCCGGCGACAGCCGGCGCCTTTGTCCAGGACGCCGCCGCGCGCGGCGTTCGCTACGAGATCAACGGCGAGGGCAGGGTCCAGATCGTCCACGTCGGCGGGCCGGACATCCAGCTGGTCGAAGGCTGCTCGTAACCTGACGAGGTTGGCGATTCGCAGGCGTCGGGCTAAACCCCGACGCCTGCTCTCCCTCGCACCTCGAAGGCTCCCATGACCGACATCGCCGACATCGTCGCCCGCCAGATTCTCGACAGCCGGGGCAACCCCACGGTCGAGGTGGATGTGGTTCTGGATGACGGCAGCTTCGGCCGCGCAGCGGTGCCCTCCGGCGCCTCGACCGGCGCGCACGAGGCGGTCGAGCTTCGCGATGGCGACAAGGACCGCTGGGGCGGCAAGGGCGTCCAGAACGCGGTGGACGCCGTCAACGGCGAGATCTTCGATGCGCTCAGCGGAATGGACGCGGAAGACCAACGCCGCATCGACGAGGCCCTGATCACGCTCGACGGCACCGAGAACAAGGCCCGCCTCGGCGCCAACGCCATCCTCGGCGTGTCGCTGGCGGTCGCCAAGGCCAGCGCCATCTCCGTTGGTCTGCCGCTGTTCCGCTATGTCGGCGGCATCTCGGCCCGCGTGCTTCCGACCCCGATGATGAACATCATCAACGGCGGCGCCCACGCCGACAATCCGATCGACATCCAGGAGTTCATGATCCTGCCGACCGGGGCCGAGAGCTTTTCCGAGGGCCTGCGCATGGGGTCGGAGATCTTCCACGCGCTGCGGAAACAGCTGAAGGACGCGGGGCACAATACCAATGTCGGCGACGAGGGCGGCTTCGCCCCCAACCTGGCCTCGGCCGAGGAGGCGCTGAGCTTCATCACCAAGGCAGGTCAGGCGGCCGGCTATCTGGCGGGCGAGGACTTCCACCTGGCGCTCGACGTCGCCGCGACCGAGTTCTTCAAGGACGGGGCCTACAACATGAAGGGCGAGGGCAAGATTCTGGACGGGGAGGGGATGGTCGCCTACCTGGCCGACCTGTGCGAACGCTTCCCCATCGTCTCGATCGAGGACGGCTGTTCCGAGGATGATTTCGAGGGCTGGAAGTTGCTGACGGATGCCCTGGGCGAGCGGGTCCAGATCGTCGGCGACGACCTGTTCGTCACCAACCCGGCGCGCCTGGCCGCCGGTATCGGCGAGGGCCTGGCGAACTCCATCCTGATCAAGGTCAACCAGATCGGCACCCTGTCCGAGACCCTGGACGCCGTCGATATGGCCCACCGCGCCGGCTACACGGCCGTGATGAGCCACCGTTCGGGCGAGACCGAGGATTCGACCATCGCCGACCTCGCCGTGGCCACCAACTGCGGACAGATCAAGACCGGCTCCCTGGCCCGTTCGGACCGCACGGCCAAGTACAACCAGCTGCTGCGCATCGAGGAGCTTCTGGGCGATCAGGCCAGCTATTACGGCGACGGAATGCTGCTGAAATAGGCGGCGAGAGGGGCGGGTCGTCGGCGGCGTCCGCCCCTTACAGTCCGTGCTACGTAATTCTACGGCAGAGCTAGGATTTGTTAGGCATTTCCGGTCACAAACGCTCAACTGTGTGACCACGCTCAGAAGGAGCGTTCGTATTGCCCGAACGGATGAAGCCCTACTCGCTGTCTGCCTTCCTCTTTTTACTCGTCGTGTACCTGGGAGTTCAGGCGCTGACGGGGGAGCGGGGTCTGCTCAGCGGCGCTGCCCGCGATGCACGGCTGGACCAGCGCGAGGCGCAACTCACCGCCCTGACCGAGCAGCGCGCCGACCTGGAGATCCGCGTGCGCTATCTGCGTACGGGCAGCCTGTCGCGTGATCTGCTCGAGGAGCGGGCCCGCGCCGTGCTCGGTTTCAGTGATCCGCGCGACTATGTCGTGCGCACCGTGGCAGCCTCGACGCCCGTCGTGAACGCCACTGTCTCCTGAACTCTTGTTACAGCCCAGGTGGCGTGCTTTGCCTTTGGGGAACGAAGGCTGCTACAGCCGCTTTCCGTAACGACAAGAGGCCCGAACGGCGCGTTTCGCCATGGGCTCACCCGGGAGATGCCGGATGG
Organism: Brevundimonas sp. TWP3-1-2b1; assembly: GCF_049896165.1. Lineage (NCBI taxonomy): Bacteria > Pseudomonadati > Pseudomonadota > Alphaproteobacteria > Caulobacterales > Caulobacteraceae > Brevundimonas > Brevundimonas sp. TWP3-1-2b1. The sequence goes on along the minus strand of NZ_JAFCTT010000012.1, from coordinate 12,371 downwards.
CGAGAGCTGCCCAGAAGACCACGGATTCCAAGGGGTCCGCCAAGATTCCAAACACGCCGGCGGCGTCCAAGGAGGACCTGCTCAGGTACTATCGCGAGATGGTCCTGATCCGCCGCTTCGAGGAGCGCGCCGGACAGCTGTACGGCATGGGTCTGATCGGCGGATTCTGCCACCTCTACATCGGCCAGGAGGCCGTGGCTGTCGGCGTTCAGGAGAGCGTCAGGCAGGGCCACGACAAGATCATCACCGGCTATCGCGACCACGGCCACATGCTGGCCGCCGGCATGGACCCGAAAGCGGTCATGGCCGAGCTGACCGGTCGCTCGGGCGGGTCGTCCAAGGGCAAGGGCGGGTCGATGCACATGTTCGACGTCCCGACCGGCTTCTACGGCGGCCACGGCATCGTGGGCGCCCAGGTGGCGCTCGGCACCGGCCTGGCTTTCGCGGGCAAATACCGCGGTGATGACTCGGTCGCCTTCATCTATTTCGGCGACGGCGCCTCGAACCAAGGTCAGGTCTACGAGAGCTTCAACATGGCCCAGTTGTGGAAACTGCCGGCCATCTACATCATCGAGAACAACCAGTACGCCATGGGCACGAGCATCGAGCGTTCGTCCTCGACGACCGAGCTCTACATGCGCGGGTCGAGCTTCGGCATTCCGGGCGAGCAGGTCGACGGCATGGATGTGCTGGCGGTCAAGGACGCGGTCGAACGCGCCGTCAAGCGAGCCCGGGAGGGCGGCGGTCCCTTCATCCTCGAGGTGAAGACCTATCGCTATCGCGGTCACTCGATGTCGGATCCGGCCAAATACCGGTCCAAGGACGAGGTCGACGAGGTCAAGAAGACCCGCGACCCAATCGACCACGTCAAGATGCTGCTCGAACAGGCCAGGGCCACCGAGGACGAGCTGAAGGCCATCGACGCCGAGATCAAACAGATCGTCGCCGAGGCGGTCCAGTTCGCCCAGGAAAGCCCTGAGCCCGATCCGTCCGAACTCTATACCGACGTCTATGTGGAGACCGCAGCGTGACCGACATCCTGATGCCGGCGCTGTCGCCCACGATGGAAGAGGGCAATCTGACCAAGTGGCACGTGAAGGCGGGCGACGTGGTCAAGGCCGGCGACGTGATCGCCGAGATCGAGACCGACAAGGCCACGATGGAGGTCGAGGCCGTCGATGAGGGCGAGATCGCCGAAATCCTGGTTGCCGAAGGCTCCGAGGGCGTGAAGGTCAACACCCCGATCGCACGCATGGCCGGTGAGGGCGGCGCTGTGGCAAGTCCCCCCTCGAACCCTGCCTTGCAGGCTTCGGTCCCCCCTGAGGGGGGACAATCTGTGGCGCAATCTCCCCCCGCCGGGGGGAGTACCGGCGAAGCCGGGGAGGGGGGCAAGTCCGCCGCTCCGAAGGTCGAACTGCGCGATCCGGAAATCCCCGCCGACGCCAAACTGGTCAAGACGACCGTGCGCGACGCCCTGCGCGACGCCATGGCCGAGGAGATGCGGCGTGACGAGGCCGTCTTCCTGATCGGCGAGGAAGTCGCCCAGTACCAGGGGGCCTACAAGGTCTCCAGAGAGCTGCTGCAGGAGTTCGGCGATCGCCGCGTGGTCGACACCCCGATCACCGAGCACGGTTTCGCGGGCCTGGGCGTCGGAGCCGCGATGGCGGGTCTGAAGCCGATCGTGGAGTTCATGACCTTCAACTTCGCCATGCAGGCGATCGACCACATCATCAACTCGGCGGCCAAGACCCTCTACATGTCGGGCGGACAGATCCGCGCGCCGATCGTGTTCCGCGGTCCGAACGGCGCCGCCAGCCGCGTCGGCGCCCAGCACAGCCAGGACTATTCCGCCTGGTACGCCCAGGTGCCCGGCCTGAAGGTCGTCGCTCCGTATGATGCGGCTGACGCCAAGGGCCTGCTGAAATCGGCCATCCGCGACCCGAACCCCGTCGTCTTCCTCGAGCACGAGATGATGTACGGGATCGAGTTCGACGTGCCCGACGTCGAGGACTGGCTGGTCCCGATCGGCAAGGCCAAGGTCCGCCGCGAAGGCACGGACGTGACCATCACGGCCCATGCCCGCATGGTCGGTTTCGCCCTTCAGGCGGCCGAGCAGCTGGAGGCCGAGGGCATCTCCTGCGAGGTCGTCGACCTGCGCACCCTGCGTCCGCTGGATCACGAGACCATCGTCGCCAGCGTGAAGAAGACCAGCCGACTGGTCTCGGCCGAGGAAGGCTGGGGTCCGATGGGCGTCGGCGCCGAGGTCGTCGCCCGGGTGATCGAGCACGCCTTCGACTATCTGGATGCGCCGCCGATGCGGGTGCACCAGGAAGACGTGCCGCTGCCCTATGCCGCCAACCTGGAAGTCCTGTCGCTGCCCGGCGTCGACAAGATCGTCGCGGCTGTCAAGGCGGTGATGGCGTGAGCAACGAGCCGTCCGAGTTCCAGCTGACCGTCCCGGACAGCGTGGCCTCCGACCCCGATGCGGTCGAGATGCTGCGCTTCTGGTGGTCGCGCGGCGAACCCGTGATGGCGATCAAGCCGGCTTTCGAGGACCCCCGGGCCTATGGAAGCATCCTGGCCATCGCGGCCCGGAACGTCGCCCACGTCTATCATGCGGCCAAGGGGCTGGATGAGGACGAGACCTACCGCCAGGTGCTGGCCGGGCTGGAAGCCGCCCTGGGCGGCCCCGGCTATCAGACCATCGCCGAGACCAAGAGCGAAGCATGACCGACATCCTGATGCCCGCCCTGTCGCCCACCATGGAAGAGGGCGTTCTGGCCAAATGGCACGTCAAGGTCGGCGATGTCGTCAAGGCCGGCGACGTGATCGCCGAGATCGAGACCGACAAGGCCACGATGGAGGTCGAGGCCGTCGACGAGGGCACGATCACCGACATCCTGGTGGCCGAGGGTGCCGAGGGCGTGAAGGTCAACACGCCGATCGCGCGTCTGGCCGAAGAGGGCGGCTCAGCCGCTCCCGCTCCGAAGGCTACCGAACCGGCCAGGGCAGAGACCCCGAAGGCGGAAGCCCCTCCGGTCAAGGCCGCTCCCACCGCCGCACCTGCCCAGAAGTCCGGTGAACGCGTCTTCGCCTCGCCCCTGGCGCGTCGTCTGGCGAAGGACGCCGGTCTCGACATCGCGACGCTGAAGGGCTCCGGCCCGCACGGCCGTATCGTCAAGTCCGACGTGGAGGCCGCCGGCAAGGGCGGCGCCCGCCCGGCCGCTGCGCCGGCGACCGCGACCTCAGGCATCGAAACCCGCAAGGTCCAGTCGCTGGCCGACATGGGTATTCCGGACGGCAGCTACGACCTGATCCCGCTGGACGGGATGAAGAAGGCCGTCGCCCGCCGCATGGTCGGCGCGGTGCAGAACGTGCCGCACTTCCCGCTGTTCATAGACGTCGAGATCGACGCCCTGCTGGCTGCCCGCGCCACAATCAACGCCCTGCTCGAGAAGAGCGGCGTCAAGGTCTCGGTCAACGACTTCGTCATCAAGGCCGCCGCCATGGCCCTGAAGGCGGTGCCGGAGGCCAACGCCAGCTACAGCCCCGAGGGCATCGCCCTGCACCACAACGCCGACGTGGCGATGGCGGTGGCGATCGATGGCGGCCTGATCACCCCGATCATCTTCAAGGCCGAGACCAAGTCCCTGTCGCAGATCGCGGTGGAGTCGAAGGATCTGGCCAAACGGGCCCGTGAGAAGAAGCTGAAGCCCGAGGAATTCCAGGGCGGCACCTTCAGCGTCTCGAACCTCGGCATGTTCGGGATCAAGGCCTTCAGCTCGATCATCAACGAACCGCAGGGCGCGATCATGAGCGTCGGCGCGGGCGAGCAGCGTGCGGTCGTGAAGAACGGCCAGCTGACCGTGGCGACCGTGATGACGGTCACCGTCACCTGCGATCACCGCGTGGTCGACGGCGCGACCGGGGCCCGCTTCCTGCAGGCGTTCAAGCCGCTGATCGAAGACCCCGTCACCATGCTGGCCTAGGGCGATGACGGCGTCGGTCTATGACTTCACCGCCACCGGGATCGACGGGACAGAGATCCCGCTGGACCGGTTTCGTGGACAGGCGCTGCTGATCGTCAATACCGCCTCGAAATGCGGCTTTACCGGCCAGTACGCCGGGCTAGAGGCCCTGCATCGGCAATACGCCGACCAACCGTTCGAGGTGCTGGGCTTTCCCTGCAACCAGTTCGGCGGCCAGGAGCCCGGCCGGGCGGCGGAGATCGCGTCTTTCTGCAGTTCGACCTTCGACGCGAGCTTCCCGATGTTCGACAAGGTCGAGGTCAACGGCCCGAGGCGGCATCCGCTCTATGACTGGCTGACGCGCCAGAAGCGCGGTTTCCTCGGCAGCCGCGACGTGAAATGGAACTTCACCAAATTCCTGACGGACCGCGAGGGCAGGGTGGTCGCCCGATTCGCACCCCAGGTCGAACCCGAGGCCATCAAGGCCGATATCGTGAAGGTGCTCTGATCATGGCCGTTGAATTCGATCTCATCGTCATCGGTTCGGGCCCCGGCGGCTATGTGGCCGCGATCCGCGCCAGCCAGCTGGGCCAGAAGGTCGCTATCGTCGAGCGTGAGAGCCTGGGCGGCATCTGCCTGAACTGGGGCTGTATCCCCACCAAGGCCCTGCTCAAGTCGGGTGAGAAGTTCGAGAGCCTGTCGCACCTGAAGGAGTACGGCCTGTCGGCATCGGGCGCGACCTTCGACTTCGACGCCATCATCCAGCGCTCGCGCGGCGTGGCGGCGACGATGAGCAAGGGCATCACCTTCCTGATGAAGAAGAACAAGATCGAGGTCATCGAGGGCTCGGCCAGGCTGGAGAAGGGCGCGGCGGCGCCGAAGGTCGTCATCGATCTGAAGGCCGGCGGATCGCGCACGGTCGAGGCGAAGGCGGTCATGCTGGCCGTCGGCGCCCGCGCCAGGTCAATCCCGCAGATCGGCCTGAAAGCCGACGGCGACCGGATCTGGGCCTATCGCGAGGCTCTCGCGCCAAAGACCATGCCGGCCTCGATCATCGTCATCGGCTCAGGCGCCATCGGAATCGAATTCGGCAGCTTCTACAGAGCCCTGGGCGCTGAAGTTACGGTCGTGGAAGCGGTCGATCGCATCATGCCGGTCGAGGACGAGGAGGTCTCCAAGGCCGCCCAGAAGTCGTTCGAGAAGCGCGGCATCAAGTTCCGCCTCGGCTGCAAGGTCACCAAGGTGTCCAAGAGCGCGAAGGGGGTCGAGGTCGCCATCGAGACCGACGGCAAGGCCGAGACCCTGGAGGCCGAGGTCTGTATCTCGGCGGTCGGCATCACCGCCAACACCGACGGCATCGGACTGGAGGCGCTGGGCGTCAACATGGACCGAGGCCACATCACCATCGACGGCCACTGCGCCACGAATGTGAAGGGACTCTACGCCATCGGCGACTGCGCCGGCGCGCCCTGGCTGGCGCACAAGGCCTCGCACGAAGGCATCCATGCGGCCGAATACATCGCCGGCTACAAGACCCCGAACGTCGTCTCGCCGATCGCCGGCTGCACCTACGCCCAGCCCCAGGTCGCCTCGGTCGGGATCACGGAGCAGGGTGCCCGCGAGGCGAAGCGCGAGGTCAAAATCGGCCGCTTCCCGTTCCGGGTGAACGGCAAGGCCGTCGCGGCCGGTGAGGTCGACGGCTTCGTCAAGGTCATCTTCGACGCCAAAACCGGGGCCCTGATCGGCGCCCATATGATCGGCCACGAGGTCACCGAGATGATCCAGGGCTATGTCACCGCCATCACCATGGAAGCGACCGAGGAAGACATCCACGGCATCGTCTATCCGCACCCGACCATGTCCGAGGCCATGCACGAGGCGGCGCTGGACGCCTACGGGCGGACGATCCACCTATGATTTGATCACTTCAAACTTCGGCCGAAAATCCATCGTAGCTAAGGCGAAATTGATCTCACCCTTGGGAGTGCGAGTATTAACTTCCCAGAGATCGCCTGCCGAGTTGACTGATTTTGCCTTGGTACTTCCAAGTGAGGCCATCGCTTGGAGGTGGGAAAGGGCGTCCACAGTTTGACTTGGCCCAACACCCAAAACGACGAAGGTAGCTCCGATCGGGATCCTGAAAACACGTATTGCCACAGTGGACCCTAGACTAGCGCTTCTTGCCGAGCTCGGCGGCGATGTCCTTGACCATGCGGCCGGCCTTGCGGTGGGCGGCGGTGATCTGGTCGCGGGTCACGCCCCAGCGCTTCATCCAGTATTCGACGGCCTGACGCTCGGAGAGGTCCAGACGGTCCTTGTCGATGAAGCCGCGTTTGTCCTTGAGACCGGCCATAGTTTCAATCTTCCGACTTATTGGAGGACGTGCGTACACGGCTGAGATGCTCACTCATGGCTGCTGCGTAGTCCCAAGTGAACTTGTGTTCCTGAGCGATCTTTAAGCCGTGTACCCGCCGAAGGATTGCCGCCAAGGCACGTGCCTCCAGACCAATCTCCGCCGCCGACTCTGCCACATCGGCGAAAATAGCATCGGCGGCGTACTCCCAATACTCGCTTAAATGCAATCTGGTGAGTGCTACGCGGGTCCGAAACGACAAGGCATCATCCGTCAAGTGGACGCCCAGAGCTGTCCAGTTCAACTCTGTAGGAAAATCAGGAAGCGCATTCAGGTTTGCTCGATGCGGCGATTGGTCGTCGTAGGGATCCAGATTGGATTGATTTCCGACGACAATTTCAGCGCAATCACGAGCATACGCTTCAAGAGCATTGGCGAGATAAAGCGCGGCGAAAGCTGCTGACTTTCGGATTTCAGCATCAATACGCTTTCGCTCCAAATGCTGCTTGATGGGCTCGCCGAGCAAAGCACTCGCGACGGCCGTGAAAAATGAAGATCCGAGAATCAGCGAAAGAGTGGCGGTAAAATCCATAACCTCGTTTGCGCCTAAGATATATTATGCGAAATTGTATGGCTCAGAAGAGCCGTCAGATCGGCACGTTTCCGGTCCAGCCGTCGAATCCGACTTCGACATTGGCCGGAAGAAGCACCGACAAGGCGTTGTAATCCAGATCGATGTGCAGATTGGTAAGCACAGCACGCTCGACGCCGCTGCGCGCGATCCATTCCAGGGTCCGATCGACATGGCTGTGTGTCGGATGGATCGTCCAGCGCAGCGCATCAACGATCCAGAGGCTGCATCCGGCCAGGGCCTCGAACGCCGCGTCGTCCAGAGCGTCGATGTCGCTTGAATAGGCCACTGATCCCACCCGGTAGCCGACCGACCGGATCGGCCCGTGGCCCTGATCGAAGGTCACGACCGGCACAGGGCCGCCAGCACCCTCTACGGCCCAATGCGCGCCATGCTCCGGGATCTCGCTGAGGTCCAGGATCGCCGGATAACCCTCCATGCTCTCGAAGATATAGGGGAAGCGCGGAACCAGGGCGTCGCGGGTCGCGGCGTCCATCCAGGCCGGAATACGCTTGCGGCGACGGATGGCGAAGACGCGCAGATCATCGATCCCGTGGGTCTGGTCGGCGTGGTCGTGGGTGTACAGGACCGCATCCACGGACTTCACACCGGCGCTCAGCATCTGTTCACGCAGGTCTGGAGAGGTGTCGATCAGGACGGTCGTGTCGCCGTCCGGGCCGCGCCGCCGGATCAGGGCCGAACAGCGGCTGCGCCGGTTCTTTGGCTCGGCGGGATCGCAGACGCCCCAGTCGCCGTCGCCGCGCGGCACCCCGCCGGACGAACCGCTGCCCAGGATGGTGACCTCAAGTTCACCGCTCATGGGCGGGGAATTCCGTCGAACAGGTTGAAGAAGGCGTCGGTCGTGCGCGCCTCCGCCTCCTCCCGGCTCCAGCCGCGGATGTCGGCCAGGGCCTGCAGCACATGGCCGACATAGGCCGGCTCGTTGCGGCGGCCCCTGTGCGGCACGGGCGCCAGATAGGGGCAGTCGGTCTCGACGATGATCCGGTCGGCCGGCATGGCGCGGATGACCTCGCGCACGTCCTCGGCCGCCTTGAAGGTTGCGATACCTGAGACCGAGAACCAGGCCCCCATTTCCGCTGCCAGTTCCGCCAGTTCCGCGCCGCTGGTGTAGCAATGCATGAGGAAGCGGAACGGCGCCTTCGCCTGACCGTCCCGCAGGATCGCGGCCATGTCGGCGTCCGCCTCGCGGGTGTGGACGACGAGCGGCAGGCCGGTGCGCTGGGCCGCCTCGATGTGGGTGCGAAAGACCTGGGCCTGAGCTTCGCGCGGGCTGAGGTCATAGTGGAAGTCGAGACCGCATTCGCCGATGCCGACCACGCGCGGACGTTGGGCCAGCGCCACCAGATCGTCGGCCGTCATGGCCGTGTGGTCCTTGGCCACATGCGGATGGGCGCCGACGGTGCACCAGATGTCCGCATGCGCCACGGCCAGGGCGTGGGTGGCCTCGAAGGTGGAGAGCTTGTCGGAGATTTCGACCATCAACCCGACCCCGGCCTCGCGGGCGCGGGCGATGACGGCGTCGCGGTCCTCGTCGAACTGGTGCGCGTGGAGATTGACGTGGCTGTCGATCAGCATCAGCCCGCCATCCGTTTGACGCGCGCCAGATCGGCCAGGGCCCCGGCCAGCAGGTCGCCCTTGTCGAGGTTGATGGCGACCGCCCGCTCGGGCGCCTCGGTCAGCCGGGTCCACAGATCGGCCCAGGCGGCCCCCTGCCCTCCCTGCGCCAGTGACCGCGCCTTCACGGCGGCGGCGAGCCGGTCCAGCAGGGCCTCGAACCGCGCCTGTCCTTCCGCGCCCCGGAAACCGTCGGCGACCGACAGCTGTTCGGCGCGATCCACCAAGCCTTCGTTGACCCAGCGGCGCGCCAGCCGATCGAGCTCGAGGTTGGCGGCTGTGGCCAGCAACAGGGCGGCGCCGGGCGAGCCGCGCGCCATGCCGGCGATGCGTTCGGCCTCGTCGCCCTCGAGTTCGGTCTGGCGCTCCAGCAGGGTCGCCACCGCGCTCTCGGTCCACGGCTGGAAGGTCAGACGGCGGCAGCGCGAGCGGATCGTCGCCAGCAGCCGCCCCGGCGCATGGGTCACCAGGAACAGCACGCCGCGCTCAGGCGGTTCCTCCAGAACCTTCAGCAAGGCATTGGCGGCATTGAGATTCAGATCATCAGCCGCGTCGATGATCGCCACGCGATAGTCGGCCCGGGACGGGCTCTTGGAGAAGAACTCCGGCAGGTCGCGCGCCTGATCGACCGAGATCGACTTCTTCGTCTTGCCGCCTTCGACCAGCCGTTCCAGCACCAGCAGGTCGGGATGGGACTGGGCCGAGATCAGCTGGCTGACCGGATCGGACGGCCGTGCGCCGAGCGGGCCGCGCGAGGGATCCGGCGCCGCGCCCAGCAGACGCCGGGCGGCGCGCCAGGCGAAGGTCGCCTTGCCCAGACCCTCGGGCCCGCAGACCATCCAGGCGTGATGAAGGCGTCCGCGCTCCAGGGCGTCGAGGAAGGCCGTCTCCGCCTCCATCGACGGAACCAGATCGAAGCGATCGCGCGGATGCTCGCTCACGGCAGGATCGGCTCCACGGCCCGCCAGACCCGCTCGGCGACCGCATCCGGCTCGCCTGTCGCGTCGATGATCCGGCAGCGCTCGGGGTGCTGGGCCGCCACGGACAGGAAGCCGTCGCGCAGGCGGCGGTGGAACGCAAGCCCCTTGGATTCGAACCGCGTCTCCGCCCCGCCCCGCGCCAGCGCCCGCTCCAGACCCACCTCGACCGGCAGGTCGAAGATCAGGGTCAGGTCCGGCTGGTCATCACCGACGATGACGTCGTCCAGGGCCTCGATGAAGTCCGCCGGCGCGCCACCGCCCGCACCCTGATAGGCGCGGCTGGAATCCGCGAAACGGTCGCACACGACCCAGCGACCGGCCTCCAGCGCAGGGCGGATGGTCTTTTCCAGATGGTCGCTGCGCGAGGCGAACATCAGCAGGGTCTCGGTCAGAGGCGACCAGCGGCCGGCGTCGCCGTTCAGGGCGATATGCCGAATCTCCTCGGCGCCGGGCGAGCCGCCGGGCTCGCGCGTGTGCACGACGTCGAGGCCGCGCGCGGCGAGCCGGGCGACCAGTCTGGCGGCCTGGGTGGACTTTCCAGTCCCCTCCCCGCCTTCAAGCGTAATGAAATGTCCTCGGGTCACCGGCGCACAATGGCGATCCGGACCGCCCGGGCCAAGGGCGCAGTGGGTCTAGGGCGCCGATATCAACAGGGCGTCGGCGAATCCGTCGGCCATGACCGACCGGCGGGCCCGTTCGGCGGCCTCGGCGTCGTTCCACGGCCCCATCAGGACCCGGAACATGCTCTGGTCGCTCGCGGCCTGGACGCGGGCGGAGCGGCCGATTCTCTCCGCGACAGACTGGGCCCGGGACGGGTCGCGATCGGCGGCGACCTCGATCCAGTATCTCTGGCCGGTCTCCACGGGCGCCGCGACCGGGGACGGGGGCGGCGGCGCGGCCGCGGCGACCTGCAACACCGTCCCGCCGCCCAGACGCGGGGCGCGGCCGAGATAGCGGACCCTCACCTCGCCGACGCCGCGCGACAGCAGGTCCAGCGCCTCGGCCGCGCCGCGCGACAGGTCAATGATCCGGTCGTCGACGAAAGGCCCGCGATCGTTGACCCGCAGGACCACGCGACGACCGTTGGCCAGGTTCGTCACCTCGACCAGACCGGGCAACGGCAGCGTCTTGTGAGCCGCCGTCAGGGCATGCATGTCGAACCGCTCGCCGGTCGCCGTGGGCCGCCCGTTGAACTGGTCGCCGTACCAGGACGCCAGGCCGACCACGTCATAGTCTGGCTGCTCCTCCGGCTGATACCAGCGCCCGCGGATCTGGTAGCGGCGCATGGTCCCCGACACGATCGGCGCCGGGTCGGTCACGACAGGCGCGGCCTCGGCCAGACGGGGTCCGTCGCGCACGGGACCGGACAGACCGCCCGACGTCGCCCCCGCACTCGCACAGGCAGCCAACAGGGCCGTCGCGGCGGCGACGACCGCGACCCGGGAGGCGCGGCGGAGGAGAAGGGGCGACATCGACATGGCGAAATCTTCGCCGACCCGATTTCCGTTTTGGTTAACGCGCGATGCGCTGCTATGCCCCCTCTCCAGCCGGACAGGTGGCTCAGACCGCCACCGATCAAGCCTGTCGCAAGCGACAGCAGCAGTGCGGCATGGAAGTGTGGCCGAGTGGTTTAAGGCACTGGTCTTGAAAGCTGCTGCGGGTTCACCGCTTGAATACGACGACGGCTCCAAATAGGAGCTATGTTACAGCCCGTTAGCTCGTGTCATGCGCACGGCGGAGCGGGTCCAGAATGCCACCGAAAAGCTTGTCGTAAGCGGCACAGCAGTTCGGTATGGAAGAGTGTCCGAGTGGTTTAAGGAACCGGTCTTGAAAACCGGCGACGGGGAAACCCGTCCGTGGGTTCGAATCCCACCTCTTCCGCCACCGTGGTTCAAGGCAGAGACGAACCACGGTTGCGGTACCGCAAGAGTCGCGGCCAAGTGGATCCATGACCACTCGACTTACGCGTGACCGGGCTAGAGCCAGTCTCACCTACCTTTTCAAGATCGCAAACGATGCAGAGTTCCTGCGCATGATCTGGTGCGTGGATCGGATTAGGTCAGGGGAGATTGAGCTCGGCATGCTCGGGCTCAAGGATGTCCCAGAGAAAGTCATTGCCGCCGTCCGCGACGGCAATCTCTACATTCAGCCATGGCTGCTTGAAGACCTAGTCAACGAGGTGCTTACGACGCCAAAGCCGAAGTTGGAGCTGCCTCGCCGACTAGCTTGCGACAGCTATGAGGGTTTCGCGGCGGTCTACAACGCTCTCTTGAGGGTTGAGGATGCGGAAAGCGGGTTCGAACTGGACCGTGGCCGCGATGTCATTCACGCCATGCCGCGTTTCGCTCACCGCCAGTTTGACTGGCAGCATGGTTGGATGAACGCGCCGCAGCTTTACAGGTCGGCCTATATTTTTGGACAAGGCGAGTGCGAAGCGTGGTTCACTGAAAACCACGAAATCACTCCTGCTGATTTCGTGATGTTTGCTCTAGCCGCGGTGTCAGTTTTTTCGGGCACGCTTTACGCTGACCGGGACAAGTTCATAGTTCCGCAGCTTCAGCTAGATCGCCGCGTGGTCGACTCCGGCTTGAAGCTGGTGTGCCAGCCGCTCGCGAGCTTTAGAGGTCAGGCAGCCAAACTGCGTCGTGGGACTGACAACATCGCTGCGAAGCCCAGCATGCTGCGTGACGTGACCCCCTGAAACTCCTCCAGGAATAGCTAGAGTCCGCCCCTCGAAAGGACGGACAGAATGAAGCGATCGAGATTTACGGAAGAGCAGATCATCGGGATCCTGCGCGAGCAGG